>NZ_BAAGPM010000008.1:0-494134 GCF_054784135.1 Kribbella swartbergensis
CGTGGTGGTGGGCTTCGGGGGGAGCTTGGTGGGTGGGGGGAGGGTGGGGTCTTTGTGGTCGACCAGTTGCGGGGTCGGGTTCGGTGTGGGGCAGGGGGTGTTCGGGGTGCCCTGGGTGAGCTGACCGGTCGCGGTTGTTGCTAAGGGCAACGGTGAGGTGGCGCCCGGGATCAGGGGCGCGGTGGCCGGGACGGTCGTCGGCGCAGTGGTTGGCGCCTGGGTTTCGGGGCCGCGGGGGAGGGTCGGGCCGCCGGTGGGGAGGGGGCCGGGGTTGAGGCCGGCGACCGGGCTGGCCGGGTCCGGGCCGCCGCCGGGGAGCGGCAGGAAGGAGGCGCCGATCCGGGGACCGCCGAGCAGGGCGATGACGACGAGGACGGCGTACAGGAGGAGCAGGGCCCCGGCCGCGACGACAGCCTGGAGCAGCCGCGGACGGTTCTGCCAGGGCGGGCGGCGGTCTGCCGCGGCAGAGTTCGGCTTCACAAGTCCCGCAGGTTATCGGCAACACCAGCGTTTCAAACAGCCCTTGGAAGAAATTCCACGCTAGATCGCAATGGACGGGCACTTTCGTTCCAGTACGCATTCGTAGAATCGCAAGGAGTTAACTGAAGGCGCGCCTATCGCCCGGGCGGCGCGGCAGTTCCTGTGCCAGCCTGCTCTCATGTCTTCTCTGGTGCTGCTGCACGGCCTGGGCGCGAACGGCCGGGTGTGGGACGCCTGGCCGCAACCGCGGTTCGCCCCCGATCTGCCCGGACACGGCTCGGCCGCCGCCCTGCCGTCGTACACCTTCGCCTCGATGGCCGCGGCCGTCGCCGAGACGCTTCGGGTACGACGTGACGTCGAGATCGTCGGCCATTCACTCGGCGGCGTGATCGCACTCGAACTGGCAAGCGGCCGCTACGGCATCGCAGTGGACCGGGTGATCGCCCTCGGCGTGAAGGTCACCTGGTCCGCGGACGACCTGGGCCGGGCCGGTGCGCTGGCGCAGAAGCCGGTCGCGTGGTTCGACAACCGCGAGGACGCGGCCGCCCGGTTCCTCAAGGTCTCCGGTCTGCAGGGACTCGTCGACCCGAGCGCTCCGGTCGTCGAACACGGGCTCACCCAGGCCGACGGCCGCTGGCGACTGGCCATGGACCCGGGCACCTTCGGCGTCGGAGTACCCGACATGCCACGGCTCATCGCGGAGAGCAAGGCCGAGGTCGTCCTCGCCCGCGGCGAACGGGACGCGATGAACACCGACGAGGAACTACGCGCCCTGCACGATCACGTCGTCGTGCTCCCCGGACTCGGACACAACGCCCACGTCGAGGATCCGGGCCTGTTCAGCACTCGATGACGTTGACGGCGAGGCCGCCGCGCGACGTCTCCTTGTACTTGATCTTCATGTCCGCGCCGGTCTCGCGCATCGTCTTGATCACCTTGTCCAGGGTGACCACGTGCACGCCGTCGCCGTGCATCGCCATCCGGGCCGCGTTGATCGCCTTCACCGAGGCCATCGCGTTCCGTTCGATACACGGGATCTGCACCAGCCCGCCGACCGGGTCGCAGGTCAGGCCGAGGTTGTGCTCCATCGCGATCTCGGCGGCGTTCTCGACCTGTTCCGGCGTACCGCCGAGGACCTCGCACAGACCGGCCGCAGCCATCGAGCAGGCCGACCCGACCTCGCCCTGACAGCCGACCTCGGCACCGGAGATCGACGCGTTCTCCTTGTACAGCACGCCGATCGCGCCGGCGGTCAGCAGGAACCGGACCGCTCCCCCGTCGGTCGCCCCCGGCACGAATCGCCGGTAGTAGTGCAGTACGGCGGGAACGATGCCGGCGGCACCGTTCGTCGGCGCGGTGACGATCCGGCCGCCGGACGCGTTCTGCTCGTTGACCGCGAGCGCGAACAGGTTGACCCAGTCCATCACCTTGAGCGGATCCACCGACCACGGGTCCTGCGAGAGCTTCTTGTACAGCGCGTGCGCCCGTCGCGGGACCTTCAGACCGCCGGGCAGGATCCCCTCGGTCTCACAGCCTTCGCGGACACAGTCCTGCATGACCTGCCAGATCCGCAGCAGTCCGGCGTGGATCTCGTCCTCGGTCCGCCAGGCCAGTTCGTTCGCGAGCATCACCTCGCTGATCGACAACTGTGACTCGCGGCACCGGTCGAGCAGTTCGGCGCCGGTCGTGAACGGGTACTTCAGCGGGGTCGTGTCCGGCACGATCCGGTCGCCGGCCGCCGCCTGCTCGTTGACCACGAAGCCGCCGCCGACCGAGTAGTAGGTTCGTTCCCGCAGTACGTCGCCGTCCGGCGCACGGGCCGCGAAGGTCATGCCGTTGGGGTGGTATGGCAACGTCTTGCGCCGGTGCATCACCAGGTCGGTATTCTCGTCGAAGCGGATCTCGTGCGTGCCGGCGAGCAACAGCCGGCCGCGGTCCCGGATCGTCTCGACCCGCGCGTCGACGGACTGCGTCAGGACGGTCTCGGGGTCCTCGCCCTCGAGACCGAGCAGAACGGCCTTGTTGCTGCCGTGCCCGTGCCCGGTCGCGCCGAGGGAGCCGAAGAGCTGGGCCTGGACGGTCGCCGTACGCCCGAGCAGGCCGTCGGCGGCGAGGCCGAGTGCGAAGGTGCGGGCGGCGCGCATCGGTCCCACCGTGTGGGAGCTCGACGGGCCGATCCCGATACTGAACAGGTCGAAGACGCTGATCGCCATCGTGTGGAGGTTCCTTCCGGTCGTCGTTGACCGTTTGGTGTCCTCCCCGCTCTGTCAGACGGAGGTCTTCCAGAGGTGCCTCGCCCGTACGGTGAAGGTGCCTGAGAGATTCTTGGGGAGAGTTGCTCCTACGGCGCCCGGGTCGTGCCCGGGACTCTCCCGCACGGGTTCATGCGGCTGTTGAGTTAGCTGTCGTCGGTGACGGTACGGCGGTCGCCCGGCCGTCGTCAATCCGGCCGGTCCGCGTCGCCCAGATCTCGAAGAACCAGGTGAACAGGGGCGGAATGCTCGCCGCGAGGGCGGCCAGTGTGACCGGCCAGGACCAGCGCAGCGGACCGCGCACGACCAGCACCGTCAGCACGTAGACGATGAAGATGCCGCCGTGGATCGGGCCGAAGATCTTCACCCCGATCTCGTTGTCGGACAGCACGTACTTGAACAGCATGCCGATCAGCAACCCGGTCCAGGACACCGCTTCCGCGATCGCCACCCACCGGAACCACGCCGCGTGCTTCCCGCCACTCGTCTCAGTCATCAGCGACCGACCCTAACAAGCCCCCCAAGGCCCGGCAGGGGTCGGGCCGGGGCTCGTCCCCGATGTGGTGGAGCAAGCGGTTGCCGAGGATCGAGGAAGCTTCCAGACAGGAGATCTTCCGTATGAGGTTCAGACATCGCGTCATCGCCGGCGGTGTGGCGCTGGGCGTCGCGGCCGCCGGACTCACCACGCTCCCGGTAGCAGCGGCCGAAACCAAAGGACAGGGGGAGTGGTCCGAGTGCAAGCCGGAGGGCAAGGACAAGCCCGAGGTGGTCAAGGGTTCGCAGTGCGCGACGCTGCAGGTCCCGGTCGACTGGCGCAACCCTGACGGCCCCACCTTCGGTCTCGCCATCGCGCGTCGTACGGCGAAGCAGTCGGGCGACCGCGTCGGCGTACTGGTGTGGGGTCCGGGTGGTCCGGGTGACTCCGGCGTCGACCGGGTGAAGACCGGGATGGGCCGGTTCAGTGACAACTTGAAGGACCGGTTCGACGTCGTCAGCTTCGACCCGCGCGGGATCGCCCGCAGCAACCCGGTGAAGTGCTCGGCCGCACTGCTGGCCAGGCAGCCGTCACCGATCCTGAAGAGCCAGGCCGGCTTCGACGCCACGGTCCGCTACAACCGCGAGCTGGCCGAGGACTGCCGGAAGAACACCGGCCCGGTCTACGACCACCTCGACACCTGGCAGACCGTGCGAGACGTGGACGCGATCCGAGCCGCACTCGGGGAGTCGACGATCTCGTTCCACGGCAGCTCGTACGGGACGCTGCTCGGAGCGCAGTACGCCGAGACCTATCCGAGCCGGGTCCGCGCGATGGTGCTGGAGAGCATGGTCGACCACAGTGCCCCGTCAGCGCGGTCGTTCCTCGACGCCCAGGCAGCCGCGGCGCAGGACTCGTTCGACGAGTTCGTGACCTGGTGCGATGCGGCGCCGAACTGCTCACTGCACGGTCGCGACATCCGTGCGCTGTGGGCGGACCTGCTCGCCCGGGCGGATCGCGGTGAGGTGCCCGATCCGCAGAAACCGGGCCTGTCGATCACGCCGTACTGGTTGAGCTTCACCGTGTTCCGGGCGCTCTACGGACCGCAGTGGCCGGCGTTGGCGGACATGTTGAAAAACCTCGACACCAGCTCACCGCCGACCGGGCAGCCGCCGGTGCCGACCGGACTGGCGTCGAACACGCTCTCGGTGTTCTGCCAGGACTGGAACCTTCCGGTGCGGAACTACCAGGAGTACGCCGGTCTGCTCGCGCGACTCGCCCGCAACAACCCGGACATGCGCTACCCCGGCCAGCTGATCGCCGTCTCGATGTGCCTCGGCATGCCGCCGGCGGACAACCCGCAGCACCGGCTGAAGGTCCGTGACCTGGACGAGCCGATCCTGCTGGCGAACGCGGTCCACGACCCGGCGACGGGCTACAACTGGGCCCAGAGTGTGGCGCGCCAGCTCGGCAGGGAAGGCGTGCTGCTGACCTACGAGGGCTGGGGACACGGCAGCTACGACGGCGGACCGTGCATGGAGAACACCATCGACGCCTATCTGGTCTCGCTCGACGTTCCCAGGCGCGGCACCAGTTGTCCCGCCGTACCGCCGGTCACCTGAGAACTGCACCCAGGCAGGCGTCTCCCAACCAGACGCCTGCCTGGGTGTCTGCGGGCTCAGACCGGTACGCCGGTGACCTCGAGTACGCGGTTGAGCTGGTCGCCGCGGATCGCGCGGCGTGACAGCAGGCGAAGTTCGGCGCAGGCGGTCTCGAGTGCCTGCGTCTGGGATCGGCAGTTGTCGACGTACCAGAACGGATCGTCGGGCTGCGGATCGTCGGCGTCGTCGATGTCGGCGTACCAGTGCCGGCCGCAGTGCATCACTCGCACTCGCAGGTTCATGCTCATTACCCCCGTGTCTCCAGGGATCCTGGAGTCCCCCCGGGCCCCAGTCGGGCCTCGGCCGGGCGCGTGGTCGCGGCCCCCCACTACCCACGCGCCGGGCCGAGTTCGACCCTCCCCCGCTCGCTACATCGTTGCCGACGGCGTCGGTGTTACTGGTCGTGACCAGTAATTTTGCGTGACCCGATGACTACCGACTGTTGATGTGCGACTGGGTCCACTGCTCGAGGCCGGACGCCGTGATCGGCAGGTCCTCGGTGAGGATCTCCAGCCGGTCGGAGTGCACCACGACGTTGTCCTCGATCCGGATACCGATCCCGCGCAACTCCGGCGGGACGGTCTTGTCGTTCGGGTGGAAGTACAGCCCCGGCTCGACCGCCAGCGCCATCCCCGCCTCGATGTCGCCGGCGAAGTAGGCCTCCGGGCGGGAAGCGTCACAGTCGTGGACGTCGAGACCGATGTAGTGCCCGGTGCCGCAGACGATGTACCGGCGGTGCTGCTGCCCGTCCGGACCGAGCAACTCGTCGAGCGACACGTCGAGCAGACCCCAGTCCCGCAGCCCTTCGGCCAGCACGCGCAGAGCGGCGTACTGGAAGGCCCGGTACGGCGCGCCGACCTTGATCGCATCGAGTGATGCCAACTGTGCCTTGTGCACCAGGTCGTACACCTGCCGCTGGCCGTCGGTGTACTCGCCGGTGGCCGGGAAGGTCCGGGTCACGTCGGCGGTGTAGAGCGTGCGCGTCTCCACGCCGGCGTCGAGCAGGATGACGTCACCCTCGTTCACCGGCCCGTCGTTGCGGACCCAGTGCAGCACCGGCGCATGCTTGCCAGCGGCAACGATGGACGCGTAGCCGACGCCGTTGCCGGCGGTCCGCGCCCGCCGGTCGAACGTGCCCTGCAGCCACCGCTCGCCGCCGCCGCGAATGGCCTCCGGCAGCTCCCGGGCGACGTCGCCGAACGCGAGCACGCTGGCCGCGACCGCCTCGCGCAACTGGTCCAGCTCCCAGTCGTCCTTGATCCGGCGCAGCTCGGCGAGCGTCTGCCGCAGCGAGTTCCCGTCCGTCGGGGACGTGCGGACCAGCGCGTCCAGCATCGGCTCGACGCCTGGGGTGGAGAGCATGAACGGTACGGCGCCGCGCACCGCGGCCGGCAGTTCCTCGATCGGACGGCAGGCGATCTGCAACGCGTCCGACCAGTCCTTCAGACCCGGCACGGGACCGATCCACAGCTCGCCGTCCCGCGCGTTGGCGAAGAAGTCGGGCTCGTCCGGGCCGGCCGTCTCGCGCAGGTACAGGGTCGCGTCGCCGTCGGCCGACATCACCAGGACGGCGCCCTCGGCCTGGCACCCGGTCAGCCAGACGAAGTCGCTGTCGGCGCGGAACAGGTAGTCGGTGTCGTTCGAGCGGACCGGCGCCCGCCCGGCCGCGACCGCGATCCGCCGTCCGGGCAGCGCCGCCGCCAGCTTCCGCCGGTGCTCGGCCGCCGCCTCCGCCAACCCCTCGGGCAGCGTCACCGAGCGGTCCACCGGCCCCCAGCCGCGCGAGATGAACTCCCGGAACCCCTTGGCGTCGATCGGGCGGTAGGACTTCGGTGTCTCGTCGGTCCGGTCGTCGTCGGTCATGTGCTGTGCTCCCCTTTGCAGCTGACGGTCACAGCCATCAACTCAGGAGAGAGCGGGGTGACGCAAGCCCTTATCGAAACTCGGGAATCAGCGCGCGGAACGCTTCCAGCAGGCCTCACGGCCTACCTGGCTGTTCGCTCGATCAAGCCCATGGTCGAATTGTTCTAGGTTGTAGGAGTGTTCATGGACCTCAACGCGGATCTGGGCGAGGGTTTCGGATCCTGGCCGATGGGTGACGACAGCGCCCTGCTGGACGTCGTCACCAGCGCCAACGTGGCCTGCGGTTTCCACGCCGGCGACCCGTCGATCATGCGCCGGGTGACCGGGCAGGCGGTCGAGCGCGGGGTGGCGATCGGCGCGCACGTCGGGTACGCCGACAAGGCAGGCTTCGGCCGCCGGTTCGTCGACATCGAGCCGGCTGCCCTCCGCGACGAGGTCGTCTACCAGATCGGCGCACTGGACGCGTTCGCCCGGGTCGCGGGAGACAAGGTCCGGTACGTGAAACCGCACGGCGCGCTGTACAACACGATCGGGCATCACGAGGAGCAGGCCGCGGCCGTCGTCGGCGCGGTCGTGGACTACGACCGTTCGCTCCCGGTGCTCGGTCTTCCCGGATCGGCCTGGCTGCGACTCGCCGCCGACGCCGGTCTGACCGTCGTTCACGAAGCCTTCGCGGACCGTGCGTACACACCGTCGGGGACCTTGGTGTCGCGGCGAGAGCCCGGGTCCGTGCTGCACAACGCCGATGAGATCGCTGCCCGTTGTACGGCGATGGCGACCGGTCAGCCGATCCGGGACAGTGCGGGTGGCGAACTGAAAGTGGAGCCGGCGTCGATCTGCGTGCATGGCGATACGCCGGGCGCGGTCGAGATCGCGCGGCGGGTCCGGTCCGCGCTGGAGGGGGCGGGTGTGACGTTGAGCCCGTTCAGCCGGTGATGCGGATCCTGCCCTCCGGCGACCACGCGCTCCTGGTCGAACTCGACGACCTCGACCAGGTCCTCGGCTACTACGCCGCGCTCAGCGCCGATCCACCCGCGGACGCGGTGGACATCGTCCCTGCCGCACGCACGGTCATGGTGTCCACCGCGGGTGATCTCGGCGCTCTGTCCAGGGCCCTGCAGGCGGTGGAGCCTCAGGTCGGCAGCCGTGCAACCGGTGACCTGCTGGAGATCCCGGTGGTCTACGACGGCGAGGATCTCCAGGACGTCGCCGGCCTGCTCGGCTGCGGTGTCGCCGACGTGATCGAGCGCCACACGCGCGACGAATGGACGGTGGCGTTCTGCGGCTTCGCGCCAGGATTCGGCTACCTCACCAGTGGCGGTGACTGGGACATACCCCGGCGGAGATCACCCAGGACGAAGGTGCCCGCCGGGGCGGTGGCGCTGGCCGGTGAGTTCAGCGGGGTCTATCCGCGCGAGTCGCCGGGCGGCTGGCAGTTGATCGGCCGCACCGACGTGAAGATCTTCGATCAGGAGCGGGAACCGGCCGCCCTGTTCCACCCGGGACGCCCGGTGCGGTTCGTCGACGCGGGTCGTGGATGAGCAGCCTCACCATCCTCGAACCGGGGCCGTTGGCAACAATCCAGGACGGCGGCAGGATCGGCCAGGCGTCCCTCGGCATCCCGGCGTCCGGCGCCTGCGACCGTCCGTCGTACGCGTTGGCCAACCGCCTGGTCGGCAACACCCCGGGCACGGCCGCGATCGAGGTCACCTTCGGCGGCCTCGTCCTGCACGCGGACACCGATCTGGTCGTCGCCGTCACCGGCGCCCCCTGCTCCGGCGTCCCGCTCAACGCGCCGACGATCGTCAAGGCCGGTCAGGTGCTTCGCTTCGGCCCTCCCCGGACCGGTCTGCGGACGTACGTCGCCGTTCGTGGTGGTGTGGCCGTTCCGCCGGTCCTCGGTTCGCGTTCCACCGATCTGCTGTCCGGGCTCGGGCCTGCGCCGCTGACCTCCGGGCAGACGTTGCCGGTCGGCTGTGAGTGCGGCCCGATGCCCGGCGTCGACCTTGCTCCGGTCGCCGATCCGCCTGGCGGCGAGGTCGTCGTACGCGTGACTCCCGGACCGCGCCGGGATTGGTTCACGGACGCCGGATGGATGTCGTTCCTTTCCCAGTCGTATGTCGTCAGCAGCAACAGCAACCGGGTCGGCGTACGCCTCGAAGGCGAACCCCTCGACCGCGCCCGCGAAGGCGAACTGGCCAGTGAAGGCATGGAGCTCGGCGCCATCCAGATCCCGCCGTCGGGCCTCCCGGTCGTCTTCCTCGCCGACCACCCCGTCACCGGCGGCTACCCGGTCATCGCCTACGTCACCAGCACCGACCTCCCGATGTGCGCCCAACTCCGGCCCGGCCAACCCCTTCGCTTCACCAACAACTGAAGGGTTTGTCGTTCCTGTGGCTAGAATCGCCGGAATGCCGAGGTCGACCGCAGCAAGCGCCAGGAATGCCGGCAGGGCCCGCACACTCGCTCAGGTGTACCGGCGCTTCGCTGAGGTCGACGCCGCCGGAACCTCGCCGCTGTACGAGCGCGTCGCCGTCGCCCTGAGCGAGTCCGCCGAGGCACTGCGCGCCATCGAGACGGCCCCGGCACGCAAGCGGCATCCCACGGTGATCCTCGCCGCGCTGCACGACCTTGCCCTTGCCGGACGCGCCCCGGAGCTTGCTGCGGCCTATGCCGCTGCGGACGCCGACGCTGCAGCGGCCGCGGCGATCGACACGCTGCTGCACCTGACCGACTCCGTCGTGGCCATCGCCGTACGCCGTCGGACGCGGCCCAACGAAACCGGACGCGGTGCCGTGCTGTATCCGGCCATCGCCGAAGCGGCGCGCCGGGTCGGCGCGAACGCGGTTGGGCTCATCGACGTGGGCTGTTCGGCCGGGTTCAATCTCACCGTCGACCGCGTTGGCATTACGTACAGCAACGAACAGTCGCTGGGCGACCCGTCATCTCCGGTGCAGCTGTCGGCTTCGATCGTGGGAGACCGGCCCGTCCCGACGCAGCCGATGCCCGAGGTCGTCGCCCGGGTCGGTGTCGACACCGATCCGGTCGACGTGACCGGCGCGGACGAGGCGCGATGGTTGCGCGCCTGCGTGTGGCCGGACCAGCCGGAGCGGGCCGCGAGACTCGAAGCGGAGCTCGCGTTGGCGGCGGCGGCCCCTCCGCAGCTCCTGCAAGGTGACGCCGTCGAGGTGCTGCCCGACGCATTCGCCCAGATCCCCGCGGACGCCCTGCCTGTCGTCACCACGACGTGGGCGCTGGCGCAGTTCTCGCTCGAGAACCGTCTGCGCTTCCTGCACCGCCTCGACGAAGCCGCAGCCCACCGGACGGTGGCGTGGGTGTCAGCGGAGGGGGTCGGAGTCGCGCCGGCCATACCGACACTCGGCGATCGCCGCGCCTCCGGTCACAGCATCCTCGGCCTGGCGGTGTTCGAGCAGTCGGCTGTGCACGCCGAGGCGGTCGGCCGCTGTTGGTCGCAGGGCCGCCTGCTGGCGTGGCTGGCGTCCTCGCCGTCGTGACGAGTCGCCCTGCCGACGATCGAGCACGCCTGGGAACTACCCGGTGGCTCGGAAGCGGCGGAGGTAGTGGGTTGGGGTCGTATTGAGGTGGCGGGCGAAGGCCCGGCGGAGGGTTTCGTCACTGCCCAGGCCGCTGAGCCGGGCGGCCGACGTGATGCTGTGACCGTCGAGGAGAAGTTGCTGAGCACGATCGAGCCGGACGCGTTCGACCCAGCGTCCCGGGGTGGTGTGGAACTCGTTCTGGAACAGCCGGGTCAGGTGCCGTGAACTGACGGACGCGTACGCCGCCATCGCTGGCAGACTGTGGTCGGCGGCCGGATCGGCGACCACGTGAGCGGTCACCGCGCGGAGTGGATCGCTGCGGGCCGGCGGCGTCGCCATCGCCGTCGAGAACTGCGACTGACCACCCGGCCGTTGCAGGAAGACCACCAACTCCTGGGCGATCCCGCGCGCCAGGTCGGCCCCGTGGTCGGACTCGACCAGCGCGAGCGTCAGGTCGATCCCCGCACTGATCCCGGCCGAGGTGACGTACTTGCCGTCGCGAATGTGCAACGCGTCGGGCTCTACCTGCACCGCCGGGTACCGCAGTGCGAGCGTCTGCGCGTGCCTCCAGTGCGTGGTCACCCGACGCCCGTCGAGCACACCGAGAGCCGCGAGCGCGAACGCGCCCGTGCACACGGAGGCAACCCGACCGGCCCGGTCCGCGAGAGCGGCGACGGCGGTCAGGACGTCGTCCGGGACTCGTTCGACCAGGTGGTCGGCCCCGGCGATCAGCACGGTGTCGAACGCACCGGCATCGAGCGCAGCGATCGTGCCGGCCAGAGTCGGACCGGAGGACGTCGTCACGGTGCCACCGCGAGGAGACACGAGCACCGGCTCGTAGCGCCGGCTGTCCCGGTTCGCCTGGTGCAGGACCTCGAGCGGACCGCTGACGTCGAGCAGCGTCACGTCGTCGAACACCACGAGCGCGATCCGCTGTGTCCGGATCTGTGGTTCATGTGGCCCAAAGGACATGGCCCCAGCGTACCCGCACCCGCGAGGCTGGAGCGCAACGACGAACGGAAAGGCAGCACCCATGACCGAGGAGATCGCCGGGGTCAAGGTCCCGGACAGTGTTCTGGCCAAGGAGGCCACCGAGTTGGTTCGCGAGGCCGCCTCGCCACTGCTGTTCGACCATTCCCGCCGCGTCTTCCTGTTCGGGTCGTTGCGCGGCCGGCAGCAGGGCCTCGCGTTCGACCCCGAGTTGCTGTACGTCGGCGCGATGTTCCACGACCTCGGGTTGACCGAGCGGTTCCGCCGTACCGATCAGCGGTTCGAGATCGACGGAGCCGACGAGGCCCGCCGCTTCCTGCACGCGCACGGCGTCACCGGGATGCTCGCCGACCGGGTCTGGACCGCGATCGCCTTGCACACCACACCGGAGATCCCGCTGCACCTGGCACCCGAGGTCGCGCTGGTCACCCGCGGGGTCGAACTCGACGTGCTCGGCATCGGCTACGACACGATCAGCGACGAGGAGCGCGCGGCGGTGGTCGCGGCGCATCCCCGCCCCGACTTCAAGAACCGGATCCTCGCCGCCTTCACCGACGGCATCAAGGACCGCCCGGAGACGACGTTCGGAAACGTCAAGGCCGACGTCCTCGAGCACTTCGTCCCCGGCTTCCGGCGCGGCGACTTCGTCGAGGTGATCAAGAACTCCGACTGGCCCGAGTAGATCCTCGCGTCGGCACGACCGGTGAGCAGACGACACGGGGACGCGACGTAGCAGCGGCCGGCGCAGCGAACCCGGGCCGCTTGTCCCGGCGCCACCGGGCGGGCGAGGATGGCGGGCATGACGGAGATTCCGGGGATCGACAGCGCGGTGCCGCCCAGCGGGACCGGATGTGTGGAGTGTCTGGAGATCGGCGGGTGGTGGTTCCACCTCCGCCGGTGCGCGCAGTGCGGGCACATCGGGTGCTGCGACTCGTCCCCGGCGCAGCACGCGTCGGTGCACGCGCGGGAGAGCGGTCACCCGATCGTGCGCAGCTTCGAGCCGGGCGAGGACTGGTTCTGGCACTACGGCGAGAACCAGTACTACGACGGCCCCGCCCTCGCCCCGCCGGACTCGCGGCCCGAGGACCAGCCGGTCCCCGGCGGGAACGTCCCCGCCGACTGGAAGTCGAAGCTCAACCGCTGATCAGAGCACGAAACCGGCCGGGAACGGATCGTCCGGGTCGAGCAGGTACTGCCCCATCCCGGTGATCCAGGCCCGGCCGCGAACCGTCGGTACGACGCCCGGCCGGTCACCGACCGTGGTCTCCTCGAGCAGCCGGCCGGTGAACGTCGTACCGATGAACGACTCGTTCACGAAGTCGGTGTTCAGCGCGAGCTCGCCCCGGGCATGCAACTGGGCCATCCGCGCACAGGTCCCGGTGCCGCACGGGGACCGGTCGAACCAGCCGGGGTGGATCGCCATCGCGTTGCGCGAGTGGCTGCCGTTCTGGCCGGGTGCGGTGAACTGGACGTGCTTGCAGCTATGGATCCCCGGGTCCAGCGGATGCACCGGCCGGTCGGTGGCGTTGATGGCCGCCATGATGTCCAGCCCGGCCGTCAGGATCCGGTCCTTCTCGGCCCGGTCGAACGGGATCCCGAGTTGCTCGAGCGGCAGGATCGCGTAGAAGTTGCCGCCGTACGCCAGGTCGTAGGTGACCGTGCCGAGGCCCGGCACGTCGACGGTCGCGTCGAGGGCGTGACAGTACGCCGGGACGTTCTGCAGCGTCACGTGTTCGGCCCGGCCGTTGTTCACGGCAACGTCCACCACGACCAGTCCGGCCGGGGTGTCCAGCCGGACCGACGTGTGCGGCTCGGTCACCTCGACCATGCCCGACTCGACCAGCACGGTGGCGACGCCGATGGTGCCGTGACCGCACATCGGCAGGCAGCCGGACACCTCGACGTACAGCACTCCCCAGTCGGCGTCGGACCGGGTCGGCGGCTGCAGGATCGCGCCACTCATCGCGGAGTGGCCGCGCGGCTCGTTCATCAGGAACAACCGCAGGTCGTCCAGGTGCTTGACGAAGTACTCGCGCCGCTCGGCCATCGTCGTCCCCGGGATCACACCGACACCGCCGGTGACGACGCGGGTCGGCATCCCCTCGGTGTGCGAGTCGATCGCGGTGATCGTCCGGACCGACCTCATCGCAAGCTCTCCACGGCCTTCTTCATGTCCTGCTCCAGTTGGGCGAGGTGCTCCGGCACCAGCGGTCCACGCGGCGGGCGGCACGGGCCGCCGTACCGGCCGACGTAGTCCATGCCGTACTTGATCGCCTGGACGAACTCGGTCCGCGAGTCCCACCGGAACGCGGCGACGAGCGGCTCGTAGAGCGCCCGCGCCTCCTCCAGCTTGCCTTGTACGGCGAGGTCGTACAAACGCACCGACTCCTTCGGGAACACGTTCGGGAACCCGGCGAACCAGCCGGTCGCGCCCATCAGCAACGCCTCCAGGGTGAGGTCGTCGGCACCGGCGACGACGGCCAGGTCCGGGGCCAGCTCGCGGATCTCCAGGATCCGGCGGACGTCACCGGAGAACTCCTTGACCGCGACGACGTTCTCGATCTGCGCGATCTCGGCGAGCAGGTCCGGGGTCAGGTCGACCTTGGTGTCGATCGGGTTGTTGTAGACCATCACCGGCAGCCCGGCCTTGGCGACCTCGCTGAAGTGGTGGATCACCTCGCCGCGGTTCGCCCGGTACATGGTGGGCGGCAGGCAGAGCACCCCGTCGGCGCCGTCCTCGGCCGCCTTCTCCGCCCACGCCCGCGCCTGGTGCGCCCCGGCGCCGTGCACCCCGACGACCACCACACCGTCGTCGCCGACCGCCTCGATCGCTGTCTTCGCGACGGCCCGCCGCTCGTCGTCGGTCAGCGACGAGTACTCCCCCAGCGAGCCGTTCGGTCCGACACCGCGGCAGCCGTTCTCGACCAGCCACCGGCAGTGCTCGGCGAACTTGTCCAGGTCGGGCCGCAACCCGGCCGGCGCGTTCGCGTCCTCGGCGTACGGCAATGCGGTGGCGACGATGACGCCGTCCAGCTTCTCGCTCACAGCTCCTCCTTGATTCCGGCCTCAGCCCCGGCCAGATCGCGCAGCCTGACCGGCACGGCGATCGCTCGTTTCATGGATGATTCGGGTACGTCGTTCTGTTCGGTGACCAACCCGGACACGGTCCGGGAGCACACGCGTCCCTGACACAGACCGAGACCGGCGCGGCTGGTGAGTCTCAGCGCCCGCCCGTCGTCCACACCCCGCTCGACGACAGCCCCTTCGATGTCGCCCCGCGTGACTTCTTCACACCTGCACACCACAGTCTCCGGCCGGCTCCAACCGCGCCACCCCTCGCGGACCGGGTAGGCCTTCGCCAGAGCAGCCGCGAACCGCCGGCGTTTGCTCACCGTCGCTCGGTCTTGGCTTGCCGGGATGCGCCCGGCGGCCGCGGCACCGGCCACGCGCCCTTCTGCCGCAGCCAGATCGGCGCCGCCGATCCCGGTGAGCTCACCGGCTGCGAACACACCAGGTGTGCTGGTCTGCTGGTTCGCGTCGACGACGACAGCCGGCCCGCCGTCCGGACCGGTGGTCAGCTGGCAGCGCGCCGACACCGCCAGCTCCAACTGAGCCGTGAACCCAAACCCCAGGCAGACCGCGTCCACCTCGATGCGACGTTCGGATCCCTTGATCGGGCGCCAGTCGTGGTCGAGCCGTGCGACGGTGACGGCTTCGACCTGCTCGTCACCGTGGGCCGCGGTCACCGTCCACCCGTGCTTCAGTGGAATCCGGTGCCGGGCAAGCAGCACGCCGTACCCGAGCGCCTCGCGGATCTTGCCTGTGGCAACGAACGGGTCGGTTGCCCAGCCTCTGCGGACGGTCGTCAGGCTGTTGGCCTCGAGCAACGCGACGACCTGTGCTCCGACGCCGACCAGCGACTCCGCCACGGGAAGCAGGAACGGTCCGGTGCCTGCGACGAGCACCCGCTTCCCGACCGGGATCCGCTGCCCCTTGGCCAGCGCCTGCGCGGCGCCCGCCGTGTAGACGCCCGGCAGATCCCAACCAGGGAAGGGAAGCACGCGATCGTAGGCCCCGGTCGCGAGCACGACCGCCTTCGCGTCGATCGCGAACACCTCACGTCCTGCTCCGTCGGCCGGTCCCCGCTGCACCCACAACCGATGGCCCTGCTCGAACGCCCACACCGAAGTCTCGGCCAGGTGGGTGATCCCGGGATGCGCGGCCAGCCGATCCCGTTGCGCGACGAACGCCTTCCACTCGTGCTGCAGCTGTTCGGGCCGGCGTACCTGGAACTCTTCCGGCGGTTGCCGATTGAACTGCCCGCCCACGGCCCGCGCACTGTCGATCAGCAGGACCTCCGCCCCACCATCTCCCGCCGCCAGCGCCGCCGCGATGCCGGCCGGCCCTGCCCCCACTACGACAACATCAGCCGTCCTTGGCCGAGACCCCGGCGTCTCCTGCACCTCGTCCGGATCGGGCAGCACGGCGCCCTGCTGGGTCGTGATGACGTCGCCTTCGCGGATGGTGCGTTGGCAGGCTCTGATGTCGGGAATGCCGTTGACCACCACGAGGCAGTCGTAGCAGGCGCCGATTCCGCAGAACACTCCGCGAGGACGACCGGCGCCTCGGGTGGTGCGCCAGGAGGACCGGCCGTTCGTCAGCATCACAGCTGCGACAGTCTGCCCGGGCGCCGCGTCGACCGGCTCGCCGTTCACCGTGACCTTCATGACGCGAGCACCGCCGGACGGTCGACACGGAACGGGTCAGGAGACACGTGCGGCTCGAGACCCAGGAAGAGTTCGGTGACGAGGCGGCCGGTGGAGGCGGCCAGGCCGATGCCGGCGCCTTCGTGACCGGTTGCGTGCCAGAGTCCGCCGACGCGCGGGTCCGGGCCGATCACCGGCAGGTGATCAGGAGCGTACGGCCGGAAACCGCCGTACGTGCGCATCACCGAGACGTCGGCCAGGAACGGGAACAACCCGACCGCCTTCCGCGCCAGCTCCTGCAGCACCTTCACCCGGACAGAGTCGTCGAACCCGATCCGCTCGCGACTCGACCCGATCAGCACGGTCCCGGCCCGCGTCGACTCGACCACCGTCGACGTCTGCAGGTCCGCGTCCCCACTTCCGACCGCGCCGACGTAGTCCGCGTCGTACACCTTGTGCCGTACGCACTCCGGCAGCGGCGCCGTCACGAGGATCATCCCGCGCCGCGGCAGCACCTGGATCGGCGCGCCGGCGACCGCACCGAAAGCGCCGGCCCACGGCCCGCACGCGTTCAGCACCGCACCACAAGCGATCTCACCGGCGGACGTCTCCACGCCGACGACGCGACCGGCCGCAGTACGCACAGCCACTGCGTCCACACCGGACCGCACCGAACCACCACGATCCCGCACGGCGGTGAGTAAAGCAGTCGCCGCCAGCACCGGCTGCAGCTGCGCGTCGTCGGGATAGTGGACCCCTATGGTGACGTTCCGGGTGAGCAGCGGCTCGAGCTCGAACACCTCGGCGGGCGTGATCACCCGCGCGTCGACGCCGGCCGCCTGCTGTTTGGCGGCGAACGCCTTCAGCGGCCCGGGATCGGTCGTCGCCACGACGACGCCACCCTTGTCCTCCCACTCGACGTCCGCGACCCGCTCAGGAAGCCGGGCCAGTACGGCGCTCCACTCGGCGCGCGACGCGATCGCCAGCTCGAGCTCGGGGCCGGGCTCCTTGTCCGAGACCAGCACATTGCCTTCGCCGGATGCCGTCGTACCGGACGCCGCCACCCCGCGATCGACCACGACGACCTTGACCCCGGCCGCGGTCAGCGCTTCCGCACAAGCCGCGCCGACGATGCCGGCGCCGACGACAACCACGTCGGCGGTCGCAGCTGCAGGCATCGCACCGTCTCCTCGCCGTTCACTAAAATGAACGATATCGAGCCTACGGCGCGAACCCGGTCAGGTCAACGCGGTCAACCCGGCAGATGGGGGCTGCCCGGGGTGACCGGGTGGGCGTCCGGCGGGTACTCGAGCAGCAGCACCGACCGCACCGGGCCGTCCAGCGCCTCGTACTCGTGCGGCCCGCCGGCCCGGAACGCGAGGTAGTCACCCTCGCCCAGTTCCTCGGTCCGGCCCCGGGAAGTCACCCGCAACCGCCCGCTCAGCACGATGTGGTGCTCGGTCCCGGGATGCCCGGCGGAGTGCTGCACCGCCCCGGGCCGGACCTCCTGGTTGTAGATCTCGAACAGCCCGCCGGGATGTTCCAGCCTGCGCAGCATCCGCAGGTCGATCGCCTCACCGGGCAGGACGTCGATGTCCGCGGATCGCACCAGCACCAGGTCCGCGCTCGGCGCCTCGCTCAGCAGCGCCGACACCGGCACCCCCAAGGCGTTCGACAGACTGAACACCGTCTCGATCGTCGGGTTGCCCGCCCCGGACTCCAGTTGCGACAGCGTCCCCTTCGCGATCCCGGACCGCCGGGCGAGCTCGGACAACGAGATCCCCTGCTCGTCCCGCCGCGCCCGCAGATTCGCTCCGAGCAACCTACCCGCACCTATCGCCGCCACAGCCCGGAGCATGCCATATTCATGGCCGCGGCTCCGGAACGGCTGGATCGCCTGCTCACGGGATGACGCGGCGCCGCCGTAGATCCGCGAAGATCGTGAAGAACATCTGGTCGGTGGCGACGTACTCGTGGAACCCCGCCCGGCGGGACTTCGAGGAGTCGGCGAAGAAGTCGTAGTCCCAGCCGAACACGAAGTCGGCGAACGGCCAGGAGGACACCTCCGCGTACGACGTCTCCGCCAGGCCGTGGGTCACCTGCATCTCCTTCCACAGCGGTTCCTTGTCGGACATCACGTCCTGCAGGGACATCCGGAGCGGCGGCGCCACCTCGAGGCCGAACCAGCCGGCCAGCTTCGGCCACAGCTCGTTCCACCGGAACAGGTCGCCGTTCGTGATGTTGAACGCCTGATTCGCCGCGGCCGGCTCGGTCGCCGCCCACACCGTTGCCTTCGCCAACAATCCCGCATCGGTCAGCTCGAGCAGGGCGTCGTACGCACCGGGCTTGCCGGGAAAGCGCAGTGGTACGCCGAGTTCCTTCGACATCGACGCGTAGACGGCGATCGCCACCGCCAGGTTCATCGGGTTGCCGAGGGCGGCGCCACCGACGACGGACGGGCGCAGCGCCGACCAGGTCCACGACTTCCCCTGCTGCCGCTGCTCGAGGAACTGCTGCTGGTCCACGTTGAACTCCGGCGGGAGATGCGGCGGGTCGTCCTCGCGGGCCGGCGTCTTGAACGGTCCGAGGTGAGCGCCGTACACCTTGTAGCCCTGCATGAGGCTGACATGCCGCAACCCGCGGGCGACCGGCTCGATCGCCTCGACGACGTTGACCAGCATCGCGAGATTCGGCGGCACCAACTCGGCCCAGGTCGGGCGGTCCTGATACGCGACGTAGAAGACGTGGGTCACCTCGCTCAGGCCGGCCAGTTTCTGCCGCGTGTCATCCGGATCCAGCAGATCGACGGCGACATGCCGGACCCGAGGGCCGTCCACGCCGCCGCGGCGGGACAGACCGACCACTCGCCAATCACCCAGCGACGCCAGGTGCTCGACCAGGTTCGTCCCGATCACTCCGCGCGCACCGACCACCAAAGCCACGTTGTCCATGCCGACAATCCTTGCTGAGCTGCGCGGATAAGACCAAGGCATAGTTTTCACCGAAGCCATAAACTCAGCTCATGACGACGCTCCGGCAGCTCGAGTACCTGGTGACCGTGGTCGATCTGGGCTCGTTCACGAAGGCGGCCGAGGTGCTGCATGTCACTCAGCCCGCGTTGTCCCATCAGATCCGGGCGCTGGAGCGGTCCGCCGGCGGACCACTGCTGGAGCGGCTGCCGCGCAACGTCCGGCTGACCCCGACCGGTCGCGCGATGATGCCGCACGCCCGCGCCGCCCTCGCCGACGCCGAACGCGCCCGCTGCGCCGCTCGCCAGGCCGCGGGCCTCGAGGCCGGCGAGTTGCAGATCGCGACGCTCTACTCGGTCACCCTCGGCGTACTGCCCGCGGCGTTGCGCAGGTGGCGGCAGAGCCATCCCGAGGTGGGGATCCGGCTGTTCGAGCACCGCCACACCGACGAACTGATCGAGGCGATGAACGCGGGCCAGGCGGACCTGGCCATCGGCCCGGAACCGGCCGATTGGCCTGGCAGCACGCACACTGTGCAGACCGAAGAGCTCGTCGTGGTGGTCGCAGCCGATGACCCGGCCGCCGTCTCGGACACGGTGTCCTTGAAGGACTTGGCTGACCGGGCCTGGGTGCACTACATGCCGGGTCACGGGCTGGCCGACGTACTCGATCTCGCGTGTGCCCAAGCAGGTTTCGAGCCTCGCGTCGCCGTACGCACCGAGCAGACGGCCGCCGCACCCGCCCTGGCCGCCGCAGGACTAGGACCGGCGATGGTCCCCGACAACATCCTGTCCAAGGGCTTCGATGGTCACGTCCTGCGTCTCGATCCACCGGTCTGCCGGACGCTGACGGCGTACACCCGCGGCGAGCCGGACCCGCTGGCTGCGGCTTTCATCGCGATCCTTCAGTCCTGACCGCGCCGTCTCAAACCTTCAGCGGCAGCTTCGCCAGGGCGTCGACCAGCGGAGCCAGCTCGGGCAGCTCGGCGGCCTTCTCCAGGGCGGCCGTCAGTACTGCGTCGTGCGTGGGCTGAGCCTGGTCGAGCAGGTCACGGCCGGCCTTGGTGACCTCGGTGTAGATGCCGCGCCGGTCCGTCGGGCACAGATACCGCTCCAGCAGCTTGCGGTCCTCCAGCCGGTTCACCAGCCGGGTCGTCGCGGACTGACTCAGTACGACGGCGTTCGAGAGCTGGTTCATCCGCAGGTGGTAGTCGTCCTGCCGGGCGAGTACGTCGAGCACGCTGTACTCACTCACTGACAGGCCGTGCTGCTTCTGCAGTGCGCGCTCCAGCTCGTCCTCGATCCGGGCATGCAGGGCCGCCAGGGTTCGCCACCCTTGCGCGCGCGCCTCCGCAGCGTCGTCCGGCAGTCCCATGACGCCTCCACTTGAACTTTACGATTGCATGCGCAATCATAACGCTTATGCAATAGCCCGCGTCTGCAACTATCGCACACGCCGGTAACACTCACCAAACTACATTCGAGGAGCTACTCCGTCATGCCCGCAGGATCCCCAACCTCCCACCGAGCAAAGCGAGGAGATGCTTCTTCCAACACCGAAGCGAAGCGAGGGGTTGCTTTGCTCGCGCTGGCCATCGGAGCGTTCGGGATCGGGACGACCGAGTTCGTGATCATGGGGTTGTTGCCCGAGGTCGCGGCCGACTTCGGCGTCAGCATCCCGTCCGCCGGTCTGCTCATCTCCGGTTACGCGCTGGGCGTCGTGGTCGGCGCCCCACTGCTCACCGCGATCGGGTCCAAGGTGTCCCGCAAGACGGTGCTGATCGCCCTGATGGGCGTCTTCATCGCCGGCAACCTGCTGTCCGCGATCGCACCGTCGTACGGCGTCCTGATGACTGGGCGGATCGTGGCCGCGCTCTCGCACGGCGCGTTCTTCGGAGTCGGCTCGGTGGTCGCCGCGTCGCTGGTGCCGAAGGCCAGGCAGGCCAGCGCGATCGCGCTGATGTTCACCGGCCTGACGGTGGCCAACGTGTTCGGCGTCCCCGGCGGTACGGCGCTCGGCCAGCAGTTCGGCTGGCGGTCGACCTTCTGGGCCGTCACCGCCCTCGGCATCGTCGGATTGCTCGGCATCATCTTCCTGGTGCCGCGCCAGGGCAGCGCCGAGGGCCCGGGCCTGCGCAGCGAGCTGGCCGTGTTCAGGAACCTGCAGGTATGGCTCGCGCTGGCGATGACCGCGCTCGGCTTCGCGGGGGTGTTCGCGTCGTTCACCTACATCGCGCCGATGATGACCGAGGTCGCGGGCTTCTCGTCGGGTGCGGTGACCTGGCTGCTGGTGTTGTTCGGCGGCGGGCTGGTGGTCGGCAACCTGCTCGGCGGCAAGGCAGCCGACCGGTCGCTGATGCCGAGTCTTTACGGGATCCTCGCGCTGCTGGCCGCCGTACTGGTCGCGTTTGTGTTCACCGCACAGGGGCAAGTGAGTGCGGCGGTGACGATCGCGCTGTTCGGTGCCGCCGGGTTCGCCACCGTGGCGCCGCTGCAGAAACGGGTGATGGACAAGGCCAAGGGTGCGCCGGCACTGGCGTCGGCGGCCAACATCGCCGCCTTCAACCTGGGCAACGCGGTCGGCGCCTACCTCGGGGGCCTGACCATCGAGCACGGCCTCGGCTACACCGCACCCAACTGGGTCGGCGCCGCACTGGCCGCCTCCGGCCTGGCCGTCGCACTCATCTCCGGGCTCCTGGACCGCCGCCGCACCTCAGTCGTGGAACACCCCGCCCTCACGACTGTGTGAAGGACAGCTAGCTCTTCTGCGGTACGGCGATGACGACGGCGTTGCTCAGGTACGCCGTACCGTCCCAGTCCTCGCACGTCACCAGGACCAGCCGGCCCGGGACATTCTGGTCGAACAGTTGCGCGGCCTGCTTGGCCAGCGCCTTCTTGCGGTACGTCGTGACCGACGTGACCACGTAGCTGATCGTGCCGCGTCCGGTGGTCACCGAGACGGTGTCACCGGCGGACATCTCGTCGAGGTCGTCGAACGCGCCACCACCGTCGTGCACGGTGTGGCCGGTGATGATGGCCGAGCCCCTGGCTGCGCCGGGCCGGGCGCCGTCGGACCACCAGCCGACGAGGCGGGGATTGGACGGCGGGATGAGGGTGCCGCCACGAGCACGGATGCCGAGCACGCGGGCGGAGATGCCCAGGCTCGGCACAGTCACCCGAACCGGGTTCCCCGGCTGGGCCGGCGCCGTGCTCCTGGCCTCCGGCGGAGGCGGAGTCTTGCGCGGGCTGGTGGCCTTCGACGACGGCTTCACCGGTACGGCGGACGTCGTCGTACTGCTCACCGCTGGTGGAGACGGGGTCGGCGACGCAGACGAGGGGCCGGCAGCGGTCTGCTGCCGGCCCTCATCGGCGTCGCTCGTCCTGAACTGCAGGTATCCGCCGGTCAGGAGAAGTGCTGCGCCGGCCGCCAGGGCCCCGATCGTCCACCACGATGAACGAGCGCGGCCCGGGCGGCGACGCTTTGCGTGCATGTCAGGCAGAGTGCTGACCGCGGGTCTGCCGTGACTTCAGGATGCCGGCGAACACGAGCACACCACCGAGCATCAGCAGGGCGACGCCCCAGGCGCTCTGGTTGCCGGTGATCGCGGACACGTTCTGCAGCCCACCGGACTGACCCGCGTCAACCTCGGTCGGCACCGCCACGGTCGGCGTGCTGGTCGAGCTGGTCGGGCTCTCGGTCGGCGTCGTGGAGGGGGACTCGCTCGGCGACTCGGAAGGAGTCTCCGACGGGGTCTCGCTCGGCGTCTCCGAAGGAGTCTCGCTCGGGGTCTCCGACGGCGTTTCGCTCGGCGTCTCCGAAGGAGTCTCGCTCGGGGTCTCCGACGGGGTCTCGCTCGGCGTCTCCGAAGGAGTCTCGCTCGGGGTCTCCGACGGCGTTTCGCTCGGCGTCTCCGAAGGAGTCTCGCTCGGGGTCTGCGACGGGGTCTCGCTCGGCGTCTCCGAAGGAGTCTCGCTCGGCGTCTGAGTCGGGGTCTCCGACGGAGTCTCGCTCGGCGTCTGCGTCGGGGTCTCGGACGGCGTCTGGGTCGGCGTCTGCGTCGGGGTCTCGGTCGGCGTCGGAGTGGTCGTCAACTTGGCAACGCAGAACTCCACGTGGCTGACATCGGGGAACTTGCCGTTCTGCTCATTCACTGGCGTGTGGAGCCCAAGGCCCGCAACGGTCCCACCGGGGCTGTAGTCGTAGAAGTTCGCGTTGTTGCCGCCCTTGACGATGGCGGCGAGAACGGTACCGCCAACAGCGGTGAAGTCGACGACCTCGTTGCCGATCTGGTTGCCGTCGTGGTCTGGGTCGTCGGCCAGGAGGTTGCGCAGCGTCAGGTTGACCGTGACGCCGTCTGCGGACTTCGAGTCGGAACCAACGTTCGGCGACTCGAACTTGATCGACGTCGAACCCGGTACGAGTTCGGCGCACTTCGGATTGCCCGGCTTCACGATGCCGTCGGCCGAGGCGGACGGAGCCATCGCGAGCGTGACGCCGCCCAGCGCGAGTGCCAGGGCGCCGGCACTGCTGAGCAGCGCGACCGCACGGGACCGCTTCGAGCGGCCGCGCGCGTCCACCGTTGTGTCGTTCACAAGTCTTCCCCAAAGTCGTTTAGCCGGTCTGGTGACCGGCAAGTCGTCGGTGATCCCCCGGGAGCACATCCCCCAGCGTGGACCAGGCGGTACTAGCCATCCGTCGATCACCAGCTCTGCGCCGGTGTATGCCCGTCATCCCCGGACCGGTCTCCGGTCCGCCCCTGCAGGAACGATGGACCTCGGCATTCTGGTGTCAGGGAGTTGCCGCGCGCAAGTACGCGGACCCCGACTCGCCGCGTTCCTTACATTTCGCAACCGAACCGTTTCCGGTCCTGACGGAAAGTAGTTGCCTTTCGCCACTAATACACTGTATTAGTTCGTGAAACGCTGTATTCGCTATGCTCTGCCGGGTGGCACGCGAGGCGGACCGGAAGACAGTGCTCGGATCGGTGTGGTTGCGGGCCGATCCGGAGGCGACGCGGGCGCCGCTGAGCCGCGAGGACATCGTCCGCACGGCGGTCAAGGTGCTGGACCGGGACGGCCTGGAGGCGTTCTCGATGCGGCGGATGGCGGCCGAGCTCGGCACCGCGGCGACCTCCGCGCTGTACTGGCGGATCGCGAACAAGAACGACCTGCTCGAGCTCGCCGTCGACGAGGTGCTGGGCGAGGCGTTGGTGCCGGCCGAGGACGGTGACTGGCGCGAACAGGTGACGGTTCTTGCGACGGCGGCGTACGAGGCGCTGTGGGCGCATCCGTGGGCGCCGCAACTGCTCGCCTCACACGCCGGGCTGGGCCCGAACTACCAGGCCTTGGCGGAGCGCATCCTGAACGTGCTGAGCTCAGCCGGTTTCAAGGGCGCGCACCTGGATGCGGCGGTGTCGGCGGTGTTCCACTATCTGATCGGCGCGGCCGTCACCGACGCGGCGTGGACGGCGACGGTACGGCGGAGTGGTCTGAAAGAAGACGAATGGGCGACGGCGGCCGGCGACCAACTCGGTATCGGGGCAGCGAGCCTGGCGGCGTACCTGAGCCGGGAGAACCTGGCCGGCCCGGAAGCCCGCTTCACCAGCGGGCTCCGGGCCATTCTGATCGGGTTGCGGCCGCGGCAGCTGTCCTAGAGATCCGCGAAGACCGACGCAGGGTTCTCGAACGCGTCGGCGACGAAACGGAGGAAGGCGGCTGCGGTACCGCCGTCGCAGACACGGTGGTCGAAGACGAGTGACAGCTGGGTGAGCTTGCGGATCGCGAGTTCACCGTTGACCACCCACGGGCGGTCGATGATCCGGCCGACGCCGAGGATCGCGACCTGCGGATGGTTGATGATTGCGGCGCTGCCGTCCACGCCGAAGCTGCCGTAGTTGTTCAGCGTGAACGTCCCGGAGCTGAGCTCGTACGGTGTCAGTCGGCCGGCGCGCGCGGCCTCGGTGAGCCGCTTGATCTCGGCGTCCAGGGCGCGGGTGGTCAGCCGGTGCGCGTTCGGCACCGCCGGTACGACGAGACCGCGGTCGGTCTGGGCGGCCAGGCCGAGGTTGATCCCGTCGTACTGGACGAGTTCCTCGCGCTCGGTGTCGACGAAACCGTTCAGCTCCGGGTACTTCTGCAGCCCGGCCACCACGAACCGGGCCATCAACGCGAGCAGGCCCGGTCCCGGGTCCTTTGCCGAGCGCAACGACTCCCGCAGCTCCACCAGCGCGGTCGCGTCGACATCCACCCAGGTCGTCGCCTCCGGGATCTCGGCCCGGCTCCGGCTCAACGTCGCCGCCACCGCCTTCCGGAACCCACTCATCGGCACCCGCTTGAGCTCCGGCAACCCAGTCCGCGAATCGGCCGTCGACTCCGGCCTCTTCACCCGCCGCGCGATCGCCTCCTCCACATCCCGCCGCACGATCAACCCGTTGGCACCCGACCCCACCAGGCTCTTCAAATCCACCCCCGCATCCCGAGCCATCCGCCGCACCAACGGCGAAATCACCAACGGAACCTTCGGGTCGCTACCGGTCTGCTCGGTTGTGCGCACCTCGGTGCGCGGTTTGCGACGCCGCCCTGAAGCCGCTCCGTCACCGGTTCCATAGCCGATCAGTACGTTGCCCGAGCCGGCCTTCTCCTCCTCACGGTAGACGGCACCCGCGTCGGTCTCCGCGATGGTGATGAGGGGTTTGCCGACGGGGAGGACTGTGCCTGGGTCGGCGTGGAGTTGTTCGACGACGCCGGCGTACGGAGACGGGAGTTCGACGATCGACTTGGCGGTTTCGACCTCGGCGACTGGGGCGTCGACGGTGACCACGTCGCCGACCTTCACCAGCCAGCGGACGATCTCCGCCTCGGTGAGCCCCTCCCCCAGATCGGGCAGCAGGAAGGTGTTCACGAGTCCTCCCACTGAAGGTCGTCGACCGCGTCGAGGATCCGGTCCACACTGGGCAGCTGGTACTTCTCCAGCTTCGGCGGCGGGTACGGGATGTCGAACCCGGTCACCCGCCGGATCGGCGCGGCCAGCGAGTGGAAGCACCGTTCGGTCACGCGGGTAACGATCTCCGACGACACACTCGCGAACCCGCTCGCCTCCGCGACCACGACAGCCCGGCCGGTACGACGTACCGCCGCACACACCGTCTCGTCGTCGAACGGCACGAGCGACCGCAGATCCACCACCGCCAACTGCCGCCCCTCCGCCGCCGCGACCTCGGCGGCCTCCAGCGCGACCGGCACCGTCGGCCCGTACGCGATCAGCGTCGCGTCCGCGCCCTCCCGCCGTACGACGGCCGTCCCGATCCCCGGCTGGTCCTCGGTGAGGTCGACCTCCTCCTTGGCCCAGTAGAGCTTCTTCGGCTCCATGAACACCACCGGATCCGGGAACTCGATTGCCTTGCGCAACAACGCGTACGCGTCCGCCACCGTGGCCGGCGCGACCACGGTGAGCCCCGGGGTGTGCGCGTAGTAGCTCTCGGACGAGTCGCAGTGGTGCTCGACGCCCCCGATGCCACCGGCGTACGGCATCCGGATCACCATCGGCAGCGTGATCCGGCCGCGGGTCCGGTTCCGCATCTTGGCGACATGGGAGACGATCTGCTCGAACGCCGGGTACCCGAACGCGTCGAACTGCATCTCGACCACCGGCCGCATCCCGTTCATCGCCAGCCCGACCGCCATCCCGACGATGCCGGACTCGGCCAGCGGGGTGTCGAAGCAACGATCCTCGCCGAACTCCGCGGTCAGCCCGTCGGTGATCCGGAAGACCCCGCCGAGCGCGCCGACGTCCTCACCGAACATCAGCACGCTGTCGTCGGCCTTCATCGCGTCCCGCAGAGCCTGATTCAGGGCCTGCGCCATGGTGATCTTCACGTGCGTCACGGCTCAGCCCTCCTCTCGCGCGAGCTCGTCCCGCAGGAACGCGGCCTGTTCCCTCAACTGCCCGGTCTGCGACGTGTAGAGGTGCTCGAACAGCTCCGCCGGGTCCACCTCGGGCTCCGGCATCAGCCCTTCGCGCAGTACGTCGGCAACCTCCGCCGCCGCGGACTCCGCCCGCTGCCTGACGGTGTCGTCAAGCAGCCCCTCGTGGGTGAGGTAGGTCTCCAGCCGCTTGATCGGGTCGCGCTCCAGCCATGGCTTGACCTCGTCGTCGTTGCGGTACCGGGTCGCGTCGTCGGCGTTGGTGTGCGCGTGCACGCGGTACGTGTGTGCCTCCACGAGCTGCGGACCTTCACCGGCGCGCGCCCTGTCCACGGCCCTTCCGAGTATGGCGAGGAGCCCGGCGAGGTCGTTGCCGTCGGCCCGTTCTCCGGGGACGCCGTACCCGATCCCCTTGTGGGCCAGGGACGGCGCGACGCTCTGCCGAGCGAGCGGGACGGAGATCGCGTACCCGTTGTTCTGGATGAAGAAGACGACAGGCGTGTGGAAGACGGCGGCGAAGTTCAGCGCCTCGTGGAAGTCGCCCTCACTGGTGGCGCCGTCACCGCAGAGCGCCATCACCACGGTGTCCTCGCCCTTCAGCCGAGCGGCGTGCGCGACACCGACCGCGTGGATCAGTTGAGTCGCGAGCGGAGTGGACTGCGGCGCGACCTTGTGCGCGTACGGGTCGTAGCCGGAGTGCCAGTCGCCGCGGAGCAGGGTCAGGGTCTCGATCGGGTCGACGCCCCGGTTGACGATGGAGACGGTGTCGCGGTACGTCGGGAACAGCCAGTCGTCCTCACGCAGCACCATCGTGGCCGCGACCTGGCACGCCTCCTGCCCGTGCGACGACGGGTAGACGGCGAGGCGGCCCTGCCGGACGAGTGCGCCGGCCTGGTCGTTGATCCGGCGCCCCTTGATCAACTGAACGTAACCGTCGACCAGAGCTTCCTTGGTGGGCAGCCGGTACGACGGATGGTCGTGCGGTACTCCGTCCTGGTCGATCAACCGGACGGGTTCGGCGGAGGGGAGCAAACGCTCCGCGACGGTAGTCATGTGACCCTCCTGCGCAGGAGACGGACGGTGGCCTCATCGTCATACTTCTGGCCAATCGGATCCAGACCTGGGAAAATCGCGAGACACTTGGTCTCTGAAGCCGCCGCACAAGGAGCAAAATGTCCGACGACGTGACGGTCAACCCCGCGCTACCTGGACAGATGGTCGTCGCACCGGCGCTGGACGAGGTCGACCGGCAGATCGTCGAGGCGCTCGGCCGGGACGGACGGCTCTCGATCCGCGCCCTCGCGGACCAGGTGCACATCTCCCGCGCCAACGCCTACGCCCGGTTCGAGCGGCTCACCACGACCGGGGTGATCACGGGTTTCACGGCCACGGTCGACCCGTTGAAGCTCGGCCTCGCCACGTCGGCGTACGTCACTCTGAGTCTCCGTCAGAGCTCGTGGCGGACCTTGCGGGAACAACTGCAGGCGATTCCCGAGGTCAAGCACATGGCCCTGGTCGGCGGCGACTTCGACGCGATCCTGCTGGTCCGCGCGGCCGACAACGAGGGCCTGCGCCGCGTCGTCCTCGAGAAGCTGCAGGCGATCCCCGAGGTGCTCGCCACCCGCACCGCGTTGATCTTCGAGGATCTCGGCACGCTCTAGGGGCAGCCGCAGGACCTTCTGAGGATCAGGTCGGCCGGATACGTGACCGCCTCGACGGCCTGCTGTCCGTCGATCAGCCGGCCGACGGCGTCGCGTGCCATCTGTTCCAATGGCTGCCGGACGACCGTCAGCGGCGGCCAGCTGTACTCGGTCTCGGCGGTCCCATCGAATGCGACCACCGCCACGTCCTCGGGAACTCTGAGCCCGGCCTCGTGGATCGCCCGCAACACACCGACCGCCTGCAGGTCCGAGCTGGCGAAGATCGCCGTCGGCGGCTTCGTTGCCTTGAGCAACTCTCCGCCCGCGTCGTGACCACCCTGGCGACTGAAGGTCGTGCGGGCGATCGGGCCGTCCTCGAACCCCGCCTGGCGCAGTGCATCCCGCCAGCCCAGCTCGCGTTCCGACGGACCGGTCCTGCGGCGCCCGCCGCCGATGACCAGGCCGATGCGGCGGTGGCCGTGTGCGATCAGGTGCTCGACGCCCCGGCGGGCACCCTCCCGGTACTGCGGGCGGACCGAGGAGGCACTCGGCAGCACGCGATTGATCGCCACCACCGGGATCCCGACCTCGGTCAGGTCCGGATCCTCGGTCGGCGCGACCAGCAGCAGACCGCTCACCTGGCGGATCAGCAGTTCCGCGATCTTGGCCTGCTCGGTCGCCGGATCCCCGTCGGCGCTGGTCTGCAGGACGACGTACCCGCGGGCCGACGCCTCCTTGTCGATCGCCTTCGCGAGTTCGGCGAACAACGGGTTCCCGCCGTCCGGGGTGATCAGGCCGAGGGTGCGCGTGGTCCCGATCCGGAGCGCACGGGCGGTCGCGTTCGGCCGGTAGCCGAGGACACGGATCGCCTCCAGGACGCGGTCGCGGGTCTCCGGTGCCACCTTCCGCGGTCCCTCGTTGACCACGTAGCTGACCACCGCCGTACTGACTCCGGCGTACACCGCCACGTCGTTGCGGGTGACCGGAACCTTGGGCATGAGCCGATGGTACGACGGTTGACCGCTCCGGAAAGCGGTTGCTAGCGTGCGTGTCTACACGAGTAGAAAGGGTCCGTCGTGCCCAGACGCTATGCAGTGGCCGGAACCGGATCGCGGGCGCGGGAGTACGTCCGCGCGATCTTCCAGGAGCACCCCGAGGACGCCGAGCTGGTCGCGCTGCTCGACCCGAACCCGGGCCGGCTCGCGTTCCACGACCGGTGGGTGAAGGAGCTCGGCGGGCCGGAGCTGCCGCAGTACGGCGCCGACGACCTGGAGCGGATGATCAAGGAGCAGTCCGTCGATCGGGTGATCGTGACCAGCCCGGACTACACCCACGCGGCCGTCGTCTCCCGGGTGCTGCGGGCCGGCGCGGACGTGATCGTGGAGAAGCCGCTGACCATCGACGCCGACGGCACCCGGCAGATCGTCGATGCGATGAACGAGTCCGGCAGGTCCGTCGTAGTCACTTTCAACTACCGCTACTCGCCCCGCAACAGCGCGCTGCGGCAGCTGATCGCCGACGGGGAGATCGGCGCCGTCACCAGCGTCGAGTTCCAGTGGGTGCTGGACACCCGGCACGGCGCGGACTACTTCCGCCGCTGGCACCGGGAGAAGCGGTTCTCCGGCGGCCTGCTGGTGCACAAGGCGTCCCACCACTTCGACCTGGTGAACTGGTGGATCGCCTCCACGCCGACCCGCGTCTTCGCCTCCGGCGGCCTGTTCTTCTACGGCGACGCCAACGCGGCGGCTCGTGGCCTTGGGCAACGACCTGCGCGGGGCACGGTGGACGGTTCGGAGAACGACCCGTGGCTGCTCGACCTGCGCAAGGACGAGGTGAACCGGCAGCTGTACCTGGAGTGCGAGCAGTACGACGGGTACATCCGCGACCAGGACGTGTTCGGGCCGGGGATCACGATCGAGGACAACCTGGCGGTGATCGCGGAGTACGCGAACGGGGCCCGCCTGAGCTACTCGCTGAACGCCCACTCGCCCTGGGAGGGCTACCGGGTCAGCGTCAACGGCACCGAGGGCCGCGCCGAGCTGGAGGTCGTGGAGCGCGCTGCCGTGATCGACGACCAGATCGACCCGAGTTACCCGTCCGAGCGCGTGGTCGCCGGGGAGGTTCGGTCCGACGGTGAGCGGCTGGTGCTGCAGAAGCACTGGGCGCCGGCGGTCGAGGTCGAGATCCCCCGCGGCGTCGGCGGTCACGGCGGCGGGGACCGGCTGCTGTACGGCGACCTGTTCCAAGGCGCGGGCAACGATCCACTCGGCCGCGCCGCCGACGTCCACGACGGCGTCCGGGCCGTGGCCGTGGGCATCGCCGCCAACCAGTCGCTGGAGTCAGGACAACCCGTCACAATCGCCGACCTGAAGCTCGGCGGCTGGTCCTGAGGCGCCGGCCTTCGCCCGAGTCACATGCCGACGGATCGTCTCCTCGAACGGGATTTCCAGCTAGTAGAAGTACGACGACCCGCCGTACTCGTCCCGGCAGTCGCGCGAGCATGCCGCCGTACCGGACCTTCGGCAGGATGCCGGAACTCTTGCCTGAGCCGAGTTGCCCCTGATGACGATCAGCCGCGGATCCACCCGTGTTGTCTACCAGGAGGCGGGGACGCCTGGGCGGTGGGTGCCGAAGGTCCACTCGTAGCCTTCGGGGTCGGCGACCCGGCAGCGGTAGTTGCCCCACGGGGTCTCGGCCGGCTCCCAGACCGACTCGGCACCGGCCGCGACCGCGGTCTGGTGGACTGCGTCGACCTCGTCCCGGGTGTCGAACGCGATGTAGCTGCCGTGGCCGACCGTCTCGCCCTTGCGGATCGGCCTGTCGTAGCCCTCCTCGTCGGTGAACACCGTGAACGCGACACCGCCGTACCGCATCTCGGCGTGCATGATGCCGCCCTTGTCGTCCGGCACCTCCGTCGTGGTCTCGAACCCGAACGCCTTCTCCAACCACCGCAACGCGCCAACCGCGTCGCGGTAAGCGAAGTACGCATGAAAGGTGGCTGTCGTACTGCTGCTGTTCTTCTCGGTCATACCCCCAGCCTCGCCGACGTAGCGGTCGGCCTCTGGCCGCTACCTGGAGGAAATAGGATTCGAGGGGACCGGTGAAGACCTGGGTGAGGAGAGCTATGGGACTGCCAGTGGTGTTGATGCCGGGCCCGATGAATCCCGCGGTGGCGGAGGGGCTGGACGGGAAGGTCGAGTTGATCCGGCTGTGGGAGGAGGCGGACCCGGAGGCCGTCCTGACCGAGCGACGGGACGAGATCGTCGCCGTCGCGGCGGGCGGGACGCGGATCGACGGTGAGTTCCTGGACAGGCTGCCCGCGGTGCGGATCGTGGCGAGCTTCGGGGTCGGGTACGACCAGATCGACGCGACTGCCGCGGCCGAACGCGGTGTCGTGGTGACGAACACCCCCGGCGTACTGGACGACGAGGTCGCGGACACGGCGCTCGGGCTGCTGCTGATGACGGTTCGCGAACTGCCGCAGGCCGAGCGGTACCTCCGCGCCGGGAAGTGGCAGGACGGACCATATCCGTTGACCAAGGCAACGTTACACGGCCGCCGGCTGGGCATCCTCGGGCTGGGCCGGATCGGTCAGGCGATCGCCGACCGGGTCGAACCGTTCGGAGTTTCCGTTGCCTACCACAACCGCCGCCGCAAGGACATCGCCTACCGCTACTACCCGTCCCTGCTCGAGATGGCCCGCAACGTCGACATCCTGATGATCGTGATCCCCGGTGGCGACGACACCCGCCACCTCGTCGACGCCGAAGTGCTCGAAGCGCTCGGCCCTGACGGAGTCCTGATCAACGTCGCCCGCGGCACCGTGGTCGACGAGGCGGCCCTGGTCGAGGCCCTCAGCGCCGGCACGATCCTCAGCGCCGGACTCGACGTCTACGAGGACGAGCCCAACGTCCACCCGGGACTTCTCGACCTCCCGAACGCCGTACTCCTCCCCCACGTCGGATCCGCCACCATCCCCACCCGCACAGCCATGGCCGACCTGGTGGTCGAAAACCTCGTCAACTGGTTCGCCTACGGCACCCCGGTCACCCCGGTCCCCGAGTCCGCGCCGCTGCTGAAGCCCCCAGCCTGACTCGAGCTGGTTCAGGGCGTGGGGGGCTCGGATTCGGGGAGGTCCCAGATGCGGTTGTGGGTCCAGGCATACTCCCAGGCCTGGATGTCCGGCGGCTGGATGCCGAGGCCGGTGAGGATGGCGCAGACCTGCTCGCGGTGGTGGTTCGCGTGGTTGAGCGCCTGGGCGATGAAGATGCCGGCGCGGGTGCCCCGGGTGTTGTTGTCGACGATGATCACGCGTTCGACGTCGATCGGCTTGGAGAGGAACTCCTCCCACAGCGCGCCGGCCTCGTCGTTCCAGGCTTCGAGCGTGTCGAAGTCGGTCGCCGCCGGACCGTCCACGTAGTCGAGCGGACTGTCCGCGAGCCGGCGCAGGTAGCCGGCGTCGCACCGGACGATGTGGTCGAGGGTGGCGAGGATCCCGCCGTACGTGCCGACACCGGTGACTTCCAGCTGTTCGGCGGTCAGGTTCTGGTCGCGGCAGAACTTGATCAGGCTCTTCGTCGCCCAGTTGTTGTGCCGGATCGGGTCGTACAACACGTCGTTGAGTCCCATGCCCTTCACGGTAGCCCCGTGGCCCCCCGGTCGCGGTACTCAATTTCCGGACGTCAGCGTGGTGAGGATGTCGTCCCAGTGATCGTGCAGGACGGCGAGGTGCGTGGTCTGCTCGCGGATCACCAGGGTCGAGTGCGGGATCCGCTCGGCGAGCCGGCGGCCGTTGCGAACGGAGACGTTCGCGTCCAGCTCGCCGTACCAGAGGTACGCCGGGCATCCGACCAGCTCGGGCCGGAAATCCCAGCTACGGAACGAGATCGCGGCATCCCGAAGGTAGCCGTCCGGGTTCGCGAGCGCCTCGCGCACAGCGGCCGCGACCGCCCTGTCAGAGCCGAGGATGCGGCCCTCGACCGTGGGCCCGGGTCTGGTGGTCAGTTCGGCGTCACGCGGGTCGAGTCGGGAGAGGAAGCGTCGTACGAGCGCAGCATCGTCCGGGTCGCCGGGGTTCAGCTCGTCGACGTACGCCGCGAAATCGGGACGCATCAGCTCGACCGCCTCGTCCGGCGCGAGCTCGGCCAGGCGGCTGAAGAACGTCTGTTGCTCGGGACCGAGGTCGTCTCGGTGGTACGGCGGATCCAGCTCCGGAACGATCGCCGGGCTCGCCGCCACACCGACCGCAGTCACCCGGTCCGGATGGCGTGCGGCGCAGGCGAGCGCGTACGGGCCGCCGATCGACATGCCGAGTACGGCGTAGTGGTCGATCCGGAGCACATCGGCCACCGCCGCGACGTCGTCCGCCACCGACAGGTGGGTCGACCGGCAAGCGTCGGACAGGCCGTAGCCCGGCCGGTTCACCGCGACCAGCCGCACGCCGGCACGCCGAGCCGCCGTGTCACCGGCGAACGCCGCGTGCCGCGTGTCAGGGCACCCGTGCAGGAAGAACACGGGCATCCCGCCGGCCGCGCCGCCGTGCCAGTACTGCGCCAGCCGTCGGTCCGGCAGGCGCATCAACCCGGTGGTCGGTTCGGTGTTCAGCTCTGGCCGCTGATGTTGACCATCCAGTTGATGCCGAACCGGTCGGTGACCATGCCGAACTCGTCACCCCACATCTGCTTCTCCAGCGGCATCGTCACGGTGCCGCCCTCGGACAGCTTCTCGTAGTAACCGCGCAGGTCCTCGTCGTCGCCGCTGAGACTGACCGCGATGTTCTGACCCGGGTTGTACGACATGCCCTGCGGTGTGTCCGAGGCCATCAACGTGAACCCGGCCGGCGTCTCCAGCTGGGCGTGCATCAGCTTGTCCTCGTCGTCCGGACCGCTGCTGGCGCCGTACTCGGCGAACGTGTTGGTCGCCAGGTCCCCGCCGAAGACGCTCTGGTAGAACTCCATCGCCTCCCGGGCATTGCCGTCGAACTGGATGTACGGATTGAGGCGAGACGCCATCTGACTCCCCTTCCCCCTCGGTGAAACCACTCTTGGCCGCACACTAGACCCGGCCACCGACAGTCCGCGAGACCCAGGAACGCGGCTAGGGTCTCGACATGATCCTGCGACACATCACGGTCGACGCCGGCAACCCGTACGAGCTCGCGCAGTTCTGGAGCGCGGTCACCGGCTGGCCGATCGCGGACGGCGACGAGCCCGGTGACGACGAGGTGCTGGTGGTCGCGCCGGCTCCGGTCCCCGGGCTGCTGTTCATCGCCGTACCCGAGGCGAAGTCGGGTAAGAACCGGGTCCACCTCGACTGGGTCCCGGACCAGCGCACCCGCGACGAGGAGGTCGACCGGCTGCTCGCCCTCGGCGCCGACATCTACGAGGACCACCGCCAGCCCGACGGCCGCGGCTGGGTCACGATGCACGACCCCGAACACAACGAGTTCTGCGTAGAACGCAGTCCTTCCGAACGCACCAGCTGACCTTCACACACAGTCCGCGAGTGCCCTCATCGTCCTGATGACGACATCCGCCCCGCCCAGCCGCGCCTCGTGCCGCGCCGACTTCGCGTAGGTGATCGACATCAGCCCGGCGCGGCGGCTGAACTCGATGTCGCTCGCCGAGTCACCGACCATGCACCACCGGTCCCGGTCAGCCAGCTCCACCGCTCGCCGCGCCAGATGCGGGTTCGGCTTCATCAGGTCGGGACGCGCGTACGGCCGGCCGAGAACCGCGCGGACCTGATCCGTCAGTCCGTACCGGTCGAGGAACAACTCGACGGCAGCAGCCGCGTTGTTGCTGACGATGACGACCGGCCGGTCGGTGCGCGCACAAGCGGCGAGGAACTCGCGGGCACCGGGGGTGGCGGGCGCGGTCTCGGCTGCCTCGGTCTCGCCCTTGATCGCCGCGCGTTCCACGTCTTCGAGTACTGCGGGTGCGTGCTGAGCCGCGAACTGGAGCACGACCAGATGCTCGTTCGTGCTCGCGACCGGATGGGGTACGGCGACTCCGGCGGCGTGGAGTGGTTCACGGGCAGCGTCCGCGATCGTCGTACCGCTGCCGGGAGGAAACAGGTCGCAGACCGGTCCGTCGAAGTCGAGCAGGAATCCGTCGGTACGTCGTACGAGCGCAGCCAACTCCGTCACGCGGGGAACGTATCCCGCAACCGGGCGATTCGCATGCGTTTTTCACGGAGAGCGTGGAGGTGTGCACGTTGCGCGATTGATCGGGCGATGCAGCAACTTTCCCCACCCGGGCGTCATCATGTTGTGGAACGACCGTTGGCAAGTCCCTTGTGCGGCTTGGTTGACTCTGTGGTGCGCGGACAGCCCGGTGCGTGCGAATTCCTCCGTGATGCAACGGATGGAACCGTTCGACACGTCGAGACATGTAGAGGGGTAGGCAATCGACTGTGGGGGTGGGGCCGTTGACTCGTCGGCGCGGATTCCGCGAGGTCGTCGTCGCCCCGTTCGTCGCCATGACCGTGTCGCTGGCCGTCCTCGCGCTGGTGGGCGGGCTGCTGGTGCTGCTCGAGCCCAGCAAACCTGACGTCACCGCGCCGATCAGCAGCAGCGTTCCCGACACCGGGGCACGGTCGGTGCATCCGGGCAAGTTCGGCTCCGGGACGCTCGGGCCGTGGCAGAACCTGCGCAAGCACATCTCGTCCGACGACGAGATCCAGGACGCGCTGATGTTCAACGGGGTGTTCATGTTCGGCGACAGCATCGCCGTCCAGGACGGCCCGGCCCTCGAACACCTGCTCCGGAACCGGACCGGTGACGCCATCGCCGTCCACGACTGGTCGGGGCAGCCGACGTCGGCGGCCGTCGACGCGCTGGAGGACTGGGAACACCGGTTCGGCCTGCCCAGCCGGATCGTGATGGCAGTGGGCTCCAACGACATCTTCGACCCGCCCGGGTTCGCCGCGCAGGTCGAGCGGGCGCTGCACATCGCCGGCCCGTCCCGGACGGTCTACTGGGTCAACGTGTACGTCGGCCGGACCCGTCAGCCGGCCGAGGTCCGGGCTGCCGACCAGGCCAACAGCGCGTGGATCAACCAGCAGTTGGAGCAGGCCGCCGTACGCCACCCGAACCTGCGGATCATCCGTTGGGCCGAGTACCTCGCCGCGCAGCCGGGCGGGCCGGCAAGCTACCTGCGGGACGGCGTTCACACCTCGGAGCCGCTCGGCCAGAACGCTCGCAACGAGCTGATCGCCGGGGCGCTGGAGGACTCGCGCTGATACCGCGGGTTCCGGCCCACCGGCCGTGCCCGTACGGGCAACGAGGGAACCGGAGTACGGAGTCCGGACAACTTTGTGGTCTCTGCGGACATCAGTAGGGGCAGAGGAACTCATTCGACTCCGGGGGGAACCGATGACGGCGAACACCAAGCTGGAGTGACCAGCGGTACGACGCCTCGGCCGCGGCACCAACTCGATGCCGGATGCAACCACTTGGCGGCCGACGCGCGTTGACACAGCAGTACCCGTCCTGAGCCGTCACTCGGACATCGCGACGAAAACCACCTGACCTGTCCCAGGGATCTCCTTGTCTCAAATTCAGGTCTATACCACAAATGAGCAGGCCCTGAGGACTGCGGTGAGGAACAAACGATGCCTGTGCACCGTCTGCGCAAGGCCGGCACCACCCTGCGACTCAGTGTCGCCCTGTTGCTGGCCGCGCTCGCCGTCGTGACGTCGTTGGTGATCCCTTGGGGTGGCTCGACGCCGGAGGCCGCACCGGATCCGACCGTTGCCCGCACTCCTGAACCGCCGACGCCGACGGTCACTCAGGCGCCGAGGCGGGACGTCTACACCTGCCCGGCGTACAGCGGGATCGATCGGACGAACCCGCTGGCCAACCTCTACCGGGACACGTTCGCGTGGGGGACTTCGGCGCCGTACCAGGTGGGCAACGGCAAGGGTGACGTGGACTGGAGCCTGAACCCGTATCAGAATCCGAGCTGGTACATGTGGTTGCACTCGCTGCGCTGGCTGGGGAAGGGAATCGCTGCAGCCGGCAAGGGTGACAAGCGGGCGCTGGCCCGGGTGAGCGCGATCACCCGTGACTGGGTGAAGGACAACCCGTACACGTGGAAATCGAACGTCGGGGCGTACGAGTCGACGATGCACCGGACGAACGTCCTCATCTGTTTGCGGCAGGCAACGTTGAGCGCGCTGAAGGTGGCGAAGCTGCCGATGTCGTACACCTGGCTGGACAAGGCGCTGCAGGAGCACGCCTGGTTCCTGCAGAAGAACTGGAGCGGTGACTGGAACCACGGCACCGACGAGAGCCTCGCCCTCTTCGGCATCGGCTGCACACTCGACCGGCCGGACCTGAAGAAGATCGCCGCCGACCGGTTGACCGGTGCGATCAAAACGTCGATCGACACCCAAGGCTCCACCAACGAGCAGTCGACGGCGTACGCACAGTTCAACTACTCGCTATGGGGACGGGCGATCGACGTACTGCAGAAGTGTGGGGTCGACCCGGGTACGACGATCAGGGCCCGCCGGCGCGAACTCGCCAAGTGGCTCGCGCTCGCCACCAATTCACTCGGCAACCTGCACCAGATCGGCGACTCCGAGGTGGTCCGCACGGTGCCGGTCCCCGGGACGGTGCTCGAGTACGCCGGGACGCTCGGTGCGCAAGGGATCCGCCCGACCCAGCGGATCGGGGTGTTCGACGCCGGGTACATCTTCGGCCGGACCGGGTGGGGTGAAACCCGGCCGTTCACCCAGGAGTCGACGTACAGCATCCGGTTCGGTCCCTCGCGCAAGCTGCACGGGCACGAGGACCACACGTCGGTCACGTACACCTCACGCGGTCGCGACATCCTGATCGACGGCGGTCACTCCGGCTACAAGTGGGACGACTGGCGGAGTTGGGCGAAGAGCCAGTTCTCGCACAACCAGATGACCGTGCTCTCGACGGCGGCGGAACACCCGGTGACCCGCTTGACCCGGTCGTCGATCGGTGCGACGTCGGAGTTCTACGAGTTGAAGGACTCGCCGGGCGCGGGGATCGATCGGACCCGGGGTGTGCTGGTGCTGAAGGACCCGGACCTCATGGTGGTGCTGGATCGCGGCAGGTCGGTGTCGAGCGAGGAGTACCAGACGTTGTGGCACCTGCCGTCGGACCAGAAGGTGACGGTGAACGGCGACAAGGCGGCGGTCGCGCAGGCCCCCGGTGACCGGGTGAAGACCACGTTGCTACAGATCCCCTTCCAGCAAGACATCCCGGACGACGGGCTGCAGGTCGTGACGGGTGCCACCGACCCCGTCCAGGGGTGGCACTACCAGACCATCAACACCCGCAAGCCCTCGCCGGTGGTCAAGTTCAACCGCTCCGGCCGGTCGGCGACGATCCTGTCGGTCATCGTCCCCACGCGAACCAACGCCGCCGTCACCTACACCACCGATTGGCGAGGCGGCCGAATGCTGGTCCATCTGGTCGTGGACAGCGTGAAGACCACGATCGCGGTCGCCCCGGACGGGACGCTGCAGCGAGTGAAGTAGTCACCCGGGGCCGCTTCGACGAAGGTTTAGGCCTTGGCTCCTACGGGGTGCCAACCGGGAGGCGGATCTTCGCCGACTCGGCCGTCGACGGCTTCGCGGAGGAGGTCGGCGTGGCCGGTGTGGCGCCCGTACTCCTCGATCAGGTCGCAGACCAGGCGACGAAGGCTGGCGTGGCGGCCGTCCGGCCAGCTGACCGCCGACGGCTGGTCGAGTCCGCCGTCGGCGATCGCTTCGGCCAGGCAGGCCCGTGAGCGTTCGACCGCGCCATCCCAGAGGGCGTAGAGCTCTTCGGGTGAGTCGTCGGCCGCGGAAGTCAGCTCCCAGTCGTTGTCGCCGTTCCACCCGTTGCTCTCCCACGGCTCGCCGATCGTTTGGCCGCGGAACTTCACCCTGAACAGGTAGTCCTCGTTCGCTGCCAGATGCTTGAGCAATCCGCCCAGCGTCAACGACGACGCTCCGATCCGCGTTTGCAACCCGTCCGCGTCCAACTCGTCGGCCTTCCAGCGGAACGTCGTACGCAATCGTTCGAGCATCCCGACCAGGTGGGCAACCTCATCCCCCGCCACCGGCGGTTCCCAAGGAGTTTCACTCATACCGGCCACGGTAAACCCCATTCCGGACACTCCCCTTCCGGAATAGTCTGATCCGGTGATCCGCCTAGAGATGACTTCCCCGGACCAGCTCGTCCCCAGCGAACCGGCTGCCCGGCTGAACCTCGAGGAGGTGGGCCCGGACTCGGCACCTCTCATCCGCACGCTCTACAACCGGATCTGGGGCCCACTCGGCCCCAGCGGCCGGACCGCGTGGACCGACGAGCAGTGGACCGCCGAGCTGTCGTCGCCGGAAGTGCACACCTGGCTGGCGGTGATCGCCGACGAGGTCGCCGGCTTCGTCGAACTCTCCGCGGAACCGACCGGCGACGTCGGCATCGTCGTCTTCGGCCTCGTCCCCGAATTCCAGTCGCAGGGGTTCGGCGGCGCGTTCCTCACTCTCGCCACCGAAACCGCGTGGCGCCTCAACACACCCACCACCCGCGTCTACCTCCACACCACCCCGGACGAACACCCGCACGCCCTCCCCAACTACCAGTCCCGCGGCTTCCGAATCGTCTAGGCGTGATGTCCGGGCGCGTCACACGTAGCGGATGACGCGCCTATGCTCGGCGGATGCATCGATATGCCGGAGTGCTTGCCCAGTACGACGGCAAGATCGCGTTGGTTCGTGAGCACTACGAGCCCTGGGGCGCCGCCTGGAACTACATCACCACCGCCACAGACCCGACGCTCCAGATCGACGACCCCGACGACTCCGTCACCGACGCAGCCTGGTTCACCCCGCAGGACGCCGTACGACTCCTGCACCAACTCGCCTACCCACCGATCACGGTCCCGGCCCTCGCCTACCTCCAGACCTCCAGCCCCACGGCCTGGTCCTTCACCCTCTCCGACACCACAGACTGGACCTGGCTGTCCGACTCGCTCGACCATGGTCCCGCAGCTAGTGGACAAGTCATCTAGTTGTATTGTCTACTAGCAGGGTGATTCTGCAGCGCATCATCCTGGGGTTGCTCTCGATCGCCCCGATGTCCGGCTACGACCTCAAGCGCCACTTCGACTCGACCATCAACTACTTCTGGTCGGCCGACAAGGCGCAGATCTACCGCACGCTTGCGACCCTCGTGACCGACGGTCTCGTCGAAGTGGAGAAGGTGCCGGGCGAGGCCGGACCGGACCGCCAGGTGCACCGCCTGACGGCGGCCGGGCGGGCGACACTGCACGAATGGTTGACCTCCGACCTGGACCGGCAACCCGAACGAGACGCCTTCCTGGCACGTGTCTTCTTCGCAGGCGACCTGGACCCTTCGGAGACGTCGGCGCTGCTCGAGCGGCGGCGGCATGCGGCCCGCACCACGCTCGCCACCCTGGAAGCGATCCGCGCCAACAGCCCCGAACCCACCGATCGCGCCGGGCGCCTTCGACTCGCCACGCTCGACAACGGACTCCGCCATACCCGCACCGAACTGGAGTGGCTCGAGAGCCTCGAGGAGACGCTGCGATGACCACGGCCTTCCCCGAGATCCACCCACCGGCGCCGGTTGTTGCGCACGACGACGACCCCGTTGTCCTCCTGCACGGTGGGAACGTGGCGAACTGGATGTGGGAGCCGCAGCTCGAGGCGTTGAAGCATCGCACCGTGGTCACGCCAGATCTGCCAGGTTTCGGACGCCGTACCGGCGAGCCCTGGCCCGGACTCGGTGGCGCGGCTGACGATGTCGTCGTACGCGTCGAGCAATTGACCGGGCGCCGGCGCTTCCATGTCGTCGGCCTTTCCTTGGGCGGAGCCGTCGCGCTCCACCTCGCGGCTCGCCATCCGGACGTTGCCACGTCGGTTCTTGTCACGGGTGCGCCGCTCCTGCCGGTCAGGGGGTTTTCACGGCTCTTGGCGCGGATGCAGTTGACGTTCTGGGAGTCGCCTTGGTTCTGGAAGGCGCTGGCGGCCGGCTTCAGACTGCCCGTCGACTCGCGCGATCTGTATGTCAGCCACGGCCTATCGGTTCAGCGTGAGACAGCCCGGCGGATGCTCGACGACGTCCACACCGGTGGGGTGCCCGACAACCTCGGTGCGTACGACGGTCCGATGCTCCTCGTGGCCGGGGAACGGGAACCCAGGGTGGTACGCCGTTCGCTCCGAGCCGTCGCCCCCGTCGTACCCCACGCCGAGACCCGCCTCGCCCCACGCATGCACCACATCTGGAACATCGAAAACCCCCACCTCTTCGACACGATGATCCTTACCTGGCTCAACGGCCACATCGACCCCCGCCTACACCCCCTTTGATGGCGTCCCCCGCTTTGACAACCTGTGGTTCGCTGAACCCGTGAATCCGATCCAGTGGCTGGGTGCTCGGTGGGGCGACTACCGAGCTCGCCGCGCACGCAATGCCCACTACGGCAACTGCACGGCCTGCGGTCACGACTGGCGTGAACACACCCACGAGGAGGGCTGCGGCGAGTGTCAGTACGAGATCGACCACGACGATCCCGCCGCGCCCCTGACACCGTGCAGAGCGCAAGCCCCCGGAATCACGTTGTAGGACCGCCCCGACCCAGGAGGCGCCCGAATCACCAACGGCACCTTGATCGCCACGGCTGACGTGCCGGCTCACGATCCGATGGGCGGCGCGCTTCGGTACTCCTCGTCGGTGACCGGGTCGAGCCAGTGGACGGAGTCGTGGTCGGTGTCGGCCTCATTGATGGCGAGGTGGACCATCAGGCGGTTCGGAGCCGCGCCGTGCCAGTGTTCCTCGTCGGCCTCGAAGAGGACGCGGTCGCCGGGGCGGATGACCTCGATGGGGCCGCCGCGTCGCTGGCACAGCCCAATGCCTTCAGTGACGAAGACCGTCTGACTCAGCGGGTGGCGATGCCAGTGGGTACGGGCGCCGGGCATGAAGTGGACCAGGTTCGCGATGATCCGCGAGGGTGGCGGGGACGCGGCGACGGCGTCGATGTAGACATCGCCAGTGAACCAGTCGGCGGGCCCTTTGGTGGTGTCGAGTGAGCTGCGGGTGATCTGCATCAGGTCCCTCTGCGTGTTCTTCGTCCGTGTGCCTGGCGGTTGTCCCCGACCACGAGAGTAGTCCGCCAGCAGCGCTGGGAGAGCGGTGAAGGGTGCCCTGTGAGTGCACCCATTGGCAGGAACTTCCACGCGACGAGCACACCCGGTTCACTCGACACGTGGGCCTCTTCAGTAGGTCCGCGCCTGCCTGAGGGGCCGTGCGTGACATGTCGGTCCCAACCCTGCGGAGAGGATCAATGAAAGCCGTCCGCCGTACCGCCACCATCGTGCTGACCGCCGGCGTCGCGTTGGCCCTGGCCGCCTGCGGACCCACCGCCGGCCCCGGCGACGCGGGCCGCCGGCAAACGACTCCGCCAAGCTCGCAAGCCCCACGCAGTACGCAAGAGGATGGAATGAGAATTCGCATCAGCATCGGTGATCAGCAGTTCCAAGCCACCCTCGACGACAGCCCGGCCACCCGGGATCTGGCTGCGCAACTGCCGCTCAGCGTCGAGATGAGCGACCACGGCTCGGTAGAGAAGACAGGACCTCTGCCTTCGCCCTTGTCCCTGGACGGTCAGCCCGACGGCGCGGATCCCGACGTCGGCGACGTCGGCTACTACGCACCTGGCAACGACCTGGTCCTCTACTACGGCGACCAGTCCTACTACAACGGCATCGTCGTCCTGGGCCGTATGCACGATGACGCGGCCGAGCGCATCGCGAATATCGACGGCTCCATCACCGCCACCATCACAGCTCTCGACAACTGACGCCCGGCGGTGCCGCCCGCGCGACGACAACGGACTGGGTGATACCAGCGTTTGAATGGCGGGCACTTGAGGTATCGACGTCCGCTGAGCTCGAGACCAGCGGGCGCTCAGGCCTCGCGCGTTGAGGACACAGCGCGCGAGGCCGCCTCATGCCGCTACACCAGCTGATCGCGGTCCTGACCGGACGCCGTTGCCGGCACCTGGGTGATCTGCCGGCAGGCGAAGCCGGTCCGTCGAGGGACTCCGTGGGCCACGTAGGCTGCTCGGTCGAGCGAGCGCATCCGATTGGCGGTGGCGATGGACCCGACGACTCCGATGGTGGCCCGACCGGTCAGCAGGCGGCCGCTTTCTGCGTCCTGGAGACATCCCGGTCGGCTCGTGGTGGTCGGCTTCGCGGCGGTGACGGCGATCGGCTGTGTGTTGCTGATGCTGCCCATCTCCGCGCACAGCGGTGAACCGACGGCACTGATACCGGCGTTGTTCACGGCCGTGTCGGCGGTCTGCGTCACCGGCCTGGTAGTCGTCGACACCCCGACGCATTGGTCAGGATTCGGCGAGGCCGTCATCCTCGGACTGATTCAGATCGGCGGACTGGGCGTGATGGTCCTGGCGTCCTTGCTGGCCCTGCTCGTCGCACGGCGCCTTGGGCTGCGGCTGCAGTTGTCTGCGCTGACCGAGACCAAGGCGCTCGGACTGGGCGATGTGCGGCAGGTGATCATCGGCGTGATCAAACTGAGCCTGGCCGTGGAACTGGTCGTCGCCGTTCTGCTGACGGCTCGTTTCAGCTTCGGCTATCACGAGTCGCTGGGCGATGCCGCGTACCTGGGGCTCTTTCATGCGGTGTCGGCGTACAACAACGCCGGTTTCGCCCTGTTCAGCGACAACCTGATCGGTTTCGCGACGGACCCGTGGATCTGCGTTCCGATCATGGCAGCGGTGATCATCGGCGGACTCGGCTATCCGGTCATCCACGAGATCCTGCGACGACATCTCCGCCGCGGCCGGCGCTGGTCGCTGCACACCCGCATCACTCTCCTCACCTACGGCGTACTGCTCATCGTCGGTTTCGTCGGCGTCACGCTGAGCGAATGGCGCAACCCTGAGACGCTGGGCAGGATGGACCTGCACCACAAGCTGCTTGTCGGGTTCTTCCATGGTGTGATGCCCCGCACCGCCGGGTTCAACAGTCTCGACCTGGCCCACTTCGAGCCCACGACACTGCTGGTGAACGACGTGCTGATGTTCATCGGCGGTGGCAGCGGTGGAACGGCCGGCGGAATCAAGGTCACCACCTTCGCGCTACTGGCGTTCGTCATCCTCGCCGAGATCCGCGGCGAGCCGAGCGTGCACGTACTCGACAGGCGCCTGCCGGGCCAGGTGCAACGCCAAGCCCTCACCGTCGCGTTGCTCGGGGTCGGCGCCGTGATGACCGCGACCTTGATTCTGCTGGCCATGACCTCGTTCCGGCTCGATGACGTGTTGTTCGAGACCGTCTCCGCCTTCGGTACCGTGGGGCTGTCCACCGGTATCACCGCCAAAATCCCCGAGGCCGGCCAACTCGTGCTCGTGGCGCTGATGTTCGTCGGCCGGCTCGGACCGATCACCATGGCCTCGGCGCTGGCGCTGCGCGAGCGTCCCCGCCGCTACGAACTACCAGAGGAGCGACCCGTCGTTGGCTGACAAACAGCGCCCCACTCGCGTCGTCGTGATCGGCCTCGGCCGGTTCGGCAGCTCCCTCGCACGAGAGCTGGCCCGCCGCAACTACGAGATCCTCGGCATCGACGCGGATCCCCGCCGTGTGCAGTCACTGGCCGACGACCTCACCCACGCCGTGGTGGCCGACACCACCGACGAGCAGGCGATGCGTCAACTCGGCGTACCCGATTTCGACCGCGCGGTCGTGGCGATCGGCACCAATCTCGAGGCCAGCATCCTGACCACCTCGTTACTCGTCGACTTCGGCATCTCCAACATCTGGGCCAAGGCGATCAACCGGCAACAAGGCAGAATCCTCGAACGTATCGGCGCCCATCACGTCGTACTGCCGGAGCACGACATGGGAGAGCGGGTCGCGCACCTGGTCACCGGCAGGATGCTCGACTTCATCCAGTTCGAGGACGATTACGCGATCGTCAAGACCACCGCACCGGCCGAAGCCCACGACCTGCCACTGGGTCAGAGCCGGCTGCGCAGCAAGTACGGCGTGACCGTCGTCGGCATCAAGCGACCCGGCGAAGGCTTCACCTACGCCACCGCCGAAACCGTCGTCCACCGCGGCGACGTCCTCATCGTGGCCGGCAAAACCACCGAAGTCGAACAGGTAGCCAACCTCACCTGACGGTGCCTGTTAGAGACCTGCAAGAACAGCCGCTGGAACACTGACCAGCCGCTAAGGTGCGTGAGTGTCACTGGGATTGCTGCTCTGGTCGATCGCCCTGGTCCTCACCATCTGGGGCCTCATCTCGGCCGTCCGAGAGCGCCTCTTCCTCGCAGCCATCCTGATCCCCACCGGCCTCACCCTCGGCCTGGTGAGCAGCACCCACCTCGATTGACCCCACCGAAAGCGCCGTACCGCGGGACCCGAACGGCGCCCGGTACACCTGCCGTGTTCACCGGCCCGATCGACCCGCGGGACGACTGCAGGCAAGACGGCGAGCTGCGCATTTCGATGCGTTACCCCGCCGAAAGCTCGTTGTCCGGCACGCCGTCCAGCAGCTTCCTGGTGACCGCGGCAAGCTGCGAAATCTCGGCTCGAGTCAACCGGGAGAACAGATGACTCTCGAGGCCGGTGTAGTGAGTCTCTTGAGCCTCCCGCAGCATGGCGAGCCCTTTCTGAGTGATCGCGACGATCACTGCACGGGTGTCGCGCTCGTCGACCTCGCGGCTGACGAACCCCTCCCTCTCCAACTCTGCGACGAGTCGTGACATCCGGCTTTGGCTCAGCGGGGCCTGCCGGACCAGTTGGGTCAAGGGCAGAGAGCCGTCGGGCGAGAACGCTCCCAGATGCAGCAGCACCTCGAACCCGCGAAGCCCGATGCCGTGGACCCGGCGCAACTCTGCGTCCAAGGTCCGCTCCAGATACTCCGCCGCGCGAACAAGACCCAGGAACGCCGCGGCATAGGTAGGCGCCGGATACCTGATCCCTTCACGGGCGGCGCGAAAGGCCGGCCCGAGTTCGCCTCGATCAGCCCGCTGACGCTTGGGTGGCATGCGGGTCATCGTACAACTGATGCTTGCGCACGCATAGATTTAGATGTATGCTCACGCATATAAATCATCGTCCGAGGAGGCCCACGATGAGGATCCTGATGATCTCCGGGTCCACGCGGCGGGAGTCCCTGAACACCCGACTCGCGCGTCTGGCGGCTACCACGCGCGACAGCGACACCGTGACCGTGGTGAGTGACCTGGACCGACTGCCCTACTACGACGGAGACCTGGAGGCAGCGGGCGTTCCGACTCCCGTGCTGGAGCTACGTGAGGCGGTGGCCGAGGCCGACGCCCTGGTAGTCGTGACACCGGAGTACAACGGCAGCGTGCCTGGCCTGCTGGGCAACGCCGTGGACTGGCTGTCACGGCCACCCCACGACTCGGTACTGCGCGGCAAGCGCGTGGTGGTGCTGTCCGCATCGCCCAGCAGGTACGGCGGCATCCGCGCCGCCACGCACCTGCGCACCGTGCTCGGCCACATTGGCGCTGACGTCGCTCCTCAGGGGCTCAGTGTCGCCAGGGCTCATCAGCGTCTCAGCGAGGGGCGGCCGGACCCAGAGCTGGTCGCCGCCCTGGCCGAGGTGCTCAAAGAGGCGCTCGACAACGCGCCGGCTGCCGACGGTCACGTGCTCGCTCTCGCGGCGTGACCGTCCACCGATCCACGCGAGGAGGACACGATGTACGCCGTACTCCGACTCAACTCGTTCGACCAGGACAAGCTGGCGGTGTCGAGTGCCCAGGTGGAGGAGTTCGATCGAATCCATGCCGCCCAGCCCGGCTATGAGGGCAGCATCGTCGTAGACCTGGGAGCCGGACGCCGCTTCATGATCAATCTCTGGCACAGCGAGGAGGACAGCAAGGCGGCGTTCTCCCGCCTTGTGCCAGAGGTCGACCGGCTGCTGACACCGCTCATGGCAGCTCCCTCCGAGTTCGTCGGCGCGGGCCCCGTCAGCTCCCTCGACCTGCCGCGAGAATGACGGCGCGTGCTCGCGTGCCTTCTCAGCTCCTGCGGCGCCGACTGCCGGCCCTGGGATAGAGCATCCGTAGAGAGCCGCCTGGAAGTTTCTCCTCCCATAGGGGGCGGCGATGGACACCGCCCATCGTGAGGAGGTCTGGTCATGCGGCATCTTGGGTGGACTGTGCGGATCGCGGTCGCAACGGTCATCACGGCAGCCGGTTTGTCGGCGTCGGTTCCGGCGTCGGCCGCGGCGCCGCGGGAGGGGTACGTCGAGATTCTCAACACCGAGTCGTTCGACGCCGGCACTGGCACATTCCAGGCGAGCGGAGGCGGGCTGTGCCCGAGCGGCACCACAGCGCTGATCCGGCAACAGATCACGGAACGTCGCAACATGTTCACGTTCGACGTCGACAAGGTGTTCACTTGCGACGACGGATCCGGGACCTTCGTCGTCCACATCCTCGCCCGCTGGTCACCGTGCGACCCGGCCGACCGCGGCACGTGGAGCGTCGTCTCAGGCACAGGTGCGTACGCCGACCTGTCCGGTCACGGGCAACTGGTTGGCACCTACTACCCAGGGCCGTGTGACGAGGCCGTCGGCATCGTCGACGCTCTGCGCGGAATGGTCGCGCTCAACTGAAAAGGAGGTCCGAGGGCGGAGCGTCCACTCCGCCCTCGTCGTACATTGCCCTGGAGGGAGGTGCCCCGTGGGTGACGTGGTCGGCGGACGGTTCCCCAGCCCGATCGGAGAACCGGATGACCGCATTCGCGTGCGAATGCTCGGCTCGCTCCGCGTCACTGTCGACGGCAGGCAGGTCGACCTGGGACCACCCAAGCAGCGCAGCGTCCTCGGCATCCTGCTTCTGCACCGTGGCGACGTGGTCAGCACCGCCCGAATCATCGACCTGCTCTGGGGCGACCACCCTCCTCGAACCGCCGAACACTCTGTTCAGCTCTACATCTCGAACCTGAGGCGAGCGCTCGGCACCCATGGTCCGGGGGTCATCGTCACGCAGAAACCGGGCTACCTTCTGGATCTGCCCGCCGAGGCGGTCGACGTCGTCCGGTTCGAGCGGTTGGCCGAGGAAGGACACCACTCCGTCACGGAGATGAGCCCGACAGCGGCGGATCTGCTCACCGCCGCACTCGAGTTGTGGCAGGGGGAACCGCTCGCCGACACAGCGCTCGAGACCATCGCTCAGCCGGAAGTCCGACGGTGGCAGGACCTGCGGCTGCGGGTCCTCGAGGATCTCACCCAGGCCTGGCTGTCGTCCGGCGATCCAGCCCGAGCAGTCACCTGGGCCCAACGTGCCTGCCGCGAGGACCCGTACCGCGAGCGCAGCCGGGAACTGCTCATGCTGGCGCTGTACCGGGCCGGCCGGCATCGGGAGGCGTTGAGGACCTACTCCGTGTACCGGGAGAGCCTGCGCGACGAGCTCGGCCTCGACCCCACACCTTCGCTGGCAGGCTTGCAGGAACGCATCCTTCTCCACGATCCAACGCTTGAGCCAGGGCGAGCAGCGGCCGCCGTCTCAGTGCCCCATCGGAACCCTTACAAGGGCCTCCGGCCCTTCGAGGTCGCGGACTCCGACGACTATTTCGGGCGCGAGGTTCTGACCGATGAGATCTTGTCGCGCCTTGGCCAAGGCCACCCACTGGTCGCCGTGGTCGGACCGTCCGGGTCCGGAAAGTCGAGTGTCCTGGCAGCTGGAGTTCTGGCGCGGTTGCTGGCGGACCAAGAGCGGCCGCCGGCCGTCGTCGAGATACCGCCGGACTTCCACGACCCTGACGAGATCGAGTCGCGGGTGGCGGCCGCGCACGCCGGCGGCGAGGCCGGACCACACCGGTCCGCCGGACTGCCCGTGCTCGTGGTGATGGACCAGTTCGAGGAACATCTGCTGGCGCTGGACGAGGCGGACGTGCGCGTCTTTCTCGACAGACTGGCGCGTGTGTCAGGCCAGGCCGGGGTGAGCGTCCTACTCGCGCTTCGAGCCGACCTCTACGACCGGCCTCTACGGCATCGGGGGTTCGCCGAGATGTTCGCCACTGGGGTGGTGAACGTGCTGCCGATGACTCCCGCGGAAGTCGAAGCCGCCGTGGTCGCCCCGGCAACCCAGGTCGGTGTCGCGGTCGAGCCTGCGCTGCTCGCCGAACTCGTTGCCGCCACAGCCGACCAACCAGCACAACTGCCGCTCCTGCAATTCGCCCTCACCGAACTGTTCGACCGCAGCCCGTCGGCGCTGGACCTGGCCGGCTACCAGGCGATCGGTGGCCTGCAGGCGGCCTTGACCCGCCGTGCAGAGCAGATTCGGCGTGGCTGGTCGGACGAGGTCGCCACCGCGGCCACCCAGATCTTCCTTCGGCTGGTCCGCATCGAAGGCGGCCAGATCGTTCGGCGTCGCACACCGGCCCGAGAACTCGCGGCACTTACCGGGGTTGACCCCGCCGCCGTCTCGGAGGTCGGGACGTCGGTCGCCATCACCTGGTTACCTTCGACCGGGACGAGCAGACAGGACACGCCACCGTCGAGGTGGCTCACGACGCATTGTTCGAGCAATGGCCCTGGCTGGCAGATCTGGTACGGAGGCACCGCACCGCGTTGGAGCGGCACGGTGTGCTGCGGGCCGCGCTCGAGGAGTGGCACGCCGCGGAACACGATGCCGGCTACCTGCTACACGGGGCGCGGCTCAAGCAGTTCCAGACCTGGCGCGCCGAGGGTGTTCTGCGGTTGACCGCGGCTGAGACACGCTTTCTCGACGCCTCGCAGGCCCTGGCCGACGACGAGATCGCACGTGAAGCCGCGCTGGCCGAAACCCGAAGGCGTCTCGAGCGGCGGTCACGCCGCTGGCTGCTGACAGCAGTGGCAGCCTTGCTGATCGGCAGCGCTTCAGCCGCGCTCGGCCTGCTCTCACCGGGCGAGGAGCACACTCCCAGGGTCGGCTGGGTCTATCACCGTACCGGGTACATCGACCGGTTTTTCGAGGTTGGCCTGGACCGCGCCGCGGACGAGAACCGCTTCGCGCTGGCCAAGGCGGAGATCGATGCCACCTCGGCCGAATCGGCGGCAGACCGCTTCGCGGCGCAAGGCGAAGACCTGGTCATCGTCACCACCAACGACACCGACCTGGTACCAGTCGCCCGCCGTCATCGGGACGTCGACTTCCTGATGTTCACCGGTGTCGTCGACGAGCCGAACGTGACGTCGATCGGCTTCGCCCACCAGGACGGCGCGTTTCTCGTCGGGGCAGCGGCCGCGTTGGCCAGCACATCGGGGACAGTCGGCTTCATCGGCGGCGCCGACACTCCCGAGCTCCACAGGATCGAGGCCGGGTTCGTCGCCGGGGTACGCGCGGTCACGCCGGATGCACGGGTGCTGTCGACGTACCTCAGTCGCGTTCCCGACTACGACGGCTTCTTCGACCAACTCGAGGCGCGCCGGACCACCCGTGAAATGGTCCGTGCCGGCGCAGACGTCATCTTTCCGGCTGCCGGTGGTGCGCAGTACGGAGCACTGGACGAGGTCGCCGTACTCTCCACTCAGCTTGATCGGAAAATCTGGGGAATCGGAGTCGATGACGACGTCTATGCCAACGGCGACTGGATGACGAGGGCAGAAAATCGGGAGCACGTGCTGACCTCGATGGTCGTCCGCTTCGATGTGGCGATCTACGACGGCCTGCGCGCCTGGCTCGACGGAACCCTGTCACCCGGCCGGCGTGAGTACGACCTGTCCAACGGCGGCATCGAACTCACCCGGTCTGGGGGCTTCCTCACCCCGTACGCCGCACGGCTGGAGCAGCTCCGCCAGGACGTTGTCTCGGGCCGGACCAACGTCCCCTGCGTGCCGAAGGACCTCGCCGGTCCACCCGCCCTCGATGCCGCAGCGGGCCCGGGCTGCCGGTAAACGCGCCGGCCGATGAGCTGCTGAACAGTCGCACCACAACCCGCACCACGGACGGCGCGGGGAGCTGACTTGACCGAACGCCTGTTGAAGTTGGCGGAAGATCTTCCAGTCGAGCCGGTGCGGATCGACACCATCCGGGAGTTCGACGAGGACTGCTGGTTCGGTGGCGGACCGGCCACCTGCCGAATGGTCGCCCAGCATGCCGACCGTATCCAGAAGGCCGATCTCCGGTACCCGGTGATCTTGTCAGCGGATGGGCCAGCCGAGACCCATGCCCACACCTGCCGCGCCCCCTGATAGCTGCGAACCCTGACCAGCGCGGCGCACGCCGGGGCTCATACCGAGGGCTCGCACCGGGCGCAATATCCTGTCGAGAACCGTACGACCCTGGATTTGCTGGACATCAAGGGGGATCGCATGACGGAGCCATCCACCGGCTGGCAGCTCGACGCTATAACGTACTCGGGGGGCACGAAGGACGGGCCGCGCGCCAACGTGACGCTCTCCCGGGCTGGGGAACCGGTGCACGCCGAGGGTTCTGGCACCGGGCTCATCGACGCGGTGTGCCATTCGATCTCGCAGGCGACGGGCGTGGAGGCGCGGGTAGTCGGGTTCCGGGCGTACTCAGTCGGCCCGGGCAGCGACGCGGTCGGAGAGGTCGAGCTCGAGGTGGAGCTGCCGGGCCGCAGGCTTGCAGTCCGGGCGTCGTCCACCGATGTCGTGGAGGCCGCCGGGCTCGCCCTCGTCGCGGCCCTCAACCAGTACAACGCAAAGCGACCGACCCGAAGCTGAGCCCAGCGAAATAGCCGTGGACCTATGAGCATGAGCGCCGCCGCGCCACGGTTTCCGCGCCCCGCTGCGGTGGCCACACCACGATCAGCACGGGTTTCATGGTGAGCCTCGGGTCACGGTGCGGGCAGAACCGATGATGCTCGGGAACATCCGCCCCGTCGTATTCCTGCGGCGCCACGGCCGGCCACACCACCAGCATGCCGCAGGCTGAATCGTGACCCTGGAGACGCGACGGGCAGCCGAACCAACGGTCGCGCGTCGTGCCGACCGGCAAGGTCGGGTTCGAAGACCAGCAGATCTCTCTGACGACCATCGTTCCCCAGCCATGGACGATCCTCGCTCCCTTGACACCCGTCAGTTCGCGACGTTGTAGTCGACGGACATAGCGGGGGAGGTCGCAATGGACAACAACCTACGTCGAGCGACAGCGCTCATCAGGGATGAGGAACGGGCTCGACGTGCCCTCGACCGTCACAGCCGCAACCGGTACGACCTGGACGCCGTTCGGCAGGTCCGCCGCAGCGTCGAGGGCCTCGTGGAGACGCTGGAATTCATCGCTGCTGACGAGGCATTCTGGAACGACCTCAGCGATCGTGCACACGTCCTCGCCCAACACGAGATCGTCGCCCTCGGCTGGTTCAACGATGACGCTTTCGGCGCTCTGCTCACCGCATGCGGCTACCACAGTCCACCACCGCCACCGGTCGACGAGTTGATCTCCGACACCCGCTACGCGATCGCCAACGCCCTCGTCGAAGGACCGCGACCCGACCGGGTGCACCAGGCTCAGCGCCACCTGATCCTTTTCCTGATGCGAACCCGGCGGCAACTGGAACTCACCGGCGACACTCCCGCTGCGGCACCCGAAGCGCTCGGCCGACGAATCTGCCGAGTTGCGCGGAAAACCATCCCGATTGTTGCGGGCATAGCAGCAGGCACCGCCTTGGAGGCGCTCCTTCCGTCCGGCCACTGGATCAGTGGTGGGTACCTGCTCGGGTCAGGCTTCTCTCGCGCCTTGGAGAACATGATTGAGAAAGCGGGCGTGAAGAGCGTCGAGGAGTTGGCGCAACGCGCGGCGGACTGGGCTACTGCCACCGCCATCGGCGACACGTTGCTGCTCAGCCCGCCAGCCGCGGAAGACACCGCCGACAGCACACTGACGACACCAGACGAAGCGATCGCCGCTCACCTGGCGATCGCACAACACCAGGTGTCGCAGTTGGCAGAAAAGTACTCACGCTTCTCTGTTCCCGTCGCCCTTGTCGATGACGCAGCCAGGCACCTACAACGCGTCATAGAACTGGGCAAGGACCACGACGCGAACCACGTGTTGGAAGGGGCGGCGAGGCTCGCGCTGGAGGTCCTTGCCGAGGCGCGCCGGACCGGCCGATCCGGGGGGCGCCTGGAGTTCACGCTTGAAGCCCTCCAGATCTGCCAGGACGTCCGAGGCGAACCATCGCAGTTCCAGCAGCCGTCCTACGTGAGGCAGCCGTTCGGCCACGAGTATGACCTCGGCCTCGACGAGTCCCACGGGCGCGCGCTCCAGCAGCTGGTCGAGCGGTGGCGTGAGATGTCGGGCAGAACGATGGACAGCGACATTCACACCCAGCGCAACACCGAGCCCCCTACATCATGGGGCGTGACCCAAGACGAGAACCGCCGCGACGACGGCGAGCACGGATACCTGACGTACTGAGAACCCGACGATTCCGTGACCACCGCTGAATGCCCCAACGTCGTAGTCGTCCGCGGTGAGTGCAGTGACGGAAAGTCCACGAGTCGGTATCACAGGAGTGTGGACGCAGCGCGGCTGTATGCGTCGTGCATAGGCCTGCCTCCAATGGACAGATGCCAGGACGCCGCTTGGGTTGCCAGAGCAAACAGCCAGGCCCGAGTCCGCTGTCGTTCGAGCCCGAGCCGGTCGGCCAGTCCGTCGACTCGTGTGGTCGTGGTGGGGTTGTGCATGTCGTGCTGGAGGAACATCGCCACGTCGAACGACGGGTCGCCGGCCATCGAGGAGGGGTCGATGGCCAGCCAGCCTCGTCCGGACAGGAGAACGTTGCGCCGGTGGAAGTCGCCGTGGAGCAGGACAGTCCGAGTCGATGATGTAGGCAGTGACGTGAACAGCTGAGCTGCTTCGCGGAACGGCCCTGGATCGGCTCAGCCGCATGTGCTTCAAATCCTGGATCTGTGTCGTCCGGCGTGCTCGTCAGCGGGGCGCGTAGTTGATGTTCTCCAGCGGCCAGTGTGTGGACAGCCAGGTGGTGACGGCTTCGTACAGGGGCACGTCCAGGTCAGCGCGGTCGGCGCGGACCCACGAACGAACGTCGGTGACCTGGTCGTCGCTGCGGGAGGGATAGATGTACACGCAACCGATCACCTCGCCGCTGCCGGTCTCGATCACTGTGTAAGTGAATCCACGGCGCTGGACGAAATCGTCCGCGTGACGCTGTAGGTCGGCGAGATTCGCCTCCAGGGTCATCCCGTCGACCGGTGGCCAGCCGCGGCCTCGGAAGCCCGGAGTCGCACGGATGTAATCAATGCTGCCGGTCCAGGCGGCGTGGTCGGCGGCGTTGTGCTCGGGGCCGAGCGGCTCCAGCCGGAAACGCGGCGTGGTCAGCTGCGTGGGAACGACGAAGTCACCAGGGACGAAGAGCTGGCTGGCCATGGCGAAAGGCTACGAGGCGGAAGCGCCGACCCGCACCCGGATATGTTCCAGCGATCAGTGGCCCAGCTGGCCGCGTTCTTTCTTCTTCTTGTGGCGTTTGGCTGACGGCTGGCCGACAACGCTGCCGAAGAACGCGAGGCCTTGACCAGCACGACGGGCGCGTTGGGGGCCGTCGCCGCCGCAGGCGGCCAGCAGATCTGGCAGCAAGGCCCCGAACCGGTTCCGCGTCGCCCCGGACCTTGGGCCGACCCGCGGCTGGTGCGGCCGGCGTACTGAACGGGCGCAAGGCGTCCGCCTGCCCGGCACTGGCGCCGACGTCAGGGCCGGGAAGCTGAGTGGGTGGACGGCGATGTGGTCGTCGACGGCAACCTCGTCTCCGGCCGCGCCTGGCCCGACCACCCCACGTGGATACGTGCGTTCATGGCCATCCTGAAGGAACACGCCCCGGGCCTGAGCTCGACCTCAGGCCGACTTGTGGCGGGCGCCGCCTTCGAGGTGGATTGTCTCGCCGGTAATGAAGCCTGCGCGCAGCAGCCACATCACCGTGTCCACGACGTCGTCGCTGTGGCCGTGGCGTCCGACCAACGTGGTCACGGCGCTCTTCGTCAGCAGACTCGCCTTGGCGTCGCCGAGCCGGTCCCACGCGCCGGAGTCGATGACGCCGGGCGAGATGGCGTTGACCCGGACCGGTGCGAGCTCAGCCGCGAGGTGGCGAGCGGCGTACTCGACCGCGCCGTTGGTGACCCCTTTGACCAGCGACCCCGGACCCGGCCGCCAGCCGACGACCCCTGAGAACAGCACGATCGACCCGGTCGGCCGCAGCCGCGCCGCGAAGTGCTTGGCGATCAGCATCGGCCCGATCACCTTCGCCGTGAACGCCGCAACCAGCTTGTCCCGGTCCAGCCCGCCGGCGCGTACGTCGTGCGGCGCCGAGCCGGTCGTGACGATGTGATCGACGCGGTCCGACAGCTCTTCGGCGGCGGCCGCGATCGTCGTTTCGTCCTGCAAATCGATGGGCATCGCATCCGCGCCGATCTCGTCGGCGAGTGCCCGCGCCGCGACCAGATCACGCGCGCCGATCGTCACGTCGTACCCCTCCCGCACCGCCCGCCGCGCGACCGCCGCACCGAGTGCCCGCGCGCCGCCGATGACCAGGATCCGCTCCATGTCCGTCCCTTCCGTAGGATTCAACGGGTACGACGGTATGGATTTGATACCGGTATCTTCAACGGAACTGGGAGCACCATGGGCAAGGCGTACAACGTGATGGCGGCGACATGTCCCAGTCGCACCGTGCTGCACCGGATCGGCGCGCGGTGGACCGTGTTCGTGGTCAACGCGCTCGCCGACGGGCCGCGACGGTTCACCGACCTGAAAGCACACATCCAGGGCATCACCCCCAAGGTGCTGACCGAGACGCTGCGGTCGCTCGAGTTCGACGGCCTGATCAGCCGGCACGAGTACGCCGAGAACCCGCCCCGCGTCGAGTACGCCCTGACACCGCTGGGCCGATCGCTGCTCGTCCCCCTCAGCGCCGTACGGCGGTGGGCCGAACAACACGTCCCCGACATCGAGGCCGCCCGGGCCCGCCGATCAACCGAGGTCGAGGCGCATGAGGATGCGCGGGTGGCCGGCCAGCGTTGACGCGGTGTCGGCGGCCCTCGTGAAACCGGCTCGCTCGAAGTACTCAATCTGGCCGCGGGACCGCTTCGGCTTCGACTTCTCCTTGGCGCCGTGCGGGGGATCATAGGACCCGTTCGCACCACGTTCCCGCACCACGACCCACTCAGAACGCGCGAAACCCCAGGTCGGGAATGGCCTCTGACCTGGGGGTTTGGGTGGAGCCGCCTGTCGGAATCGAACCGACGACCTTCTCATTACGAGTCCGGTCCGGTGAGCGTCCGTACGCCGACGACCCCCGATCCTGAGCGCTGATGATGCTCGGTGATCGGGGGGTCGTTGACGGCTGTTCAGGGACCTTGGGGGGCCTACATCCCCAGGTTGGAAGCGCGGCCGATCCCCCTGTGCCCCCCAGGACTTCTAGGCTCGAAGCACGACCCCGCTCGCCCCCGCCCGGCCAAGCCGGGTGCGCTCGTTCAAGACCGCGAGAGCCCGCTCGCCTCGAATATCCGATCTTGGCCTGTGCACGAGACGACGTGGATTACGGCTGTGTCTACGAAACCTCCACCGACGTGTACCTCGTCGCCCAAGTGGGCAGCTGTCTGTCCAGTTGCATCAATCAGGGCAACCTCGCCATCACGGATCGCGGCGCTCCAGCGTGGCGGCCAAGCGACGTCGACGTCGACCAGCCTGTCGACGTTGACCAGCCTGTCGCCGGTGCGGACTGGGGTGCTGACTGTCATGCGAACTACCAGGCAGTTTGTCGAAGGATCGATCTCGAGTGTTCCGATCAACCGAGCTTGCAGTGCGATGGTTGGAACTTCACGTTGAACGGTGAGGCCGGGCAACCGACCACCGTGCTGCGGCCCTCTCGCGCTAATCAAGCGACCTTCTCCACGAGTCCCGAATTGATTTGTCTCTTCCAAGCAGGCTCGGCGATACACACCCAGTACACAGCCTACGCATTTGCCCCGCTGGCGATTGGCGGTCGAGCTCATGCCCGCAGACTTGCGCCTGCCGGTTAGCAGCTAGCCAGTTTGGAAGCACGGCCGAAAGTACGCTCAACACCTCCTCCTGAGTGTGAACCTGTGCCCGACGAGTGACCCCACTTGACCCCGCTTGACCCGTCGTCATCGCACGCTAATTGCACGAGCCTCGGACTATGGCTCAGCCCGAAGGAGGCCCGGCCCCTCGACAGCGCCCCAGGCTCGCGGCGCGCAGTCTTCAACCGACTCGCTGAAGCACCAACTCCTGCCGGTGTGGTCGCGGGCAACGTATTGGCGCTCGCCATAGATGTGGGTCTTCGGCTCCTGCGTGATCTCTGCACCATGAGCCCGGCTAGCTGCCGCGTGTGCATCGACGTCATCGACTCGCACCATGACCTCGTCCGTACGGGTAGGGATCCCATCGGACTGCACGATTGCGAGTGCAGCGGTCGGTCCAACCGCGAGCTGAGCCCGATGATCGGAAATTTGCCAGCGCAAACGAAATCCAAATGCGGCAGTCAACCACTCGACTGCCTCAGATACGTCTGGGTAACCCAGCACTGGCACCAGTACGTCGACAGGCATTGTCTGGTTGAAACGCATCGCACACCTCCGGGAGTCAGCGTGCATTAGCCACTCAGCAAGAGCAACCCGACGCCGTGAGCTGGGCGCAGTAGGGCTGAGATCGCCCACACCTGCCCCGTCCCCCCGATAGCTGCCAAACCCAGGCCAGCGCGGCGCACGTCAAGAGTCGGCTTGCCGATCCCGCAGGGACGCCGCAGGCGCTCTTGATGTGGGCCGTGGTGGCCGTACGATCGAGCGGTCGGGGGGACGGGCTAACCGGCGGTCAGACGCCAGGACGGCGGCTCATGACGGGTTGGGGTCGCGTGGATGAGAAGCGTCCTGCTCCCGGCCTCCGGCGAGGACGGCGCCCCAGCGCCGCCCGCAGCCGGGGCCGCGCGCCGAAGGCGCGCCCTTGATCGATCAGAACCTCTGGGACGCTGCCAAGAGGCTCAGGAGCACCACGGGGGCACCAAAGGCGATCGAGGCTGGAAACGATGAACCCCCAGCGTCGGAGAGTGGCCTCTGACCTGGGGGTTGGGGTGGAGCCGCCTGTCGGAATCGAACCGACGACCTTCTCATTACGAGGAGGAACTACAGCGTCGCCTAGGCCCTCTACCAGCGGTTTTGCTAACACGGACGCCCGCACCACTCTCGAGATTCCCCACTGCTATCCATCATTTCGCACCACGACCTGCACCACGAATTACTGCACCGGCCCGCCGCCGCTCGGCTGCCTGCGGCGCGGGACATGCGCGCAACCATCATTGCGAGCGTCCGGACGGTAGCGAATGTTCGATCAGACGCTCAGGTCACGGACAGGCTGTGGATAACTCGCGTGGCCGTGGCCTGTGGTCCGCCACACTGGTTGGGTGCTGCCGGCCCCCGGCCCGGAGCCACCGGAGGGTGTAGCCGCCGCCCGCATGGCGTCGAGGCGCGAGGCCCCACCGGCAGGCAGGCTCGGGACCGGCGGCACACGTACCTCACGATCAGTCGGTGAGCGGGCGGAGCACATCACCAGATCCGAGCTACCGTGATTGTGCGGTCCCCGGTGAGCGCCCTCCCCCCGGCGCTCCCGGGAACCGTGTCGTTCCGGCGGCCGGCCCACTTCTACGGGGGGTGGACCGGTTGGGCGAGATCGTGGAAGCGGCCAGCTGGTCGAGCAAGGCGTCGTCGGCGAGCACAGCGAGGTCGAAGTCGACTGGCGGTGACGAATCGGCGACGGCTCGCCACAGCGCCAGCAGACGGGCGACGACTAGCTGATTGTCGTCCGTCGGTGCAGGCCGCTCGTAGCGGCAGCGTTTGCGTGACACGGCCCCTCCCCACGGTGTATCGCGGCCTGAGCGGTGAGTGTTTCACGGTCTGAGGAATCGGACCGGCAACAGTTTGCCGCCAGATCGGTAGGGCGCTCTGGCAGGCTGGAGGCATGTGCGGACGATATGCCTCGGCCCGGAGCCGCTCGGAGCTGCTGGAGACGTTCAAGATCGAGGAAGCCTACGCCGATGAGGAGAAGGCTCCGGACTACAACGTCGCGCCAACCAAGACCAGCCCGGCCGTGCTGGCCCGCCCACCGCGCGGGGCCGGCGACGACGCCGAACCGGTCCGGCAGCTGCGCAACCTCAAATGGGGGCTGGTCCCGTCGTGGGCCAAGGATCCGAAGATCGGGAACCGCATGATCAACGCCCGCGCCGAAACCGTGCACGAGAAGCCGGCGTTCAAGCGGGCCTTCAAGTCGCGGCGGCTGCTGCTCCCCGTGGACGGGTTCTACGAGTGGTTCCCGACTCAGCAGATCGGCAAGTCGGGGAAACCGCTGAAGCAGCCGTTCTACATCCACCCCGCCGACGGTGGAGTTCTGACGTTGGCCGGCCTGTACGAGTTCTGGCGCGACGACTCGAAACCGTCCGACGACCCGGACGCTTGGCTGACCTCATTCACGATCATCACGACCACAGCGACCGACGACGTGGGCCGGATCCATGACCGGATGCCGATGGCCGTCGCCCCGGAGAATTGGGACGCATGGCTCGATCCTCGCAACGACGACGTCGACACTGTGCACAGCCTGATGGCGCCGCCGTCCGGATTGGATATCTACGCCATTTCGAAGGCAGTGAACGACGTCAAGAACAACGGGCCGCACCTCCTGGAACCAGTCGCAGCCGAGCCCGAATGAGGGTCGCCCGCGAACTGGCGGGCGCCCGATGCTTGGTCGGATCGGCTCAAGCGGATACAAGCGTTTGCCTGGCGGGCACCGCAGGAAGATGCCCGCTGAGCTCGAGACCAGCGGGCGCCAGGCCTCGCGCGTTGAAAACACAGCGCGCGAGGCCGCCTGGAAGCCAGACCTGGCTCACGCTCAAGATCCCAAGCCGGGGCACGGCCAGTTTGGACAGCCCAGCTTGCGCGACACGGCGCTCGGCGACTCCATGACCCTGTGGATAACCCCGTACGCCGATTCGCACCGAGCGTCACACTGGTGTGGTGTCGTCAGTCCCCGGCCCGGAGCCACCGGCGGGTGTAGCCGTCGCCCGCACAGCGTCGAGGCGTGAGGCCCCGCCGGCAGGCAGGCCCGGGACTGGCGACACCTCCGGTTCACCGGCCCGCAGTCACCCGGACGGCTGGCCTGCGCGTCATTCGTTGAGTGCTTCGAGTCGTTGCTGTTGAGCGGCGAGGCGGCGTTTGGCGCTGGCGGCGGCGCGGGCCGCGATGGTCAGGCCTCGTTCGAGTTTGCGGGTGCGCGATTGTGCGGCGCGCAGTTCGCGGCGGGCCTGTTCGAGTTCGTCGGTGAGGCGCTCGATGGCGGTCTGCATGTCGGCGATGTGGTGTTCGTTGGCGTCCAGCTCGGACTCGGCCGCGAGGCGTTCCTTCTCGGCTGCCTCGTACTCGGCTGCCACCTCGCGCAGGCGTTGCTGGAGTTCGGTGCGGCGTTGCCGGAGCAGCTGCTTCTGGGTAGGTTTCCCGGCCGCGACTGGGGCTGCTTGGGCGGCCGGGGCTTTGCCTGTGGGCGCCTTGGCCCGTTGGGTAGGTTGTGCGACTTTGGCGGCCTTCTTGAGTGGCTGAACCGCTGCCGGTTCGCCGCTTTCGTCGACGACGCCGAATCCGACATGGCGCATGGCGCTGGACAGGCGCCCGGTGCGCAGCAGTTGCGCGGCCCTCGGGTCGACCAGGGCCGCGTCGAGGGTCTCGGTGAGGCGTTCGGCCGCGACAGGGGTGACCACTCGCCCGTTCGCGGCAGCGTCGGCCGCGGCGACGGCGACCAGTTGCTGGACCAGCTCGTGCCGGCGCGGGGTGAGCTGCTTCAAACCGACCCGGTCGCCGGTCGCGTGGGCGGTGCGGATCTGTTCGCCGAACGCGGTCAGCTCGTCGACCTGGTCGGGCGCGATCCGCACCAGCCGGTTGGCCAGCCAGGCAGCGATCGTCGGTTTGCGCAGCGCTCTGACCTCGGCACTGCCCGCGATGTCTCCGGCGTCCTTCAGCGCCGTGGCGAGCTGGTTGCGGGCCGCGGTGAACTGCTCGGGCGGCAGCCCGTACAGCTCCAGCACCGCATGCAGGTCCATCACCCCACAGTGACGTCCACGGTTGCCACAGGCAACCTGTTCACTGAGTCGCCGCACCGATGTGACGCCTCGTGCGGGATACCACCACGTCCAGGACCGCAGGCTGGTTGCAAGAAGTGGCAAATGTCTGGATTCTCGCCTCGGTGTCTGCCTACCCTCCGGAGCATGACCGGTGCTAACAGCAACGAAGAGGGAATCGACCTGACGCGCACTCGCAGCGCGGGCATCACGGCGGCCAGGTTCAATCTCGACTCGGTGGACCCTCGAGTCTGCCCACGCCGTCGTCGCCGGAGTCTTCCCGCCCGGGGATTTTCGTGTCACCAGCGCAGGCGGCAGGGCCTACGCTGCTGCGGCAGCGGTTGAAGCTGGCGGCGCTGATCGAGCTGGGTCTCGCCCTGCCCTGGCTGTGGTGGTCCTGGCTCGCGGTGCAGTTCGTCGGTTTCCCCAGCCGCCCCCTGTACGTGGTCGCCTTGTTCGCGTGGCTCGCGGTGACGGCTGCGATCTTCCACCCGAAGGCCGAGGAACTTCTAGCGCGACGGGTCTGGCGGCTGCGTCCACCATCGGCGCTGGAAGCGCAGCGCCTCGGGCCGGCGTGGTTCGCGGTCTGTGCCGCGGCGCGGGTGAACCCGAACCGCTACCGGGTGTGGATCCACGAGGGTCCGGAGGCCACCGCGCCGGTCGCGGCAGGCTCCACCGTCGCGGTGACGAGCTGGGCGACCTACACGCTTCCGCCGCGCCACCTCGAAGCGGTCCTGGCGCACGAGCTGTTCCATGCGCTGACGCTGCCGCGTGTCTTGTCGCTGCTGCTGTACGGGGCATCGATGCCGGCGCGGCTGATGGCCAAGGCGATCCGGGTCGGCCTCAAGCAGCGCGTTCTGTCGATCGTCATCAAACTGGTGATCGCGTTCTGCCTGACCGGTGTTATCGGCGTGTGGTGGTTCCAAGGGTTCGACTACTCGGGTGGCGATGGTGTTGTCGCCGCTGGTCGGCCCGTTCTTCGTCTGGTGGGCCGCCCGGGTATCCGAAAAGCTCGCCGACCGCGCTACCGTCGACCTCGGGTACGGCGTATTCCTGGCCGAGGTGTTCACCGGCCGCGAGTACGAACGAGCCCGGTCCTGGCAGGCCGCGCCGCGCCAAGGGCTGAAGGCCACCCAGCCGCTCGATACGACCCGCCTGCGCGACCTGGAACGGTACCTGCAAACCGCACCGGAATCCGGCCACCAGCCACGCGGCAGAGGCTGATCTCGCTCGGTCCACGAGCGTTGCCGTCATGCTCCGGCGTTGAGCACACGTGGTAGGTACCTTGTGGGTAGGCGGCTTTGCGCCATCCCATAGCCAGGCCGCCAGGCTCCGGCGCTGAAGTTCCCCTTTCGGCGTCGGAGCCGCCGATGGTGCCTCGACATAGCTGGCGATGCTGCATGGCTGCGCGGGCAGTCCGACCTGGAGCGGTACCTGCAAACCGCGGAAATCCGGCCATCAGCCACGCGCCGGATGTTGATCTGACGGCAGCCGGCTAGGCCGATTGCGTGTCAGCCAGCGGGCGGGAATGGCAGTTGACCCCGCGCCAGGTCCACAACAGTCCAGCAGTGGGGCGCTGGTAACCGAGCGGCCAGCCAGGACCGTCTACGGTGGTACGCCCCATCCGCTGGGCGGCGCGGATGCGCTCGAGAAAGTCCTCCTCGTAGAACTGCGCCCCAGCACGCGGTCCGCCTTCGAGACGGATCACCGGTCCCCTGGTCTCAGCCATCACGAATCACCCGCTGGCCGAAGCCTGGCCTGCTCGATCCACGCGAATCCGCCGTCGGGCAGCCGCACCCGCCCGACCCAGCACCCGTTCTCACGGACCCACGCGTCCAGCACGCCTGCCGGCCGCCACGCCTCAACCGCCACCGCAGGGCTGACCCGCCGGACGTTGTCGGCCGACCGGGCACCGTGCGCGTCGTACTGCAACTCAAGATCGGCCGCCTGTGCATGCGCCTCTTCCCGCGTGAGGCCAGCGCCGCGGCACCCGTTCATCGCGTTGTCCCACACCGACCAGTCGTTGGCCCCGTCACCGGGACGCACCTTGAAGCGACCCACCATGCAGCCATCATGCCATTAGTCGAACACATGTTCTATCGATACGAGGCATCGCTACGCGGCGTTTGACAGCCGCAGCTGACCGTCGCCCTCAAACCGCGCTCGTATCCTTGTGGCACGCTTCGGCTGGAGAGCCATTCAGGGGACGGCTCTCCGGCCGACGGTGCGTGGTCGATTGGCCGCCCGGCGCGTTCGTGGGTGACGTGCGCTGCACTCCTGGGCATGATGTGGGCATGGATCTCATCGGTCAGCCAGACGCGGCCGCCGACCCTGCAATCGGCGCAGCGACGGCCTACCCAGCCGCCGCAGCGCAGGCTGACCTCTTCTCGCGCTTGGCGGTGGAAATGCACGACGCCGGCGGCGTCGAACAGACCGTCGAGGCGGTCGTGCAGTTCTCGCTGCAAGCACTGAACTGCACCTTCGCCGGTGTCGCGCTGTACACCAGGGGTGGCCGGCCAGAGATCCCCGCTGTGACCGATCCGGTGGTGGCCGAGATCTACCAGGTCCAGCTCGACACTCAGAACGGCCCGTTGATTACGTCTCTGCGGGACCGCGCCACGGTACTGGTCCGTGACACTGCCAGCGACGAGAGGTGGCCGGATTGGGCCGCGAAGGTCACCAGCCTGGGAGTGCGCAGCGTGCTGGACGTACCACTGACACTTTCACGCAGCTCGTCCACCGTTGGCGTGCTCGGCCTGTACAGCCCTGTCCCTGACGGGTTCAGCGCCGACGACGAAGCGATCGCGCACATCCTGGCCCGGCACGCCTCGGTCGCTGTCGCGACCGCACGCCACGAGGAAACCATGGCGGCGGCGGTGGACGCCCGAAAACTCGTCGGGCAAGCCATGGGCATTCTGATGGAACGCTTCGATCTCGACGAGGACCGGGCCTTCGCGATCCTCAGGCGCTACTCCCAAGACACCAACACCAAACTGCGCGATGTCGCCCAGCAACTGATCGACACCCGACAACTGCCAAAAGCCTGACCGTTCGTCCTCATGGGGACGAATCGGAACGTCATCAGCGCCGCCGTGCCGCAGGCCGACCGCGCTGAGCGTCTGTTCACCGAGCGGCCGTCCCGAGCCCGTCGCGATCACAGTGGCGGGAGCGGCCAGCGGCGGCCACACGACGACCAGGATGCGTTTTAGCGTGGGTCGCGGTGTGAGCTGTTCGTCAGCCGAGGCGGCCGGCGTGGATCACCACAACGGTGACGGTGGTGTCGTTCACGTCATAGAGCACCCGGTACCGGCCGACATGCATCCGGCGCACGTTTGGTGAGCCGTACTCCGCAGTGCCCTCGGGCCGCGGTTCGTCGGCGAGCATGTCGACCGCGGCCATGAGCTGCTCGAGACCGGCCGGGTCGTCGGCGAGGAAGCCCGCGGCCTGATCCAAGGCGCGTTCGCTCCAGACGACCTCGTAGGTCACGCCCGGCTCATGCCGAGACGGCGCCTAACCTCGCTGTGGGGAACGGTCCGAAGCTGGCCGGTCGCCTTCTCGACCCGGTACTGCGCGAGGGCGAGCTGGTCTTCAAGGTCTTCCAGCTCCTGGGCAGAGATGATCACCGCGGCTGGCTGGCCGTGGTCGGTGATCGTGGTCCGCTCACGGCGGGTCGACGCCCGGCGTACCAGGGACCCGAGCTGCCCTCGGGCCTCCGAGATCGGCAAAGTGTGGCTCATGTACAGAACTGTACACATCATTAATGGTCCTGACCTGATCCGTGGTAACTGTCGGAAGGTCGTGGGATGGATCGTTTGTGGATTGCTCGCTCCGGCGCTGACCTGGAGCACATCCCGGCCCGCAATTTGCGCGTGCCGGCCGCCGAGTTCGCCCCTGTGGGTGAGCGCAGAGCGGCGAGCTCACGTGCTCGCCGCCGAGGACAACCTCGAGGGCTACCTGGCTGGTGTGCTCACGACGCGCCCCTGGCTGGCATGCTGGTCGGCGAGCAGCGACAGTCGGACGGGTCGGCGAGGTGAAATTGTCGCCGCTCTTATCACTGGACACGAGAACATCCTGTACGAGGAACGATCTTGGACGAGACCGTCAAGGCTGAGTCATGGCTCGGGCCTGACTGGCCAGGCGCTCCCGCCCACGTCGACGGTCACGACCCTTCAGTGGGCTTGGCGGCGGTCCGGCCGCGCTCCATATAAGGTGTCAGGCCGCCTTGCCGGCTGGCGGGTTCCTCGGCCAGTCCTCGGTTGCGGTCCAGATCCGGCGCAGGCTGCCAGTGCCTCGGGCCGGTAGGCGAGTGGCCAACCGCAGATGTCGTCAGCCGTTCGGCCGCCTGCCGTGTGCCTTCTCAGTCGGAGACGTAGAGCGCCGTGACCGCAAGTCGGCGCCACCGTCACGCGCCGACCTCCCCTCTCCGGAACGCGTGTCCATGCCGTCGGGTCCGCCGCAACGAAATGGGTGGTAGCACTCATACCGCCGTAGTACTAGAGACGAAAGACTGGGTCTGCGGCGGACGGCCGGGACACCCGCTGTCAGTAGTCAGCGATGCCGTGGGGCCCGGTCGTCCGCCCACCGGGCAGACGAGATACCGGCCGGAGGGAGGCGCCGTCGTGACGACGACGATCTCCGTGGCCGAAGCCGCGCGGCCGATGGTCGCCGATCCAGCCGAGTGGAGCCTCGGGCTTTGGCTGACGGTCGCCCTGCTCGCCGTGGCGGTTCTTGGTGGCACCGCACTGCGTGTGGTGCCCGAACACCATCGCATCGTGGTCTTCCGGCTGGGGCGCATCACGCGCGTGCGCGGACCGGGGATCGTCGCCTCGATACCGGGCCTGGAACGAGTGGCGACCGTGTCACTGCGGCCGGTCCACCTCCCGCTGGTGGTATCCGCTCTCACCCGAGACGGCGTCTCGGTGCGCTTGACCGCGACGGTGGCGTGCCGGATCGCCGCTCCGGCTCGTTCGACCGTGGCGTCGGCCGATCCGGTCGGTGACACAGTCGCGACGGTGGAGAGCGCGCTCGCCAAACGAGTCGCACACACCGACCTCGTCGACCTGCTGATGGTGCGGGAGCGGCTCGAGGACACGCTGCCCTGCGAGCTGAGCACGATCGCTGCCGCCTGGGGAGTAGAGGTCGCGGAGATCACGGTCAGCGACATCGAAGCTCGGCTGTCCGCGGACCTGCTACGTCTCGTTCAGCAAGCCGGTACCCCCTTGAGCAGACCGAGTGCCGGCAGGCGCTCCACACCGCCCGGCGACCGGTGAACCCGGCCGATCTCAACGTCGTCGTGCTGGCCGGCACGCTGGTGCTGCTCGCGGGCGTCGCCGCGGTCCGGGTATCGACGCGAGCCGGTTTGCCCAGCCTGCTGCTCTACCTGGCCATCGGCCTGACCATTGGGGAGTCCGGTCTGGGACTCGACTTCGAAGACACCGGTCTCACCATGATCCTCGGCTCGTTGGCGCTCGCCGTCATCCTCGCCGAGGGCGGACTGACCACCCGGTGGCAGGTCATCCGGCCGGTCGCCGGCCTCGCGCTCGTCCTGGCCACCGTCGGGGTAGCGGTCAGTGTCACGGTCACGGCGGGCCTTGCCTATCTCGCCCTCGACGTGGATCCGCGCACTGCGCTGCTTCTCGGCGCCGTGGTCTCCTCTACCGATGCGGCCGCCGTGTTCGCGGTGATGCGGCAACTGCCGCTGCAGCGTCGGCTCCGGGCGACGCTCGAGGCCGAGTCCGGCTTCAACGACCCTCCCGTGATCATCCTCGTCACCGTCGTCACCTCGGATGCGTGGAACGAGGCGAGCGCTGGCGCTGTCGCAGTCATGATGCTGCGCCAACTGCTGATTGGAGCCGTTGTCGGCCTCGCGATCGCCCGTGCCGGGCAGTGGCTGCTGTCCCGCAGCGCACTGCCGGCCGCCGGTCTGTATCCGCTGGCCACCATCGCCATCGCCTTGCTGGCGTTCGCGGTCGCGGGCATCGCCGGCGGCAGCCCGTTCCTGGCCGTGTACGTCGCCGGGCTGTGGCTGGGCAACGCCGCGCTGCCACACCGCGGCGCCACCCAGGGGTTCGCCGAAGGCCTCGCCTGGCTCGCGCAGATCGGCCTGTTCGTCATGCTCGGACTGCTCGCCAGCCCGTCCCGGCTGCCGGACACGCTGCTTCCGGCGCTCATCGTCGGCGGCGCTCTCCTGGTCATCGCGCGGCCGCTGTCAATGCTGGTGTGCGCGACGCCGTTCCGCATACCTTGGCGAGAACAGGCCTTCATGTCCTGGGCCGGGCTCAGAGGCGCCGTACCCATCGTCCTCGCGACGATCCCAGTCACCGTCGGGCTGCCGTCCGCCCAGCGGATCTTCGACGTCGTCTTCCTCCTCGTCATCGTCTTCACCCTCATACAAGGTCCGACACTGTCCCTGGTTGCCCGGCGGCTGGGCGTGCAGGAGTCCATGGCCACCCGTGACGTGAGGATCGAGTCTGCTCCCCTCGAAGAGCTGGACGCCACCGTGCTCCAGTTCACCGTCCCGGACAACTCCAGGCTGGCCGGCGTGTCCGTGGCCGAACTGCGCCTGCCCGACGATGCCGTCGTCACCCTCATTCACCGCGAAGGCAGGCTCTTCGTCCCGGACCAGAACACGGTGCTCCGCGCCAACGACCACGTCCTACTCGCCGCGGCCAACGGCGGCCGAGCCGTCACTGAGCGCCGCCTCAGGGCGGTCAGCCGAGCGGGAAGGCTGGCCTACTGGCACGGCGAACGAGGCGATCCAGACACCCCAGACTCAGCGTCCGGTCCAGCTCACGATCCGGCCAGGCGGCGTAGGCACCACCGGCGCCGTCCCCGTGCTGGACTCGAATCCGGCTCAGCACCGCAATCGCCAGCGTCCCCGCCGGATAACGACCCGGGCGAGCTCACAGAGCCCAGACACTGGCGTTCCGCTGCCGAAGCGACAACGTCACTGTTACGTCGTCGACGTCCCAGAGGCGCAGGCGAGCGTTCGGCCAGCACACACGAACAACGGATCGAATGACCGTCGCCGCCGGTGAGCCTCGTGGAGCACTTGAACGCAGGGGCCGACGATCACCCCGAGCGAGTTCTGCCGGAGGCCAGGAGCCGTACGGTTCCACCGCCTAGGTTCCACAGCCGCCCTCCGCCGGCGGGTGCAGCCGCGACTGCTGAAGCACCGAAGACGAATCGGCTCAGACACCAAGGGCTCAAGCAGGGTCGTGTCATACCACGGCGGCCAGTATGCGAACCGGAACCAACGTCCGCGTCATCTATTGATCCGGGTCCTCACCGATGAGCGGGGAACAACGAGACTGTTCGGCGGCGAGGTCGAGTGGTCGAGGAGGCAGACGGCGTCGCCGATGATCCACGCAATGCAGCCAATGAGCTCTGCCGACGCGCCTTGTCCCAGCTCGACCGCGACAACGTCGCCTGGCCCGATCTCGCTGCTTTTGCATCGGCTGACGGTGCGGTGAGCGCGGCGGTTCATTCGATGCTCGATGCGGGCGATGCGACGCCGTCGGTGTCGAGGCGGTCGAGGATGCGCACGATGAGGGTTCTGGCGAGTTCGCCGGCTTTGTAGTTGGGCGAGATTTCGAGCAGGTGCTCGAGCAGCTCGATGGTGAGGATCGGCCGGGCAACGGCTGGGCCGTCCGCGGCGAGCTGTGCGGTCATCCGAGCGGCCTGGTCGTCGTCAAGGTGTACGGACGCCCCGGCCGAAGCGGCTGGCGAAGCCGGGCGGTGCACCGGCGCTGTTTGCCTTCTGCGAAACATCCTTGCCCCCCTTTGTCGGTGCCATGTCACTCGACGCGCTTCAAGTCGCCCGCACCAGATGAGAGCATCGCGATCATTCGGTGACTGCAACGCGGCGAGCCGGGCTCGGCGAACCCGCCAGAGCGAGATGGCTGGTGCGGCGCGGTCGCTTCTCGGCTCGAGAGCAACGCTTCTGTCAACGTCGCGCAGTTCAGCGTTCATATCACGCCACACCAGCGGAGGAGCGGTCGGTACCGTGTGGATAGGCGGCTCCGTGTACCCCATATCCGGGTCGCCAGGCTCCGGCGCTGGACTCCCCCCTTTTCGGCGTCGGAGCCGCCTCCCTGCTTCACCGTAGGTGGTGACCGCTGGCTTATCGCGGGGCACCACTGGTTGAGTGGTCGTGTAGTTGCCGACCTGCCCCGTGCTGCGTGGATTGGTCGGTCCGACGGGTTCAATTCGCCCCCGAGTCGGGCTCATCGGTGTTCCCGTCAGGACACCGTCCGAAAGGTGGCCACACCACGATCAGCACACGTTTCACAGTGAGCCGGGGATCTCGGTGCGGGCAGAACCGATGATGCTCAGGAACGTTCGCTCCCTCGCACTTCCCGCACCGCCACCGCCCGGCCACAACACCAGCATGCCTCCACATCCGAGCCGTCGTGACGCGCCTTGGACACAAACGGCCGGACGTTTTCTGGCGTGGTCTCTGGCAGTGACCTTCCGCGGTAGCGGGCAGTTGCAGATTGCGGTCCTAAGGCGCATCCCCCTGAGCTCCCGCGCGGGGCGGAGGTTTTGACTCCGGGTACCTTGTCGGCCGGCACGCAGTTAGTGGTGGGGGACGTTCTGAGCAGTAGCGCGACCACCGGTTGCCGTGCGTCGTGCCCGGTGAGACGCCCCGGGGCACGGTCTCGCTCGGTCCCTCAGTCGCCGCCTATGCGGAGTCGAATCGATCGCGGCCTGGAAACTGTCGGCGGGCGGTGGGATCGTGTTGTGGTATGGAGCTGACTGCCCGGGACATCGAGCGGATACCGCGGGAGAATCTGCGGGTGCCGGTGCGGGAGTTCGCCCGGCTGTGGTTGACGGCTGAGCGGCGCGGTGATGCGCTAGCGGCTGAAGGCCGAGGCGACTGGTACCTGACCGGCGTGCAGGTGACTTGCAGCTGGTTGGCGTGTGCTTTTGTCACCTTCAACTACCCGACCGGCCCGGTTCGGTCGCGTGCGCATGCTCCGATCACTGGGAGCACTCGAAAGGCGCATGAGGAGCTGATCGCGCGGGAGACTGAGGCTGCGGAGCATGCAGTTGCGCGTGGTGGGCTGCCTGGTCGCCCGGGCTTCGCTGAGGGCGCGATGGCGACGCTGGCGTGGGCGTGGCGTCGATCGGGCGTGCCGCCGATCGAGGTAGAGCACGCTCAGGCAGGCTGACCGCAGCGCCGCAGAAGAAGGGCTTCTCGTTCTCGGGTTGAAATCCTCTGTGTCACGCGGTTCGTTGGCGTGGACGGCGTGTGCCGGCGGTGAGTCCTGAGGTGATGGTGCGTTCGGCTTCATTGCGGGGCAGGCCGATGCGGTGGGCGGCGGAGATGAGCTCGTCTCTTGCGATGTGCTGGTCGAGCAGTTGCGCGCCGATGAGTTGGCCGAGTGCGAAAGCAGCGCGGTTGAGGGTGTCGTTGCGCTGGCCCGGCGCGGCGGCGAGGACTTTCTCGAGTTCGCCGGTGAGCGCTGCCAGGGTGTACGCGCTGGTGTTCGTCAGTTTGCGTGTGGTCGGGGCCGCGCTGGCGGCCGGCGGCGCCGGGTCGAGTGCCTTGGTGAGCCACGTTGGTAGGGGGTGTGGGGATGCGGTGGTGTCGGCGCGGTAGCGGCCGGTGGCGGTGGTCGATCCGGCGCCGACGATGTATCCGCCGTGGCCGCGGGTGTCGATCTTCCATCCGAGGCGGCCGGCGCTGTTGCCGAGCTGGTGGCTGGCGGGTTGGCGGTAGTACAGGTGTCGTCCGCCCGAGGGCGTGCTGACGGTGTAGGTGTCGGGCAGGTTGCCCTCGTTGTCGGCGGCAACGAGTCGCAGTACGTCTGCTCCGCTGGTTGCGCCGCGGCTTCTCCATGGCTCGGGTGGCAGGTCGGTGGGGTTCTTGGGTTGGTCCAGGTCCACAACGAGCAGCCGGGAGGGTCCTGTGGCGACGCCGATGTTGTACGGCGCCGTTCGCCAGGTGCGGGCGATCGCTAGGTGGTCGGTGGTGGCGGCGTGTTCCCAGTTCTCGACGGCCGGCACCTTCTTGCCCGGTACCAGCGGAATGACCGCGAAACCTTGGTCTGCGTGCCAGTGCGCAGCGCGGCTGAGCATTTGGTGGCCGGGATTGGTGACCGCCGTTGGGTGGCGCCGTGGGCTGGTCACGGTTCAACCTCTCTGCAGTCGGGGTCTACTCGTTCACTGCAGACTCGTTGCGTAATCTGGTTCGGGTTGGATTCGCGGAGTTCGAGGTAGACGCGGACACCGAACGATCCGCGGTTGGGGTACGCGCGGTCGGCGCCGGCGACCTGGAACTGGTGGCGCAGGTGCTCGACCAGGCGGGCGATTTCGTCGGGTTCTCCCGACAGCCGGACCTTGATCGTCATCAGGCGTTCTCCTGTCTGTGTGGGTCAGTGCTTCTTGGCGTGCAGTGGTGGACGGGGCGGGGCTGTTACGGCCCCGCCCCGGGGGGCGGTCAGGCGGCGGTCAGGTCGCCGAGGTCGTGGCCGAGGGATTCGGCGACGGCGGCGATGAGGTCGCGCGCGGCGGGTGGGGTGACGGCGTTGCCGAGCTGGCGGACCTTCTCGCGCTTGTTGCCCAGCACCACGTAGCCGTTGGTGAACGCCATCCCGGCCGCCACCTCGTGCGGCTCCAGCATCCGGAACAGGCAATCCTCGACCGCGATGGTCTGCGGCTCCAGCACCGACTGGTGCCCCGCCGTGGTCAGCGTCCGCAGCGTCTCGGTCGCCGGTGTGCACATCTCCGCGCCATCGGAGCGGGAACCGTTGTTGCGCATGACCAGCGCGTACCGGTCGCGGGTGGTGAACGTGCCGTGCGGCTCGCTGGTGGCGCGGCTGGTGGCGTTGCCGTAGTAGGGCATCAGCAGGCCGTGGTGGTTGCCCGCGGCAGCGAACGTGTCGAACGGGTCCGTCGCGCGCTTGGTCGTGTTGTTGTTGCGCAGCGGCACCACCAGCGCCTCGGACTCCCGCGTGGTCCTGGTCCGCATCACCTCCGCCACCGTGGTCGCGGTCTCGTTCCAGGTACCGCCCGCCGGAACCAGCAGCCCGGTCTCGTTGCGGGTCGTCATGGTGCGCATCGCCTCCGACAGCGGCGCGGCGGTCTTGCCGTCGCGGCCCTCGACCGGCACCAGCAGTTCCGGCTTCACGTAGCGGGCCAGCCCGGCGCGAATACGCGCCATTGTCTTGTCGGCCAGCGGCCTCGCGCGGTCACCGATCCGCTCCCCCGTCAGGCTCCAGTCGATCGCCGCCGCCGCCGGGAGCCAGCCCGGCTCGACGACCTGGTTGCGGCAGGCCACGTTCGGGCAGCGCCACACGTACTGGGCGCGGTAGCGGCCCCAGGTCCGTTCCGGCTTCTTCCACGCCTGCATCGCCCGCACCAGCTGGCCGCAGCCCTCGCACCACGCCCTCGGCCGGGTCCACCGGTTCAGGTCCGGGCAACCCGACGTGCGCAGGTGAGCCACCACGTACAGCCGGTCACGCGACTGCGGCGCCGGAAGCCCACCGGCCTGCGCATGCATGCTGTTGAGGTAGACGACGTGCACGCAGTAGCCAAGGGCGTTCAACCCGGACCGCCACGCCGGCCACAGCACCCACGACGCGGCGTCCACGACGTTCTCGACAACGATCGCGTCGTAGCGGTGGTGCTCGGCGAACCGCACCACATCCCACATCGTGGCCCGCGACCGCTCCGCCGCCTCGTCCGGCAGCGTGTCCCCGAACAGGTCCGGCATCGCGTCCACGTTGCGCTTCTTGCCCTTGGCCTGGGAGTGGTTCGTGCACTCCGGCGATGCCCACAGAATGTCGGTGCGCGGGTAGCGGCGCGGCTCGACCTGGGACAGGTCGGCGCAGTCGTGGTCGGTGGTCGGGTGGTTACTGTTGTGCGTCTCGACGGCCAGCTTCCAGTGGTTCGCGGCCAGCTTCACCGTCACCCCCGGCACCTGCACAGCCCCGGTGCTCGAGCCACCGGCCCCGCAGAACAGGTCAGTCATCGTCAGCGTCATCGCTTGTCTCAACCCCTTCTCTGGTTGGTGCGGGGAGGCGCCGTGGGTGCGTGGTCCTTCACCACGGCCCTCCCCGAGCTCGGTGTCAGTTCGCGGTGCCGGTGGCGCTGTGGATGTGCTCGACCAGCAAGTAGTCGGCTTCGTCGGGATCACGGCCGAGGAACTCGGCGCCGCAGCCGCAGGTGCTGACGAACATGCCGTCGCGGTAGGGCTGATCGATCGGTGTCGTGTCGCGGTGCTCGGAGGTGGTGGTGTCCGGCATCTGGGGTTGCTCCCTTGTCGCTGGTGGCCGTTGTGTGACGGCAGTCCCCGTCCTTTGGGGCCTGCCGGCAACTGCCGTCTGCCGGACCGCTAGAGGCTCCGAAGTCAAGGGGTTCTCGGCTGGTGGACAAGGAAATAAGCGGAGCTTGCGGAGCGCCGCCGTCCTCCAGGCGAGAACCCCTTGACTTTGGAGGGGGCGGTCTGGCACCCGGCCACCAAACCCAGCCACAGAAGGGCCTTTTGCCCGGCCGGAGGCCGGGGTGCTCTCCCGCCCGCCAGGGGCGGGAGAGCCTGGACCGCGCGGCTATTCGTCGTCGTAGCTGCCGAGTTCAAGCACCGGGCCGTGATCGTCCGCGGCCCGATCGGCTGCAGACACCGCCGTTGCGCCGGTGGGGTGTTCGGCGGTCGTGTCGTCGGCGTGCCACCGGGCAAGTTCTTCGGCCCGGGCTTCGGCTTCGGCGGCGGCGTGGCGTTCTTCGGCTTCGCGGCGGTGCTGAATCTCGATCAGTGCCCGCTGCGCCCGCCGTACCGCTTCGGCGGTTTCGTCCGCGGACGGAACCCGCGGCGTGTCGGATTCGGCGACAGGCTCCTCGCCGGCCGCGACCTCGCGGATGTCGGCCGGCGCCTGACTATCCATCAGGGCCCAGTCCGCGAGCGGCTCAGTTCCGCGGGATTCGAGGTCACCGGCCGCCTTTGCGATGGCTGTGTTGTCGTCGGCAACGATCTGCGTGTCGGGGAGCTCGTCGGCAGCTATCTCGGGTGCCGCGGTCTTGCTGGGTAGCTCGTCGTTGACCAGTTCGGCCTTCACGTCGGCAGCCATCGGCTGCGTGGTGTCGGTGTCGCCCTGTTCGGCGACGTCGGCCAGCTCGTGCCCGTCGGTGACCTTTTGGTGCTGATCCTCGTCGGCCTGGGCGGCATCGTCGGCTTGGGCTTCGGTGTCGATGGTGTCGAGCAGTTCGTCGGGTGTGGGTCCGTCGTCGCTGTTGTCGATGCCGCGGGCCTCAAGTTCGGCCTCGGCGCGTTCGGCGGCGGCGCGGGTTTCGGCGGTGTGCGCCCACCAGACAGCGCGGGCGTCGTCGGCGATCTGCAGTTCGGCGGCGCGGGCGTCTAGTGCCCGCGCGAGGGCTTCGGCCTGTTCGGCTTCGGTGCGCAGCCGCTCCTGAGTTGCTGGATCGTTGGCCGCGTCGGCTTCGGCAGCACGCAGGGCGGCGGTGCGGCGTTCGCGGTCGGCGGCCTGGCGGGTGCCGGCGAGTTCCTCGGCGACGTAGGGCGGTGCCCACGCCTTTTCGCGTTCGTAGGCGCGGACCCGGACGCGCAGCTGGCCGTTCGACATCTCGGCCTCGGCGCGGTCCGCCTCCGGACGCCCGAGCGCCCGCCACGCGGCACGCCAGGAGGCGTACTGCTCGACCTGGCCGGGTTTCGGTGCCGGTCCGAGCGCGTCGTCGGCCGCGTCGTGGCCCATGACCTCGCGGTGCGCGGCCACCAGCCCGGCGCGCCGAATCCACACGTCGCGCTCTCGGCCGAGGTCGGTTGGTGGCCTGTCGAAGGCCTCGACCGCCCACTGTGGCAGTTCCGCGGCGACCTGCTCGCCGAGTTCGGCGGTGCGGGCGTCGGCCTCAGCGGCGAGGCCGGCCAGGTATGCCGCCCACTTCGGGTCATCGATGTGTGGGAGCCGGTCGGTGTAGGTGTCACCGACCGGGTCGAGGCTGCCGCCGGCGCGCTTGATGCGGTCCTGGAGGACGTGGCTGATCCGGTGGGCGTCGTGCAGCGACCGCTGCTGGATCGCGTCGGTCAGGACCCGGCGCGGGTCGTGTCCGGCCAGCTCGACCCGGCGCAGCAGGTTGTCGAGGGTTCCGGCGCCGTCCTCGACCGCGAGCGCGGTGCGCTGGTCGGCGGTGAGGACGCCGGCGTCGGTGAGTTCGTCGAGCCAGCGGGCGGTGCGCCCGGCGGTGGCGAGCGCGATGCCGTCGGCGAGCAGTTCGGCGGGTGTGCGGAGCCGGTTGGCTTCGGCGGCGGACTCGGCCGCGGTTTGCAACGCTGACAGCTGGGGGTCGTCCAGGTCGAACGCGCCGCGTAGCACTGACAGCGGCGACCGTTTCGCCGCCGTCGTTGTCTCGCCGTACTCGGCTTGGTTCGCCACGGATTGGGTGACGACGTGGGTGGTGTTCGCGACCCGGCCCCGGGTCATCGCGACATACAGCGCGTAGACCGATGTGTTTTGGGTGGCGACCAGGTGGCTGGTGTCCACCGTCAATCCTTGGGAGGAGTGGACGGTGGCGGCGTACCCGAGAGCGATCCAGTCGCGTACATAGCTCGCGGGCAGCACCATCGTCTGCCCCGGCACGGGTTCGCGGGTGCCGCGGGCCAGCGGCGCGACCCGCAAGCCACCGTCTTCGAGGACGTCCAAAACCTTGAACTCGTCGCGGTTGAACGCGGCGCGCTTGTTGCCGCGGTAGCCGTTGAGGTGCCAGGCGTTGAGCCTGGTCTGGATCAGGTCCCCGGCGCCGACGCGGTTGCCGGTCGAGGCGAGCCAGGCGGTGCGTTCGTCGTCGACCTGGCCGTACTCGACCAGCCGGGCGCGCAGCTGCGCGGACAGATCGGCGGCCTGGGCGTTGGTGTCCACGATCAGCAGCGCGTGGCGGCCGTTGAGGTGGTCGGCTAGCCATGCGTCGGCCGCGGAGCGCTGGGCGGCTTCGAGGTGGCCGCCGTCGAGGATGCGGCCCTGCTTGTGGTACTCGTCCAGCACCGATTCGTCGCCCTCGCGCAGCCGCAGCGACGCCGGGCCTTCCCACTCGGCGCGGAAGCGGCGGGTTTCGGTCAACTCGTGGGTGAGTGCGCCTGCGGTGACCAGTTCCATCCCGCCGCCGGCGCCGACGGCGGCGAGCTGGCGGTGGTCACCGACCAGCAGCAGCTTGGCTCCGGCCGCATCGCAGTGTGCGTGGATCGGGGCGAGGTCGCGGGTGTTGGCCATCGCGGACTCGTCCACGACCACCAGGTCACCCTCACGCAGGGTCCACGCCTGGTCCTCGGGCATGGTCGAGCCGTCGGTAAGTCGCTGCTGGGTCATCAGCCAGCGAGTGATGTTCTGCGCGGTGACGCCGTCGCCGGCGAGCACTTCCGCGGCGACCTGGGATGCGGCCAGCCCGACCGTCCGGCGCTGCGCGCCTCCCCATAGGTCGGGGTCTTCCCACGCCTTGGCGAGGGCACCGACGACGCGGGACTTGCCGGTGCCGGCCGGGCCGATCAGGGTTTCGACCTTCGCACCCGAAGTGAGGATGCCGCGCACCGCGGCGGCCTGGTCGTCGCCGAGCTGCAGCCCGTCGGCGGCGAGCCGCTTCACGAACGCGTCCACGTCGGCCGGGGTCATGGCGGCTGCGCCGCGGGCGTAGCCGGCCTGGGCGAGCTGCCGCTCGGCCTTGACGTGATCCGGGGTCACGTACCGGGTCGCGCCGGGGGCCGAGTACGCCGACGACCCGTCGCCGCGGCGCAGATCGTCGGGCAGCGCCGCGAGCTCGCCCGCGCGCTGCCCGGGACGGTCAGCATCGACGCGCTGAGCGAGCTTCAACCCGCGTTCGGTCAACCTGTCCAGTAGCCAGGCGATTCTGTCCGGCTTCAGGTTGCCCAGGTTGTCGGGCAACGCGTTGCTGATCGCACGTGTCAGGTCCGACGCGCGCCAAGTCGCGTGTGCTGTCTGCACCTCGGCCAGGGCGGTCTCGAGGACCTTCGCCTCGTTGATCCGGCCGGGAAGCGACTGGCGTTGCCGCAACGCGAGCACGTCGTGTGCGACCTTGCCGAGTCCCCCGCGGACCTCGGCTCGCAGCTGCCGATCCCAGCGTTCCAGCCGCTGCGCGACGGTCTCACCGTCGTGCGATTTCGATCGGCGGGTCGCCAGCGTGGCGGTGCGCTGGAGCCGGTCCAATTCCAGGCTGTTCGGCTCCCGGCCGAACTTGGTCTCGAACTCGGCAACCAGTCTCGCGGTCTTTTTTGTGATCGCGCGGCGCCGCGAGCTGAACAGGTCCATCACGGCCTGCTCGATTCCCACGACCTCTCGGGCTTTGCCGTCGGGGCGCATCGCGAACCGGACCCCGAGCGAGCGCGTCAGGTGCTGTTCCATCACGCGCTCGCCGACCGCGCCGGCGGCCGGCTTGTAGCGGTGCAGCGCTTTCGAGTCGAGCGTGCGCCACTGCCCGTCGCTGCCCTGCACGCGATTCAGAATCGCGTTGTGGATGTGCAACTGCGGGTCGTGGTCGCGAGAGTCGTGCTGGAAGAACGACGCCACGACCCAGTCGTGAGCGTCGTCCCAGCGCCCGGCCGCGCCGCCGTGGTGGCCGACGCGGGTGTAACCGGCCTTGTCGGCCAGGTAGGTCAACGCGGCCTGATTCCCGGCCCAGATCGCGTCCTCGACCGCCTGCCGATGCTTGGCCCAGTGCACCGCCTCGGCCTCTGCTTGGCGCACCGCCGTGGTGCACCGGTGCACCGCATCGCGGTCACCGGTGCGGTGCGCCTCGGCCAGTGCACGGCGCGCCGCCTCGGCGGCGGTGCGGGCCTGCACCTCCTGGGCCTCGAACGATGTGTGCAGCACCGTCACCGACTTCTGCACCGAGAACGTCGCATCGTGAAACGCGACGTTCTTGCGCACCGCCTTCCCGGCCAGTGCACGCAGCTCGGCGCGCCGCTCCGGTGATGCACCGGGCTCCTTGGCCAGTGCATCGGCATACACCTGCTCCTCGGACTTGTACGCCCGCCCGGTGTGGCCGAGGGTCTCGGCCTCGTCCCACCGCGCCGGGTCATGGAACGCCTCGTCGCGCGGGTCGATGAACCGCTCGTACAGCGCGGTCATGTCCTGGGTATCGACCTCACCGGACAACCCCAGGGCTTCCGCGCCCTTACCGAACCACCGCCCGGGCGGCTCGCCGGCAGCGACCGCGCCGGTGTAGTAGTTCTCCCGGCCCGCCGCGACCGCGCCGGTCAGGTAGTCGGCCCGATGCCCGCTGGAGATGCTCAGCACGAGCCACCCCCAGCCCGCTCGATGGCCACCGCCGCGACCGGCGCGCCGGTGCCGACGGCCGACGCAGGCGGCAGGCCGATACGACGACACGAAGCGGAGTCGAGGCTCCATTTGATCGTGATGCCTTGGTGTGATCTGAGTTCTTGGTTCTTGCTGCTGCCTGCTGGCTGCTGCTGAATCGTCGGCTTGGTCATCGTCGCTGCGGGTTCGTTGCTGTTCTGGCTGCTGGTCACTGGTCTCCTGCTGTGGGTGCTCATCGGCTGGTGCTCGTTTCGAGGTCGCGGTCGGTCATCGGCTCGGGTTCGCTGTCAGGGGTCTTGTCAGGGCTGTCGTCAGGGGTGGGTTCACCGGGCTCGGTGACGAGCTGGAGCTGTCCACGGACCTGCGGCGCGGGTGTGGCGCTGTCGTCGCCGGGCTCGGCCCACCCGGCCAGTTCCTGGAGGCGCTTGGCCCGGCTGAAGCCGACCGGGCGGCCGAAGGCTTCCTCGGTGGCGCGGCGGATCTCGCGCTGTCCGAGCGGTGCACCGCCGTGCTCGGCGGCGTGCCGTATCACCGCGTCGAGCAGTTCGGCATCCGAGGGTCCCGCGCCCTTGTGTGGTGCAGCGGCGGGCGACTTGTCGGTGCTCTTGGCCGTGTCGGTGGTGCGGTGCGGTGCGTGCACCGGTGCGGCTGCACCGCTCGGGGCGTCGTGGTGCACCGGTGCGGGCGGTGCGGTGCGGGTGGCGTGGTGCACCGGTGCGGTTGTCGTGTCGGTGCGGAGTGCACCGAGCAGGTACGCGATCAGCCACACCGGTGCAGCCTCCGGCTTGGTTTCGGCCCGAGTCGCCTCCTCGACACCCGGTTCGCTGGTGTTGGTCAGACCGAGCGCTGCGGAATCGACCAGGGCGAGCAGTTCACCCGGGGCCAGTCGCCCGGTCGCCGGCAGCAGCGCCGCAAGCTGGCTGGCCGACAGGAGGCCGTCGCGGATGGTGTGCAGACAGGCGGTCCTCGCGGCGCGGGCGGCGTCGAACGGCCACAGCTTGCGGCTGGGGCACAGCGTCGCCAGCCGCGACGCCATCCGCACGACCTGCTGGACCAGCGCCCGGGCCTCGGCCGGGTCGTCGCTGCCGGTCCGCGACAGGTGCAGCCACACGCGGGTGGTGATCACCGGCGAGGTGAACCAGGTCAGCGCGGACAGCTTCGGCTTGGCGGGCTGGGCGAGCTTCATGTGCAGGCGCAGCAGGTGGGCGAGCATCTCGACCAGCACCGCGTAGGCCAGCGGCGCGAGCGCGTGCGCCACGGCGTCGGCGATGCCGTGGGCGGTGTCGACGTTCAGCCACACCGTGCCGCCGATGAACACATAAGTCGTGACCAGCGCGCCCGGAATCCGCCACCCTCGCGTCAACGCCGCGAGCCGCAGCGCGGTGCAGGCCACGATCATGCCGTCGGCAACCAACGGCACCAGCGGGCTGTCGAACTTCTCCGAGACGGCGTTGAACGAGCGGGCACCGCCGATCCCGGCGACGCCGACCGCGGCCACGACCGCGACCGCGATCAAGACCCGCCGAGTCGACAACCTCCCGGTCTCGATCGCGGCGGCGGCAGTGCGAACCGCGCGCCTGGCCGCCCAGATGACGGCGGCGACGGTCGCGGCGACGAGCAGCAGTGCGGCAATGCCGGCGGCGATCGTCGGCCACGTCACCGAGCCCGGGTCGAACAGCTCGAGTAGGTCGATCGCGTGGAGGGTCATCGCTGGCCTCCAGCGGTGCTGTTCGGTACGGCGGTCAGGCCGCCGCGGCGACCGGCCTTGATCTGCTCCGGGGTCGGTGCCGGGCCGTTGTCGTCGCGGCTGGTGGCCCACCAGGTGACGAAGGGGTCGGCGTCGGCGGCCAGCGGAACGGTGATCGCGGACTGTCCGGCGGCGTCGCGATGGGCGAGCACGTCACAGGCCGGGGCGTACTCGCCGATGCGGCGGGTCACGCCGGGGCGTTGCCGGTCGTGCCAGTCACCGACGAGCTTGTTCGACGCCTCCTCGCCTTCGTAGGCGATGGTCCAGGCGCCCATCAGCCACAGCAGTTCCTCGACGATCTCGGGGTGCCACAGCCAGCACGGCGGCAGCGTGTCCCGCGCCGTCGCGTACCGCAGATAGACACCTTCCATCCACGGCAGCAGCTCACTCAGCACCGCCTGCACCGCGGCCTCGTCGTGCTCGGGCAGCCGCAGCCACGACCGCACCGGCTCCACCTCGCTGGCAGCCGCGGCCTTGCCGTTGCTCGGCTTGGTTGTCAGGCGGGTCAGCAGGTCCTCGAACGAGGCGACCGTGTTGCCGAGTGAGGCGACGGTGTCGTTTAGCCGCGCTACGGCGGTCTTGGAGGCGGTCTGCTGCAGACCGGTCTTCATCGCGGCCACGTCCCGAGTCAGTGCCTCGACCGAGCGGGCCAGGCCGGCCACCGCCGCCAGAGCGGCGGTGCCGGGGTCCTTCTCGTCGTCGTACTGCATCAGTCATCTCCCTCGTACAGGTCTTCCAGCCAGTCGCAGAACTCGTCAGCGTCGATCGCGACCAGGCCGGTCGGGCAGCCGTGTTCGTCGTAGGCAGGCACGGCGCGCAGACCGCGCTTCTCGACCTCGGCGCAGCCGTAGTAGGCGCGCAGCTCGTTGGCCGGTGACCCGTTGATCGGGGTCGTCATGCCACTCCCCTTTCCGTCCGGGACTTGGTCTGGTGGGTGGTTTCGGTCGTCTCGGCGTCGCTCGGGACGGCCTGCCCCGACCGGCAGCCGTAGGGACTGCATCCGTCCGGGTCTCCGATCTCGCTGACCTGGTCGGCGACGAGATCGAGCACGTCGACCTGCCGGTCAGCCCATTCCGCGCGGGTGACGCGGTCGATCGGCGCCTCGCCCAGCGGGACCCGTGAGCGATGCAGGTACGCCGTGCCGCGCAGCGCGTCACCACGGGCTCCGCCACGGCGGATCGCGGCGTCGAACGCCACCGCGTCGATCCATTCACCGTCATCAAAACGGGGGCAGCGACAGACGATCGCAGCTTCGTCGTCGCTGGCTCCGCAGTTGTCGAGGTGTGCACACGACAGATGCTCGGAGTCCAGCCTCACATCGAGGTTGGTGGCGGCCAGAGCCCCGGGAAGGCCCCGCCAGTGATCGGCCCTGCTGTGACCGCAGGCGCGGCAGGTGTCACGAAGCTGCCGCCACTGGCGGTTGCCGTGAAACGGGCAGCCGATGCAGGCCGACTTCGGTGTCTGGCCCCAGCCGCGGGCGGTCAGCCATCGCTGGCAGTCCTTGCGGGACATACCCAGCTCCAGCAGCGGGTAGCGGCTGGTCAGGTACCGGACTCGCTGCTTGTCCGAGACCCGGTGGATTTCGTCAGTGGAGAACCCGATCCACTGCTCGCACACCCGCCCGGTCGGCACCCGCCGAAACTCCGGCGGCGCGGCGCCGAGCAGCTCGCGGATCTTGCGGGTGATCGGCGCCAGCTTGTACTCGGCCGTGCACTGGCGTCGCCCGATGCCTTCCCGCTCAGCGCGGGTCAGCGGGCGCTCCGGGCCGTATCCGGTCAGCACCGGGTTGTCCGGGTCGGAGTCGTCGTAGATCGGGTCCCGCGTGGTGCCTTCCGGCGCGAGAATGAAGTACGGAATCGACGCGTACCGGTGTTCGGGGTCGATCGCGTCGTCGCGCAGGTTTCCCTGGCTGACCCGGATAACCTCGATCCCAGCCGCGGCGGCCACGACGGCCAATCGGTCGAGGTGGCGGTAGACGGCCGACGGTTCCCACCCGGTGTCGGCGAAGATCGCCACGTCTGGCGCGGGCAGTACACCTTCGGCGGCCAGTAGCAGGAGCGTGGTTGACTGCACGCCAGCACCCAGCGACAAGGCAGTCAGCAAGGTCATCACCGGCTCCCGTCTGTGTCGTCGGAGCCGACTAGTTCCGGCGTACCGGCACGGCTTGTGTCGCGCGCGGCGAGAGCGGCGCGGGCCTTGCGCATCGCGCCGGCCAACCGCAGCCGAGCTATGAGTTCGCGGGCCGGGTCGGTGGCCTCCAGCCGGGTCACCGCGGCGTCGAGCCGGGCGGCGATCCGCCGTACGACGGGGGCGGTGATCCGCTGCCGCGCGGCGTCGATGCGGTCGATCCCGTCGACGACTTGGTCGCGCAGCAGCGCGGTGCCGGTGAGCAGCCGGGCGCCGACCCGGTTCTCGAGCGCGGCCAGGTGGCAGGTGGCCCACTGGACGCTGCGGCGGTTGTGGAACCGCTCCATGCGCAGGTCGCGGCGCTTCCACGCCATCTTGACCCGCCCGATCGCGGGCGGCATGCCGCGGGTGATGATCAGCGCCTGCCCGGCGCGCAACTGGGCGACCTGGCCTGGGGTGAGGACCGGGACGCGGCGGTCGCTGATCGACACTCCGCCGGTGGTGCGGTCGCGGGTGGCGACCTGCTCTAGCCGTTCCCCGCACAGCGTTGACCAGAACTGCAGGTCGTCGTCGTCGCTGGTGCCGGCCAGCAGCACCTTCGTGGTCACGTTCGTCACCAGCGCGCCGGTGGCGGCCTCACCGAACCGGTCGCGCAGCTGGGCGCGCGACTGGGCGGAGATGTGCAGCGTGATGCCGCGGGAGCCGAAGTCACCGGTCCACCTATCGAGGGGGATGAGGCAGATCAGCGCGGCCTCGTCCAGCACCATCGTCAGCTGCGGGTCCAACCGGCGCCCCGGCGTCCTAACAGCGAGCGCCTTGGCCTGGCGCGCGATGTGCGCGGTCAGCGCGGTGACGAGTGGTGCGGTCTTCTTGTCCTCCGCACCGAGCAGGTACACGGTGCCGTTCTCGGCCAGCAGCCGCTCCACGTCGAACGGCACCCCGCCCGGTGCGGCGGCCGCGGCGGCGGTGGGCACCGACAGCCAGGACAGGGCGGGCATGATCGTGGTGGAGATGCTGGAGCGGGTGCGCTCGTTGTTGGTGAAGAACTGCATCGCCTGCTGCTCGAACCCAGTCGCGTTCGCGACCCGCAGCTGCCACAGCACGTCGGACTTGGCGTCGTCGTCGGGGTGGGCGATCCAGCGCTGAACATCAGCCATCGTGTAGCCACCGAGCGCGGCGGCGTGCATCAACGCCGTCAGAGCCTGCCGGGCCAGGTTCAACCAGTGTTCGGCGTCGTCGGACTTGGCGCCGACACCGTCGAGCAGGTCCGATGCGCGGTCCATCACCACACCGGGGTCGGTGCAGCCAACCAGCGGGTCGAACGTGATCGTGGAGCCATCAGTGGTGAGACCGTCGGGGTCGAACACCCACACCGGGCCGCGCTTGGCCCGCTGGGTGCGAGTGATGTCGAGGATGTCGGTCTTCGTGCTGGTGGCGATCACCGCGCCCGGCGCGTCGAGCAGATGCCCCATCAACAGACCGGTCTTGCCGGCGCGCGGACCCGCGAACGTGATCGTGTGATCCTCCGCCGACGACCGGACCCTGACCCAGCCGACCGTCGCGACCGTCGTGCCCAGCTGGGTGAGCGGCACGGACCGCCGCTTCCACGCCGGCAGCTGCGCCAGTGACGGGCGGACGATCTTGGCCTTCTTGCGCAGCATCCGCGCCGACGACACCCGCCGCACATCCCAGCCCGATGCCAGGCCGTCGGTCACCCGACCGGCGCGACCCAGGCGCCGCAGCAGACCGCGCGAGCTGGACCGCGACCGCAGCGTGAATCCCGCCGTGCCGAGCAGCACCACGCCGGCGGCCAGCAGCAGCTGCCACCAGCGGGCCGAAGCAGCGATCGTCTCCGGCAGCGCCCGCAGTACGAAGCTGGCGTAGCCGAGCCACAGGGCGGCCGCGAGACCGCCGCCGACTGGGCGGTTCACTGCCACCAATGCGAGTGTGACCAGTAGCAGCACGCCACCGGCGATCACCCATCCGGCCGCGCCACCGGGCGCCTCGAGCCGCATCCCCGCGGCCCCGGCCAGTAGCACCCACAGCGGGGCCGCGATCAGGGCGCCGTGCAGCAGCCGCCAAAACAGCAGGCCGGCGGTCACGAGACCGACTGCGCCGGTCGCGGCCGTCCAGCAGCCCAGCTCGGTCACCGCCGGTGCCTTGTCCCACGCGACCGCGGCCACGCCGGCGGCCAGCAGGCCCATCGTGGCGAGAGTGAATTTCGGGACCAACACGCCCTCGGTCCTGGTCGGCCGCCGCATCATCGCGCACCACCGACCAGCACACCGGTGACCGTGAGCACCGCACCCAGGACGGCCGCGGCGAACGACACCCGCAGCCACTGGTGCTTGGTCCACGCGATGTCCGCCAGCCGCTTGGCTTGATGCGTCACCGCCACCAGCGGGTCGGCGATCTTCTCGCCAGACAGCTGCGGGTCGATGTGGCGGTCGAGCAGCTGCTCGACCGAGCGGCGACGCACCGCGCCGAAGTACAGAAACTCCCCCGGCACCAGCGCATCCGCCGGACGATGCAGCCGCGGCACCACCACCAGCAACGCCGAACCCAAGGCCACCGCCAGCGCCACCAGCGCCACACCGAACGCCACCCGCCCGATCACCGGGTCGCCGTCCGACTGCGACACCAGCGTCAGCACCACCGCCGCGAGCGCGGTCTCCACCGTCGCCGCGAAACCGGCCTTCGTGTCCGCCTTGTCGACCGCCGCCGCGGCCGAATCGTGCATCCGCCACGCCAGGTCAAGCTCCGGTCGCGCACTCATCGCGAACCACCCGCCGCGTCAACCTCAGCCGGGTCGTCCACTCCATGCGGAACCGGGCGGACGATGCACTTGACATGCACCATCGGCCCGAACCGCCCCTGCGCCACGTAGGCACCATCGGCGGCAAAAGCCGACACAACACCCAGCGCCTCGGCAACATCCCCGACCACGCGAACGTCGCGCTCAAACCCGGACTCGCACGGAATCATCACCGCGCTGACCCACGGCATCGGCAGGTCCGGATGATCCGCCACCCACGCCGCCAACTCAAACAACCCACGAATCAGCTCCGCGCGATCACGCGGGACCTCCAACATCCCAAACCGCGGCACCCACTCCGTACCCGCCTGTACTGCGTCAGTCATGCTGTAGACCTCTCGAACTCGTACCTGAGTGACGGGAGAACCGGCCCCGGATCGGTTGGCGCCCTGACGGGGCCGGTCCTGCCTTTTCGCGCCGCAATCCCATGCGGAGAGCGGCTGTCCAGCACCTCCACGGCGGGTCATAACGCGACACCGCCCTGAGCTCCCGGCTCCCACTCGTCAATGTCGACAAGGCCGCCGTGCATCGCGGCCTCGACCAGCTGGTCAAGAACCTTGGCGGGCACCATGTACCGGCCGCCGAACTTGAGCGCCGGCAAGCGCCCCGCATGAATGGCTCGGTAGACCGACATCTCGCCGATCCCGAGCGCCCGAGCGAAGTCCCCCACGCCATAGAAGGCGCGCTGCGTCGACTGCCCCTGGTTCCTCACCACAGCACTCATCTGTCTCTCCAATCGCATAAAACTGCATAAGTCGCATGCTAAGCGTATGCAGTTTTATGCAGTAGTCAAGCCATGGGCAGCAGCAGCGGTCGCGGCGGACCGAGTCCGGACACGCAGCGAGGCCCCGGTCCAGCTCAGAACCGGGGCCTAGGAAGTCGGTAAGCCGGGAACTATCGCAGGCTCTGCGAGCGCATGAGACGGGGCAGCAGTACCACCGATGCAAGGGCGAGGATTCCACCGGCGAGCAGCAGGGTGCCCCGAAGGCCGACCAGAGTAGCTAACGCTCCACCGAGCAGTGCGCCGAGAGGAGCGGCACCATTGCCGATCGTGCGGAAGGCAGTTACGACCCTTCCGAGCATCTCCCGCGGGCTAAGTTGTTGGCGCGCCGATGTCACGGTGACGGTGACGAATGTTGACGCCATACCGGCGACCATGAGCGCGATCCCCGCCACGAATGGCTGGTCAGTCAGCGCTATTGCCGGCCAGACCAGGGCACGCGTGACCAGCGACGCCATGACAAGTTTGCGTGCTCCCCAACGGCGCAGGGCACGCGGAGCAATCGGGCCTGCCACAACGCCGCCGACCGCCAGGGCCGCGATCAGGAGGCCATATCTGGCGGGGCTGAGATCGAGGCCATCGCCGTCAGCGGCGTAGAGGACGAGTACGACCAGCGCACAGTTGGTCGTGAGGTTCGCTACTCCGGTCAGGAGCGCCAGAGTTCGAAGTTCTCGATGACCCAGCAAGAAGGCACCGCCGGCGCGGATGGCGGCGCGTACGGATTCGTGCTGGTTAGTTGCCCGGGGCCTCGATTGCGGGCGCACGAAGGCGAGGCAGATCGACGAGAAGGCGAACGAAACCGCGTCTGCGAGGAACGGAAGCCATGCCGTCACGGCGTAGGCGACAGACCCAACGGGAGGTCCTACTAGAGACGCGCCCGCAACGTCGAGGGACGACATTCGGGCGTTCATGGTGTCGCGGACTTCCGGCTCAGCTTCGGTCAGATCCGCGACCAACGACTGCTGCGCAGCCCCATGGAAGATCGAACCGGACACCACGAGAAAGGCAGAGAAAGCTAGGATAGGGACTGAGATCGCGTGGGTGGCAAACGTAACCACAAGCAGCGCGATGACTGCTGCACGCAGCAGGTCGCTCAGGACCAGCACCCGCCTGGTCGGCCATCTGTCCACGAGCGCGCCCGCGATCGGTGCGACGACGAGCCATGGGAGCAGACCAACCGCCGAAACTGCGGCGACGGACGCTGCAGAGCGGTCGATGGCTGCCGCTGCAAGAGGAACGGCGGCTGTCCACATTCCATCGCCGAGGGACGAGACGCCGACGGCTGAAAGCACGAGCCGCCGACTGCGGGCGGCTTGGGCGGCGATCTGCTGGCGTCTCGCGCCCTCGACGTTCGGCATTAGAAGTCGGCGGGCTTCACAGAGCCGTTCGCGATCCCCTTGACAAAGTGATCCCAGGACTTGCGCGGAATTCGTACAACAGCACCGGAGGGATCTTCGCTGTCGCGAAGAGCCACCCAGCCGTCTGGGCCGTCGGCAATGTAGACGCACGCGCCATCGTCGCTCGTGTTGCTCTTCCTCCAGCCCGCGAACTCTTCCAGGCTAGGGACGTTCGACGCAGAATCGTTGGCCACTCGCTAGCTCCTCTCGGTTCGAATCAGTTGCCGCAACAGCCTAATCGACTCATCTGCGTCTAGCGCGGCGTCGGCCATTCGGCTCCACGTCAGCTCAAACGCCGCAACCTGGTCGGCTCCTGAGAATGCCATGTGAATGGCGGGCGTCTCCATTCGGACGACCGGCGGCTCGTCGGGATCTTTGAGTGTGACCATGACAAAGCCGACCATCGGTGCGACGACCAGCTCGGCGTCGAGCGGGATCACGCGGATGCTGATGTGCGGCGCCTCCGCGAAGTCGATCAGCCTCTGCCACTGCTCAGCGCGCGTACCTGGCGGGCAACCCATCGGACGCCACCGAATCCCGGCCTCCATCAGAACGGCGTCATACCGCGGGCTGCGCGCCTTCAAAATCCGCCGGCCGCGCTCCATCCGGTCGGCCACTGCTTGCTCAACATCGATCTCACCCGTGAGATTGCTGCCCGTGATAGCCGCTCGGGCATAGTCAGGGGTCTGGAACGGGCCTGGCACGAGATAGGGCTGAAAATGCCGGATCTCGCGCGCGACCTTGTCCGTCGCCATCAGCTCGCGCTGGCGTCCGGCCAAGGAGCCCTTCAGTACGGCTTGCCACTCGGACAGTTCGGTCAGGGCATCTTCAGCGAGTTTCAGGAGCTGGTCGCGCTCGCGAGCCGTCACAGATGTGGCGTCGGCCCACGCCTTGACATCGGAAATCTTGGGCTTCACTACTGAGTTCTCGATTCGGCTCACCCGCGATTGGGTGGTGCCGATCCGTCTCGCCAACTCGGGACCGGTCAAGCCTGCCCTCTGGCGGAATCTGCGCAGCTCGCGTCCAAGCCTCCTGCGCTTGTCGAGAGGCGTGTCGTCAGCCATACACTCGTTCCCGTCCGACAGTCGATATGCAATCCTATGCGAGGCAAGCCTGAGGACGCTAACTTGGATCTATGGCCACCAGCCAGGTAGACGCACGGAAGCTCGATGTTCACGGCACCGGACTCGCCGTGTACACCACCGGAGAAGGGACTCCGCCGGTCGTCCTTATCAGCGGCCTTGGCGACACTGCGAGTGTCTGGACATCAGTCACCGCGCGGCTCGAGAAGTTGACCACGATCGTGTCGTACGACCGCTCGGGGTGCGGGGGCAGCGACGATTTGCCGTCCCAACAGGCGTCCAGGCCTCTGCCTGCCAGCTGGGCAGCAGCGCAGCTACGTGAACTGCTAAAGATTGCCGGCGTCACGCACCCAGTCGTTCTCGTCGGTCATTCGCTGGGCGGTCAGATTGCTGACGCGTTCGCGATCAGATGGCCGGCCGCGGTCGCCGGGCTCGTCCTGGTCGACGCCGTGGACCCAAGACTCAACCTCGCCACCGATCCAGCGCGGCCAGAGCTAGACGACGCCGTTCCGACCCGTGCTGGCCGCGGCTGGAGGTGGGACGTTGCGGCGAGCGCTGATGAGTACGCCGCTGTGGAGCCGTCGGTACGACCCCCGACGGTTGTTGTCGGCAGCGCAATCTGGCGGTGGTTCCAAGCCAAGCGGCCAGAGCTCTACCGCCCGCTCTCGTTGGCCGAGGTCGACCAGAGATGGCAACTGGCGCAACTGCAATACGCACGTCGGTGGAGGGGCGAATTGATAATTGCACATGAGGCCGGCCACCGGCTGCACGAGGAGGCACCTGGCCTGCTGGCCACGGCGATTGCTGCCACAACTGAGGCTGCAGTATCCGGCAAACCCATTCGCCTCGATCGCTCACTCGTGCGCCAGAATGGCGGGTCAGTCCGGCCAACCTCGCCAGCCGTACCGGAAGCGGTGCACTGACCACGCCCTATTGGCTATGCCGAGCGACCTGGACGAGATTTTTCAATCGGACCTTCCTCGGTGGCTGCAGATGCCCGCTCTTGGCCAGCCGATCGAAGAGCTCGCGACTGTCCGCTGATATGGTCACAGGGGCAGTGCTAGTGGAGGCGGGAACGCTACGGTACGGCTCAGGCATGGCGCCAAGGACTGAGAACGTGTCCTCGATTGGCATCTGGTCCATTTGCCGAACGAGGAGCTGCAGGACGAGCTCAGGTTGCGCCCCCGCTCCAGTCAAGGCGACCAAGACGGAGGAAGCGACGGGAAGATCTTCCGCGAGCGCCTCGGCGGTCACGACATTCGCGGCTGTTTGGCTCATATCTCGGAGCGACGCCCGTCCTTCCAAGACGGCAGTCTTGACGACGGGAGACACATTCGCGCTGCGGAATAGGTTCGTCAGATCCTCGTTAGAGAGATCCAAATGCGGCAGATACTCGGCAAACTCCTCCGAGGCGTTGATTAGGCGCTCCTTGGTCATCCAATCGGCGCTGTCGATGCGAACGAAGGCGAATTGATCGTCAGCCAGAACGCCCGCATCCACGAGATCCGGAACAACGGGACCGATCGGCCTACTGATGCTCTGCGCCGAGACAAGACTGTCCAAACTCACTAAGAGCGGCTCGAGTCGTCCTAGTGGCACGTGCTCACTGTTCGCGATTCGCACTGCGAGAGCGTTTCTGTCGGAATCTGCCGCTGACTCGGCATCCTCCACAGCGCCAGCGTCGGCTAGCAGTCGACCCAGGTCCTCGTCAACGTCGTCGGCAACCTCAAGATACGCGGTGACATTCGAGATTGACACGTGGCACCTCTGTGAGGCGATGACGGCCGGCCAGATCGATTCCGGCACATCGCGTAGATCATCGACTCGGCATTCCGGGGCTGCTCGATCCAGCACCTCGCGGAGGTGGTCATGTGAGGCATCGCTCAACGCGTTGAGCACGGAGACGAAGGTCGCGGGGTCCTCGACCGAATATAGAGTCGGATCCTCGCGAAGAACGGAGATGTAGTCCTCGAGGCGATCAATCGCATGTTCCTGTACACCCGGGTCGGCGGCCGCCAACGCGTCGAGTGACAGGCCGGCGTTTGGTGAGCCCAGGGCGGCCGTTAGGTTCGCGCGGTTGACTCGGTAGGCATTCCATGCAACGACTTGCTCGCGCACCTCCGAAACCATCCGGGCGAGATTGGGAAATTCGAGACCGAGACTTGCTGACACCATGGCGATCACCTCCGCAGATCCGCCATCCAACGCGGTATCAGTAAAAGCCGGCATCGCATCAGCCACGTTCTCAATCGCGTGACGCACAGCCTCGCTGCTGTTGTACTCCAAGTCCGGCGATGCGCTTGCCAGGGCTGCGCTGAACCAACGCGGGGCCTCCGCCGGATTGACGTTACTGGCGTCCACAAGGTAAGCGAAGATCTCGCCCCACAGCGGACTTAGCCGCCGGATGAGTCCGGCGCGATGCTGACCCGCAGAGATATAGGCGTCCAAAAACAGCCGGTCCCCGGCGCCACCGCGGGAGAGCTTGGCAATGGCAGGTTTGATGAGCTCGTTTCCACCGTCCGAAAGAAGGTAATCGAAAATGTCAACGTTGTAGGCGCCTTCTTCTCCGAGGAAGTCCGGACCCAACTCTTCGACCAAAGCCTCAATGTCGGACGGCGAATCGAAGCGATAATGGAAGTCCTGAGTATCCTGCTGAAGGACATGCAAGATGAAGTTCATCGCCGAGGGTCCGACATGTACGCCGTAATACTGCGCGACATAGAGAGCGAAGTTCTGGTCTATATACCCAGCCGCCAAGAGATCGACCACCAAAGTGGACCTAAGTACCTGGTCAGCCAGGTCCCGCAGAGGAAGCTCTTCTTCGCCGACGGTGATAGTGAGATCTGTCCGGTTGAGGATGCTCGCCAAGTCTGCCCGACGTAGCGTTTCGACCTCATCCCGGATTGAGTCGATCTCGACTCGCAACGAGGACCGGACGTTATCCATCCAGTCTGTCGGTCGCAACTTCGTACCCAGGATGGTTTCGAGTTCGCCCTGGTGGAGGACTTTAGACGCTCCGGTAGGGAGTACCATTTCAACTCGCACCGGGTCGACCAGGACGTCGCGCCAGAACCTGGCATCAGTAGCCTTGTCTGCGGTATGTGCGGTTCCGTTGGCACGCAGCTGTATCTGCTGAAGTTGATAATGGCTGTATCCAATAAAATGGTATACGAGCTTGAGGAACTCGACCAGGCGCTCCCCTCGCTCCTGACATCGCTCCGGGGTGAGCGCGGATGCAGTTAAGCGGCGTCGCGCCTGGCGGATGCGCAATTGTCGAATTGCGATCTGTTCATTTACGAGTTCTCGATATGCGTTGTAGACTTGATCAAGCCTGCTATCGCCAGTCTTGATCTTCTCGAAGTCACTCAGGTAAAGGTTCTTGTAAACCATCATTGCAAACAACTTGTCCGCACTAAGCCCTGCGAGACCGGTTGGCGGCAAGACTTTGGTTTGGAAGACTTCGTACTCGTTGCGAATGTTCCGAATCAGACGCATGTCGGTGATGTGGCTTGCAACGAGCTTGATCACTTCACCCGAAGGGACATGAGGACTATCCGCCATTTCCTTCGCGATGAGGTCTCGCGAAGTGCGGTAGGTGATAAAAGGCACCATGGGCACAACGAGGTCGAAGAACTTCGTTCGACTTGTGCTGGGCGCGTCGATTTGATTGGCTGCGTTGCGCGTCAGGTCGAGCCGTGCACCGTCCATCGTCTCCGGCTGGCCGTCGGACAGCTCCGCGTCTAGTAGCTCGAAGATGCTGTCGCGGACTGCATAAATGAACCGAATCGGGCTATCTGCCTCAAGCTGCTTTGCACTGTTGAGGATGGTGTTCAACCCGCGGAGCGTCTCGAAGATGTATGCATCATTGAACCGATCCAGATCCTCAAAGATGACTACCCGGCATTTCGACACTGCGAAGAAGTAGACGATCTCGTCTAAGTAGTCATCGAAGTATGAGTTGCTGCTTCCAGTCAGCGAGATCGACGCAGGACCGGCCGAAAGCTTCTCAAGCCAGATGCGGCCCCTGAATCGCCACTGTGTCAGAAGGACCGCAGCGCCGACCAGGCCAGCGGCGAGGAGGAGTAGGTCCCAGTTGCTTCCGAGCCGCTGGGGTCGTCCTACCAGTTTGACGAGAGCAACTACAGCTGCCGAACCGGCAATGGCCCAGGTCAATGCCAGAGTCCACCTGAATGGCTGGATCCTGTGATACCTCGATGCCCGCATCCTCGAGGGAGGTTCGCGATAGAGAAGTTGTTTGACGATCTCCTTCTGGATCTGGTTGGTGACGCTGCGGTCCGGGCTCGTGTCAGGTTCACCATCGTCGGAGCCCGTGATCCCTAGGCTCGACAAGGAAATGCTAATGGCATGTTTCTTGGAGTCGATGCTGGTGAGCAGTCCCTGTATAACGCTGCTCTTCCCGCTGCCGTAGTGCCCGGTGAGGGCGATGTTGCGGGGCGCAGTGGCGTTCACCCGCTCGAGAGCATCGCGAAGGATGTCGACATAGAGGCCATGGTGCTTCTCGTCGTACCTGGGGCCAAGTTCTCGCAGAGTCGGTGAACTCACATCCGTGGGTTCGGGGGCGCCTTCACGATCGCGGGAATCTCTCGACATGTTCAAATGTTAGGCGCCTTCGCTGCAGACCAGGGATCGGAGCAGCCGCACGGCGACCCCGACGCGGCGGTCACCGATTCTCAGTCGGTACGGGCGGCCGCCGGTGGTATCCGATGGATGTCGGTGTCGGGCGGGCGACCAGGTCAGTTTGGGCGCGTGGCGAGTCGATGGGATGGAACCCTCTCGTCGCCACGCGGGTCAATGTACGCATGATCGGTGGCGATTCGCGCCGCCACCTCGGGACCGTCGTCGACGGTCCCGATCTAAACCAGCTCGTCGATGCTGGGACTGGCTCGGCCTACCGGTGGCAGGGCTCCGGCGCCGACCCCATTGGCCTGCGCACGCACGCGGCCGACGTGGAGCGACCGAGGACGGCAACTCGGACTCAAAGGATGCCGCCCGCCTCGCTCTGCGGGGCGAGCAGGCTCGCCCATGCCCAGACTGGGCCCGAAGCTAGGCCGGCAGCTAAACGGGGCAATACCCAGGTAGTGCTTCATTGGGCCCGCTGGCGCGGCGTACTTCCTACAATGATTGCCTTCTGCGCGAGAAAGTGGAGAACCTGTATATCGGCGCTCAGCCGACCTGCCTCCTCGGAGAATGGTAACAACGGAGAGGACTGCCTCGCACCACCGTCAACCTTTGAATGTACTATTCGACAACGAATCGCGTATACCCGCCTTGCGAGCTGGTCGCGGATATCGCTTCCCTTGTCCTGAAGATTTAACTGCGGGACGCCAGCTAAGATCCGCTTGCCTGTCAAGTCTTTCTGGACAGATTCGTGCGAAATGATGAAATCAAGCAGATTCTCCTTCGTGACCGTTCCCCGGAATGTGGCCTGAAGCTGATCTTCCTCGCTCCCTCGAGAACCGATGCCGGTCGATGCGATCTGCAGAATCCGCGAGAGATCGTCATCGCTGTCCGCCCGAAATCGTGGATCCTTCAGTTCCTCGCGGAGTGCAGTAATCGACTGTCGCTGGAGGTGATGAGGAAAGTAGTACTCAAGGACTTGGTAATAGGCCAAATACTCGAGCAGGGGCAGACCTCTCGCGGACCGGGCATACCAATACAGGGACAACGAGTCAGCGGAATACCGATTCTGCGGCCATTTCGGCGCCGGAAGCTGCTGGTTGGCCACACCGCCACGGGTTTCGGATCGGCCCCTCGGGCGACGACGCAAGTCGAAGCCCGCGCCATACTTGAGATCGAACTCGAAGGCAAGATCGTTTCTAATCTCCTCCAAGACGGATACCGCCTCATCGTGTCCCTGAAAGGGAACACCCGAGATCCGAATGGTTTCGCTATCCAGAAGGTGGTCAAATACCGCGAATCGCTCGCTAGCAGTGCCGATCTCAACTTTGACGCCGACCGGCAGGCCGCTAATCTCAACACGCCAGGGAGGAGGGTGGAGCGAGAATTCCCTGAGGCGCGCGTCGGGATATTCTCTGGACTCGTGTACCCAGGTCTGACCGCGCAGGTTCGTATAGACCGGCAGGTACATTGGGCCAAGTCCAGTTATCGATGCTTCGATGACGCCGTCGGCAAAGAAGTAGGCGTGATATGGCGACAATGCCGTAATAGAGAAGGGGCCGAGAGTGAGTATCTCCGCCGCCTGCTCCTTCGTGACAATCACCCGAACACTTCCTCTGCCAGCTTTTACAATTAGACGAAGCATCCAGTCGGGATATCGCCCCTGCACCCCAGGTCTCTGTACCCATTCCCATCCCACACCCCACTCATCCGCGCGCGAACATAAGATCAGCCGCGGGTCATCCGGAGCGAGCGTGTCGGGAATCGCCTTATATGCAACGGAATCGCTCGCCCCAGAGTTCGAACTGCTCGAGCCCTCAGTCATTACTCCCCCACTGCTCGGCGCCGTTGACACGTGGGTGTCAGTATGCCAGCCGGAGGTCGATCCTCATGCCGCGCCAACCGGTAGCTGCGAAGGCGCTCGACATAACTGTCAGCCCGACTTCGCCTGACGGCTGACCGGTCGTCGTAGCAGCAAACGACGCTCCTCCTTTGGTTGAGCTTTACATGCGTTCAAACGGGCCACCCGGATGTGGTTTGCAAATCTCCCGTCGTCTGCGTACTCACGGGGCGGCGGCGACGTACGTTGCAACCACCGCTTGGTCGACAGCCGCGCGGACGATCAGTTCGAAGTCGTCGACTTCCGAGGGCTGGCAACCGTGGCGCTTGACCGCGCCGAGCAGCAAACGATGCAGAGACCCGGTATCGGTGGGGTCGGCCAGCGTGCGAAGCGTTGCGATCGGGACGCCGAGCCGGCGTACTTCCAGCTCAAGCGGCATTGGTGCGCCCGCCTCGCCCACCTGGTTTGGTCGTACTTCGGCGACAGCGACGTCCGGCTCGGCCGTTCGGGGCGCGACCAGCGTCGGCATCCCAGGCTCGACCCGAACCAGGCCCCATTCGCTTAGGAGCTGTACTGCTCGCAGCGCCGTCGACGGCGAAATGCCATGTTGCTTCGCCAGGTCCTTGACCGATGGAATCGGCAGTCCGATAGCCAGACCGCCTTCGTAGATACGGTCACGCAGCTCGACGGCGAGCTTCTCGAAGGGGTGCTTCGGATCGATCTCGACTCGCGGCGGAAGGTCTGCAAGGCGCGGGCGCGGAGGCATCCGCGGCGCGATGGTACCGGCTGCGCGCTGGTCAGCTTCCGATACCCAGGCCGAGTAATGGCGCATCGTTGTGACGCCTCCGCTGCCGTGACCGAGACGACCAGCAACCTGGCGAATGTCCAGGCCGGCGGCGAGCAGTTCGGTAGCGTTGTAGGTGCGCAGCTTGTGGATGGAGGTCTCGATCCCGAGCCGGCTCACAAGTCGGCTGTACCGCTGTGTGACTGAGTCGGGCCTCAGGTGATCCCGACCGCCTGGGTCGCGAGAGAAGACGAATGCATCGCCTGCCAGCTCGACGCCGACAGCACGAGCGCGCCCGACACAGCGCTCCCGATGCTCGGACAAGACGAGCACGGTATCAGGGTCCAAGACGATTCGACGGTCGCCCTCGTTCTTGGTGTCCTTCTCCCACGTCGTCTTCCCGTACTGCCCAATCGACCGCTGGACGTGGAGGACGCCATTGGCGAGGTCGACGTGGCGCCAGCGGATCCCACAGAGTTCTCCCCGGCGGTTCCCGGTGACCATCGTGAGCCAGAGCAGCGTGCCCCAGTCGGGGTCCTTCCACGCCTCGGCAATGATCCTCGCCGCCTCGTCCGCCGATGGAGGGCGAGGATTCGACTTTGGCGCCGCCGGCGCCTCGGCGAAGTCGATCGGGTTCACCGAGACCCACTTCAGGCGAACGGCCCGCCGGAACGCTCCGCTGAGGATCTGGTGAATGTAGAGAATGCTCGACTCACTCAACGGCTTGCAAACGTGCCGCTTACAGCGCCCGTCACAGTCGTGCGGTTGGGTCGTCCGATGCTGAACCTGGGCTCGACCGTCGCAGTGGTCGCGGCACCGTCGTAGCTCTGAGTAGAAGGAATCGGTGATGTCGGCGTTGATAGCGCGGACCTTGTGCCGCCCGATGCAGGGGATGATGTGCTTCTCAGCCTGGCTGCGGTAGTTGATGCGAGTCTTGATGCCAAGCTTGGCGTCGGCGAGGTGCCGCTCGATAAGCTGGCGCACCGTTGCGTCGGTGCGGGGATGACGACGCTCGTAGACCTCATGGATGAAGCCCGCAAGGATCCTCTGCGCTTCGGCCTCGGCGTTCGGCCCGGCTGGCACCGTCTCGCGGAGGTAGATCCGATCCTTGGTGACGGGGTCAGTGCCGGCGTAGAGCGAGACCCTAAGGGACCCCGATGGCAAGGTCTCGATCTGGCCGCGGGACCGCTTCAGCTTCGACTTCTCCTTGGCCATGCGGGGGATCATAGGACCCGTTCGCACCACGTTCCGCACCACGGCCTGCTCAGAGCGAACGAAACCCCAGCATCAGAGTGGCCTCTGACCTGGGGTTTTGGGTGGAGCCGCCTGTCGGAATCGAACCGACGACCTTCTCATTACGAGTGAGACGCTCTGCCGACTGAGCTAAGGCGGCGGGTGGCCCGGGGGCCGAGGCAAGAGTGTAGCGGGAGGGGTGGGGAGATTCCGAATCGGATACGTCTATAGGCGGGAATCGGGCGGCGATCGGGCTGCTCCCGGGCGCCGGAGGTCTTCTCAGGAGACCCGTGGCGTCTCCGCTCCCGGCGGTTCTCGGGTCTGGGGTCGGTGCCGTTGCCGACGCGGTCGGCGCAGTGGCTCGCCGCTGCGCAGGTCCCGGGGCGGTGGGATAGCCGGCCCGGTCGGCGCGGTGGCTCGCCGGCGCGGGCCCCAGGGCGGTGGGATAGCCGGCCCGGTCGGCGCGGTGGCTCGCCGGCGCAGGTCCCGGGGCGGGGGATAACCGGCCCGGTCGGCGCGGTGGCTCGCCGGCGCGGGCCCCGGGGCGGTGGGACAGCTGGCCCGGTCGGCGCGGCGGCTCCCGGCGCAGGCCCCAGGGCGGTGGGATAGCCGGCCCGGTCGGCGCGGCAGCTCGGCGGTGCGTAGGTCCCGGCGCGGTGGGGGTGTTGTGTCCGTTGGCGTGTGGTTTGGCGGTGGTCTGGAGTGGGGCGGTGAGGGGTCGATCTAGGTCGGGCGGTGGTTGGGGGTGGTGGTGGGGTCCTTGTGGTGGGGCGGGGCGGTGGCCGGGGGTGGGTGAGGGCTTCGTGGAGGTGAGTGGTGGGTGGGCTGATTTTCGGAGGTCCGAGCGGGTGGGCGGGCCGCGGGAACTTGGGGTGGTGGGGCGCGTCGGAGGGGTGGGAAATGGGAGGGGAACAATTGATGTGGGAAATGCGTTGACTTCTTTGTGGGGGTTGGGTGAGACTAATGGCCGCGAGGAACTACGGATCGAGGAGACGACTGTGACCGGGAAATGGAACGCGATGAGGGCGTGGCGAGAGGCCATTGCCTTGTCGGCGTGCCTGCGACCGGTGCGCGAGGATCGATCCGGCAGTGAAGAGGTTTTCTATCACCAGCTCGGCACCGAGCTGAGCCCGAGGTACGGCGGCCCACCTGTGTGATCTCCAGCGGGAGATCGTCCCAGGGAGCCGTCTGCGCCGGGTATCCGGCTCCAGGCGGCTCTTTTCTTTTGTCCGCATCATCCCGCTTTTCCCGTGACCGGTGCGCAATTCCACCGGTGCTTTTGCGCGGCATTCACGGATGCCGACCCGAACAATTGACAACTGGACATTCATCGCATTTTCCCGGGGTGCCTGCGTGCCCCCGGGAGGACCAGCTGTGGGCCAGTGGCCAGGCCACCTCATTTGGGTTGAGGACGACGGGGGTTCGAGTCCCTCCAGCTGGACCAGGCGCCCGCAGCATGCTCAGCTACCGGCCGAGCGGGCGCCACGAACGTGCCCTGCGACGGAAATCCGCACCACATCCGGCGCAGGGCACCCGACGCCCGTGGCTCAACGGGAGAGAGCACCGGCCTACGAAGCCGGGGAGTGCAGGTTCGAGTCCTGCCGGGCGTGCTGTGTCCGAGGCGGAAGTGGTCGATGCACCGGGATGTGGACCCGGAGGAAGCGGGTTCGAGTCCCGCCGGACACCCCAGTAGATACCTGCGGCCCTCGCCCAATTGGTAGAGGCAGCTGGCTTAGGACCAGAAGGTTCGGGGTTCGAATCCCCGGGGCCGCACCACCTGACCGACCCGTCGTCGACACCGAGATCACCGACCTGCCGGCATGCGGTCGGGCACACTGGAAGGGAGGAGGAACCACATGAGCGGTGTGATCGTGCTCAACGCCTCGTACGAGCAACTGCATGTCGTGTCGGTCCCGCACGCCATCCGGATGCTCGTCCGGGAGGTCGCCGTCGTCGAGGAAGCGCACGACGGCGCGAACATCGGCCCGTTCCCTCTCCCCCGCGTGCTCCGGCTGGTCCGGTACGTCGTGATGAAGTGGCGGTACGCCTCCGGACGTCTGCAGTACACGCGAGCCGGCGTACTGAAGCGCGACAGGTACACGTGCGCGTACTGCGGTAAGCCCGGCGCCACGACCATGGACCACGTAGTGCCGAGATCACGTGGTGGACGTGGTGAGTGGCTGAACGCTGTCGCCGCACACGCGTCCTGCAACGAGAAGAAGGGCTCACGCACGCCCGAGGAGGCCGGTATGCCGCTGCTGTGGCAGCCGTGGATCCCGTCGCGTGCGGAGTTGGCGATCTGACGCGGTGCCCACCTGGTGCCGCGTCGGACGCGATGCCAGGTGGGCGACGGTGTCCCACCCTCGGTTCTGACCCGAGGTCCCGCAGGTTCGAGCCCTGCCCTGGCAGCGGTACGCCGTACTCCACGGCGTGCACCTGGTGAGATAAGCCGAGTGTCAGGCCTAGCGGCAGCCGTCTCGAAAACGGCCGGTCCTTCGAGGGACGTCTGGGTTCGAATCCCAGTCTCACCGCATGCACACGATCGAGGAGAGTGAGGAGATGAACGTGGAGTTCCCGGTTGAGCTCAGTGGGGCCAAGAGCTCCACGCTCATGTGGGCGCATGAGCACGAGGTGGGCGCGCAGGCGCTGCAGCAGCTGCGGAACATCGCCGCGCTGCCGTGGGTGCACGGTGTCCGGGTGATGCCGGACGTCCACCTCGGCAAGGGTGCGACCGTCGGGTCGGTGATCGCGATGAAGCAGGCGGTGTCGCCGGCCGCGGTCGGGGTCGACATCGGGTGTGGCATGGAAGGCGTGCTCACCTCGCTGACGGCCGCTGACCTGCCGGACGACCTGTCGGCGATCCGGTCGCGGATCGAGGCCGCCGTACCGGTCGGGTTCCGGGCGCACGAGGACCCAGTCAGTGTGCGCAAGCTCGGGCTGGACCGCGGTTGGGACCGGTTCTGGGGTTCGTTCTCGAGCCTGCACGACGGGGTGCAGGACCGGGAGAAGAAGGCGCAGCAGCAGATGGGGTCGCTGGGTGGCGGCAACCACTTCATCGAGGTCTGCCTCGACGACGAGGACCGGGTCTGGCTGATGCTGCACTCCGGGAGCCGGAACATCGGCAAGGAACTGGCCGAGCGGCACATGCGGATCGCGAAGGCGCTGCCGCACAACGCCGATCTGCCGGACCGCGACCTCGCGGTGTTCCTGGCCGGTACGCCGGAGATGGACGCCTACCGGCGTGACCTCAGCTGGGCGCAGGAGTACGCGTCCCGGAACCGGGCCGTCATGCTGGCGCTGGTCATGCAGGCGGTGCGGGAGTCGTTCACGCAGGAGGTCCGGTTCGAGCAGCCGATCTCGTGCCACCACAACTACGTGGCCGAGGAGCACATCGACGGGCTCGACCTGCTGGTCACCCGCAAGGGTGCGATCCGAGCGGGGCGCGGGGACCTCGGGCTGATCCCGGGGTCGATGGGCACCGGCTCGTACGTCGTCCGCGGACTTGGCTCCGAGCGGTCGTTCTACTCGGCCTCGCACGGGGCAGGCCGGCGGATGAGCCGCAACGAGGCGAAGCGCCGGTACACGGTCGACGACCTGATCGCCCAGACCGCCGGGGTCGAGTCCCGCAAGGACGCCGGAGTCCTGGACGAGCTGCCGGCGGCGTACAAGGACATCGAGTCGGTGATCGCGGCCCAGGCCGATCTGGTCGAGGTCGTCGCCCACCTCAAGCAGGTCATCTGCGTGAAGGGTTAGTGGTACGGCGGCCGCCGTCGTCAGGGGAGACGGCGGCCGCCGGTGGAAGCAGCCGCTCGGGGTGGGGGCCTCGGGCGGCGCTGGTGAGGTCCGCCTGTTGGCAGGGGCAGCGGTTTGCTAAACCGTCGGCCGGGTTCACCTGGTCCGCGAGTTCGAATCTCGCTCTCACCGCGAGCAGTGCTCGGCGAGCAGCCGACACGCGATGAGCAGGAGCGCCACCGTGGGAGAGCTGGGGCGGGTTGTAAACCCGTTGTCGCGTACTGAGCAGGTTCGAATCCTGTCTCCTGCACGTTCCAGGGCAAAGGTGCTCTGGGCAACCAATTGATCTGCAAGAGAGGAGGACCGGCCATGGCCGACCTCAGGAACAGAAAGCGAGTGCCCGGCGGCAGGACCGGTGCTCCGGTGAAGCAGGGTCACGCGATGCGCCGGGTGCGGCTCGCGTGCGGGCATGTGCAGCGCGACCGGATCGCACACCGCGGCGATCACGTCTGGTGCGAGGCCGACTGCTCCGACTGGGTCCGCGTTGTCTCGGTCGAGGAGTGACCACACGTGGTGCGCCGTCCCGCGGCGTACCACCGACCCTCTGGTGACGGATGCACGCCTGGCTCTCCGAAGGCCGGGTCCCTGGTTCGACTCCAGGCAGGGGGACTTCAGAAGCGTTGAAGGACTTTCCCGGGGTTCAGCAAGTTGCCGGGGTCGAAGGCCTGCTTGATGCGGCGTTGCAGGTCCAGGCCGACCGGGCCGAGTTCCTGTTCGAGCCACTGGGCCTTCAACGTCCCGATGCCGTGCTCGCCGGTGATCGTGCCGCCGAGCGCGAGCCCGAGTTCCATCACCGCGCCGAAGGCCTCCAGCGCCCGCGCCTCGGCGGCGGGATCCGCTCGGTCGAAGACCACGGTCGGATGCATGTTCCCGTCGCCTACGTGCCCCGGGCAACAGATCAGTACGTCGTACTTCGCCCCGATCTCAGCGATGCCGCGCAGCAACGCGACCAGTTTCGACCGCGGTACGGCGACATCGTCGACGAGCGTGACACCCAGCGGCTCCAGCGCGGGGTTGACCAGCCGGCGGGCCTCGAGGAGCATCCGCGACTCCTCGGCGTCGGACGCCTCCGCGACTTCGATCGCGCCGTGCTCGGAGCAGATCGCGGCGATCCGCGCGACGTCCTCGGCCGCCCGCGGGCCGCGATCCGACTGAGCGATCAGCAGTGAGCCGACATCGGCCGGCAACCCCATGTCGCGGTAGTCCTGAATCGCCCGCGCCGTCGGCCCGTCCAGGAACTCCAGCAACGACGGCCGCAGCCCGGACGCCATCACCGCGGCAGCGGCGGCGATACCGTCCTCGATGGACAGGAACGTGGCCGCCGCGGTCAACGCCGCCTCGGGCGCGGGTCGCAACGCCAGCGTCGCCTCGGTGACGACACCGAGTGTCCCCTCGGATCCCACGATCAGCCGGGTCAGGTCGTACCCCGCGACGCCCTTCGCCGACCGGCGGCCGGTCCGGACGACCTCACCGGACGCCAGCACCACCTCGAGTCCCCGCACGAAGTCGGACGTCACGCCGTACTTCACGCAGCACAACCCACCGGCGTTGGTCGCGATGTTGCCGCCCACCGTGGACATCTCCCACGACGACGGGTCCGGCGGATAGAACAATCCCTTCTCCAGCACGGCCCGGGACAACTCGGCGTTGACCACACCGGGCTGCACCACCGCGACCTGGTCCTCGACCGAGACCTCCAGGATCCGATCCATACGCGCCGTCGACAGCAACAAGCACCCGTCGATCGCGTTCGCCGCACCTGACAACCCGGTCCGCGCACCCTGGGTGACCACCGGCACGCCGAACGCGCCCGCCGCCTTCAACACTTCGGACACCTCGGCCGTCGAGGACGGCCGGACCAGCACCCGCGGTACGCCGGCCGTGCAGAAGGTCGCGTGGTCGTTGCGATGAGCGTCCAGCACGTCGGGATCGTCCAGGACAGCCTTGTCGCCCAGCGCCGACCGGAGCCGGGCGACAAGAGGATCCAAAGACGTCATGCCTCATCCTGTTCGGCCAGCAGGCGCAGGATCAACTCGGCCCGGCGGACGCGCTCGCGTCCGAGGGCTTCCGCCGTACCCGCGAGATGGGCGCCGACCGGGTAGATGTTCGGCGCGTTCCGCAGGCCCATCTTCAGGTACACCGGCGCCGCGACCCGCACGATCTCCGGTACGTCGTAGAACCGGACGTGCCCGCCCTGGTCGTCCGGCACCTCGATGTACATGTCGATCGGCACCGACGTCACCGACCGGATCTCCGCCAGTACCGGCACCGGCAGGTCGGTCGACACGTTCAGGCTGGTCGCGCCCAGTCGCTCGTACAGGCGGGCCGTCGGGGCGTTCGGCAGCGGCATCAGCACCGACGTCTTCAGCACCAGGTCCGACGGTAGCGACCCCTCGACCTTCAGCTGGCCGAGGATCTCCAGGACGCCGAGGTCGCCGACCAGCAGGCTGCGGACGCCGAGCTCGACCGCCCGGAATGCGTCACACAGCGACGCGGCCACCATCTCGTTGCCCCGGGCAACACCGCCGACGGCGGCCGACACCTTGGCCTGGCCGCCGATGTCCCAGGCGCCGCGCGGCCCGAGGAACAGGCAGACCTCGACGCCGTTGGACGCACCGAGCGCCAGCATCTCTTCGATCTCGCCGTCGGTCAGCATCATCACACCGCTGCCCTGCGACACCCGGTCGATGGTCACCCCGCGGGTCTTGGCCTCCTCCAGCACGGCCGCCATCACCCGCGGCCCTTCACAGGAAGGGATCTCCACCTTGTACGGCGATCCGTCGGCAAACGTGGCCGTGGACGTATCGCCCGGGCGGAAACCACGATCGGCCAGCAGTGCGTGCGCCTCGCGAAGGTTCATCTGTCACTCCAGGGTCCGAGCCGGCCGGCCTCGGTCAGGTCCCGGGCCGGCCCGGTGATCTCCAGGTCGAATCGGTCACCCGCCTCGGCCAGCAACGCCGGCGTCACCATCAACTCGTTCGGGGAAAGGGTGTCCTTGATCCGGGCCAGCCGGAGCTCGGACCAGTCGCGCCGGCCGCACATCGTCGCGGCCGCGAGGACGGCGGCCTCGTCGTCCTCCATCACCATCGGCAGCCGGGACCGGCGGGCCCCGCCGGCGCCGGAGGTCAGCGCGTTCACGTAACTGACCCGCAGGTCGATCTGCTCCAGCATCCGGGCCGGGATGACGTCGGCCAGACCGAGTCCGGCCGCGTTGCCGTGCGACGCCTCAGACAGCGCGTGCACGGTGATCGCGGCGATCGACGGCGACTCGAACTCGGGGATCCCGTACACCCAGCACCGGCCGATCACGTTGGTGTCCATCCCGGCGCCGGACTTGTCCTTGCCCATCTCGTCCACGACCAGGACGTCGAGCTCGTCGAACGGCAGCCGCCCGAGCAGACCACCGGCCCGCTGCAGCAACGCGTGTTCGGGCGGTCCGGCGATCCCGTCGGGGTCGACGAACTCCACCGCCGCGGTCCGTTCCAGCGCGTTCTCGAGGATGCCGAGACCGCCGAGGATCTTGCCCTGGGCAATCACCATCCGGGCCGCGGCCTCGATCGAGGCGCCGAGCGAGGGAATCCCGCCGGCGTGCAGGGACGCCGCGCCGGCGTGGTTGCCCAGCCCGATCGCCAGGATCTTCGCCAGCCCGCTCTCGATCGGGCCGTGGAAGTCCGTGTGCGGCTTGATCCGGTTCACCAGCAGGACGCCGTCGGCCTTGGCGGCGATCGCGTCGTGGTGCACCGGCGTACCGTCGGACAAGGTGCCGACGACAACGGTCTCCATCGTCGCCTCGATCGGGCAGCCGACCGACTCCGGCGTGATCCCGAGCCCGGCCAGCATCTCCCGCTGCCCGTCGGCCGTCGCGCCGCCGTGTGACCCCATCGCCGGGACGACGAAGGGGGCAGCGCCCACGGAGGTCAGCCAGTCCACCGCGGCCCGAACCACCGGCACGAGGTCGTGGATGCCGCGGCTGCCCGCAGTCACCGCGATCCGCGCGCCCGGGAGGATCTGCTCGCGCAACGGCTCCAGCGCAGCCTGAGCATCCGCGTACGGATCGGCCGAGCTGGGGAGGTCCGGGAGCAGGCGGCGGACCGGCGTGACCTGTGGGATCACGCCGGTGGGCCGCAGCCCCCGGATCGCCTCGAAATGCCCCCAGTCCCCCGAGGACCGCCTCGCTTCGCTCGGCGGTTGTGAGGAGGCCGGCGGTTGTGAGGAGGCCGGCATCAGTGGCTCTGCCGCGCCACGGCCGAACCGGTCCGGCCGATCAGGAAGTCCAGGTCACAGCCCTGGTTGGCCTGGGTGACGTGGTCGACGTACAGCCGGGCCCAGCCGCGGTCGGTCGGCGGCGCCGGCGGCTGCCAGTCGGCCCGCCGCTTCTCCAGTTCCTCCTCGGATACGTCGAGGTGCAACCGCCGAGCCGGTACGTCGAGTTCGATCCAGTCGCCCGTCCGCACCAGCGCCAACGGACCGCCCACGGCCGCTTCCGGCGTGACGTGCAGTACGACGGTGCCGTACGCCGTACCGCTCATCCGGGCGTCGGAGATCCGGACCATGTCGTCGACGCCCTGCTCGGCCAGCTTGCGCGGGATCGTCATGTTGCCGACCTCGGGCATACCCGGGTAGCCACGCGGACCGGCGTACTGCAGCACCAGGACGGTGTCCTCGTCGACGTCCAGATCGGGGTCGTCGACGGCCTTGTCGTACTCCTCGATGCTGCTGAACACCAGCGCCTTGCCGCGGTGCTGCAGCAGCCGCTCGGACGCCGCCGACTGCTTGATGACGGCACCGTCCGGCGCCAGATTCCCCTTCAGTACGGCGGTCCCGGCGCCACTGCCGAGCGGGTTGCCGACGGCCCGGATCACGTCGGTGTCGACGGTCCGCTCCGCGTCGGCGACGTTCTCGCCGATCGTCTTGCCGGTGACCGTGATCGCGTCGGCCTTGAGCAGCGGGAGGATCTCCTTCATCACCGCGGGCAGGCCGCCGGCGTAGTAGAAGTCCTCCATCAGGTACTTGCCCGACGGCTGCAGGTCCACCAGCCACGGCACCCCGCGAGCCCACTCGTCCATGTCGTCCAGGGTCAGGTCGACACCGACCCGGCCGGCGATCGCCAGCAGGTGGATGACCGCGTTGGTCGAGCCGCCGATCGCCGCGTTCGCGCGGACCGCGTTCGCGAACGCGTCCCGGGTCAGGATGTCGCTCGGCTTCAGATCCTCGTGCACCATCTGGACGATCCGCTGACCGGCCTGCTGGGCGATCGAGTAGCGCCGGGAGTCGACCGCCGGGATCGCCGCCGACCCGGGCAGTTGCAGGCCGAGCGCCTCGGCCATACAGGCCATCGTGGACGCCGTACCCATGGTCATGCAGTGCCCGTTGCTGCGGGACATGCCGGATTCGGCCGCCGCGTAGTCCTCCTCGGACATCCGGCCGGCGTTGCGCTCCTGGGTGAAGCGCCAGACCGCCGTACCGGAACCGATGTCGCAGCCGCGGAATTTACCGTTCAACATGGGGCCGCCGGTCACCACGAGGGTGGGCAGGTCGACGCTGGCGGCGCCCATGATCGAGCCGGGCGTGGTCTTGTCGCAGCCGGTCAGCAGCACCGCGCCGTCGATCGGGTTGCCGCGCAGCGACTCCTCGACGTCCATGCTGAGCAGGTTGCGGAACAGCATCGCGGTCGGCCGCAGCATCGTCTCGCCGAGCGACATCACCGGGAACTCGAGCGGGAACCCGCCGGCCTGCCAGACACCGCGCTTGACCGACTCGGCGAGCCGGCGCAGGTGCGCGTTGCACGGGGTGAGCTCGGACCAGGTGTTGCAGATGCCGATCACCGGGCGGCCGTCGAACACCTCGTCGGAGAAGCCCTGCGCGCGCATCCAGGACCGGTGGATGAACCCGTTGCGGTCCTTCTCGCCGAACCAGTGGTCGAAGCTGCGCCGGCCGATCGGCGCCTCCGGCCGTCCGGCGGCGCCGCCGGTCTTCTCAGGGGTCGGCTGACCGGGCACGTCACCCGGCAGCTCGGCGTCGACCGGGTCGTTGGTCGGGGGAAGATCGCTCATCGGGATACCTCACCTGTTGTCACAGTGCCGTTCACCCGGCGGCTGATCCCGGCCGGGTTCGAGTCTTTCAGTACGGCGGGGAGCACCGCATCCGGAGCGTCCTGGTACGCGACCGGACGCTGGAACCGGCGGGCCGCGGTCACACCGACGCTGGTGTGGATCGACCCGACGGTGGAGGGGAACGGGCCGCCGTGGTGCTGGGCCCAGGAGACCGCGACACCCGTAGGCCAGCCGTTCCAGAGCACCCGCCCGGCCCTTGCGGTCAGCAACGGAAGCAGTTCCGCGGCGAGCTCGGCGTCGGCCGACTCCTCCGCGTGCAGGGTCGCGGTCAGGTTGCCCTCGAAGGCCTCGACCGCGGACCGCAGTTCGTCCGGACCGTCGTACTCGACGACGATCGAAACCGGGCCGAAGCATTCCTCGAGGATCTCGTCGCGACGCGCCAGCAACTCGGGGACCGTCGTCTGCAGCAGCGTCGCGCCGCCGGACGCCAGGACCCGGATGCCGTCCACCTTCTGCAGCCGGTCCAGGCCGGAGGTGAAGCCCTCCTGGATCCGGTCGCTCAGCATCTTGGCCTCGGCCACGCCACCGACCGCCTCGGTCAGCTGGTCCTGCAGACCGTGCCCCGCGGGCAGGAACAACAGGCCGGGCTTGGTGCAGAACTGGCCGACGCCGAGGGTGAACGAACCGACGTACCCGGCGGCGATGTCCTTGCCGCGGGCATCGACCGCGGACTGCGTGACGAAGACCGGGTTGAGGCTGCCGAGCTCACCGTAGAACGGGATCGGCTCCGGCCGGGTGACCGCGATCTCGTGCAGCGCCTTGCCGGCCGGGACCGACCCGGTGAACCCGGCCGCGGTGATCCGCGGGTCCTTCAGCGCGGTGACGCCGACCTCGAAACCCTGGATCAGGTTCAGCGTGCCGGCCGGGGCACCGGCGACCTGCAGCGCCTCGATCATCACCTCGGCCGTGCGCACGGACAACTCCGGGTGGCCGGGATGTGCCTTGACGATCACCGGGCACCCCGCGGCCAGCGCGGACGCCGTGTCGCCGCCGCAGACGCTGAACGCGAACGGGAAGTTGCTGGCGGCAAACACCAGCACCGGACCGAGCGGGATCAGCACGCGACGCAGGTCCGGGCGCGGCACCGGCTTGGCGTCGGGGTCGGCGGTGTCGATGACGACTTCGAGCAGCGAGCCCTCTTCGAGCACGTCGGCGAACAGCCGCAGCTGGCCGCTGCTCCGCGCGACCTCGCCCCGCAGCCGAGCCTCGGGCAGGGAGGTCTCCCGCATCGCGATCGGCACGAGCTCGTCCGCCGCCGCGTCCAGTGCGTCCGCCACGGCGCGGATCCACCCGGCCCGGACGCCGGGCTCCGAGGCACCGAGCGCCGGTGCGGCCGCCGCCGCGTCGGCCAGGGCCTGCTCGAGCTCGGCAGGGGTGGTGTCCGGGATCATCGCTTCTCCTCTGTGTCTCTGTTCTCGGTTGCCAGGAACGCGAAGGGTTCCCGGCCTACGGCCACCGTATTCGTCAGCGTCCCGACCTCGTCGATGGTGATCGTGATGACGTCACCCTCAGCCAGCGCGAAGCCCAGTTCGGGCACGATCCCGGTGCCGGTCGCCAGGATCACGCCGTCCGGGAAGTCGTTGGGCAAGAACAGCACGTCGATCAGGTCCTGCAGGTCGCGGACCAGCTTGGACGTCGACGTCGTACCGGTGAAGACCTCGTCGCCGCCGCGGCGGATGACCAGGTCGATGGTCAGGTCCTTCGGGTTCGGAACCTCCCAGACCGGGCGGATCCCGGCGGCCAGAGCGCACCCGCCGGCGAACAGCTTGGCCTGCGGGACGTACAGCGGGTTCACGCCTTCGATCGAGCGCGAGCTCATGTCGTTGCAGACGGTGAAGCCGACGATCTCGCCGTGGCTGTTGGCGACGACGGCGAGCTCCGGCTCGGGTACGTCGTGCCCGGAGTCCACCCGGATGCCGACCGGCTCGCCGTCCACGACGACCCGCCAGGCCGGCGCCTTCTGGAACAGCTCGGGCCGCTCGGCCGTGTAGACCTTGTCGTACACGGACTGCTCGGTGCTCTCCTCCATCCGCGCGCCCCGCGACCGCTCGTAGGTGACCCCCGCACACCAGACCTCGCCACGCCCGTCGAGCGGCGGCAGGAATCGTACGCCGTCGGCCGGGACCGGCTCGCCGAGCTTGGCGACCGCGGTCTGCAGCTCGTCGAGGGTCAGCCGGAGCAGCTCCGCGAAACTGCCGACGCCCTCCACCGGCGCAACGGTGTCGCCGGTGCGTACGCCGACGACCGGACGGCCGTCCGGGGACTGGAAACGGACCAGGTGCATGGAGAGACCTTTCACATCGAGGTGCCGAGCAAACCACGGGTGATCTGGAAACCGACGTTGCCTGAGGCAACCGCCTTCGGGACGAGCTGCCGGCTCGCCACCGCCGCGATCGTGTCGAGCCCGATCCGGGCCTGGTCGGCCGCGCTGCCGGTGGCGACCGCGTCGAGGTCGTCGCCGTACTTCGCGACCGTCTCCGGATCGTTACTGATCTCGACGACCGGGACGAACCGCTGCGCGGACACGGTGCCGCCGGCGACGTGCGCGAGGATCTGCTGCACCCCGCCGGCCCCGAACCCGGTCGCGGTCTCCATCCAGTCGGTGCCCGGCATCCGCATCACGTGCCAGCCCGGCTCGGCGAACCGCTGCCCGTGCGCGATCGTCGACTCGACCCGGTCCGCCGATCCGAAGGCCGTCGTACGGAAGACGTCATGTCCGAGCAGTGCACCGCGGGACGACAGTACGACGGAACCGCCCGAGCCGACGATCTCGCGGCCGATCAGGGCCAGCGCCTCGGCCGTCTCGCCGGACAACGGTCCGCGGGCCTCGAGTCCGATGGTGAGGTCGCCGACCGTTCCGTCGTACTCGCTCGGCGCCGGGAGGTCGAAGCCGCTGAACCAATCGCGCACCCTGCCGGCGACGGCCTCGAGCCCGCCGTCGGCCTGGATGCTCGCCCAGCCGAAGCGGGACGGATCCGCGCCGGCCTCGACCAGGCGGGACCGGAAGTAGTCGTTGTGCGTCTTCTCGCAGCCGTGCTCGAGCAGCAGCGCCATCCGGGTATTCGGGTGCAGGAGGTAGCCGAGCATGGTGCGCGCGAACGTCTCCTCGGACGCACCGCCGCTGCTGCCACAGCCCTCGGTGTGCGGGAGCGCGACCATCCGCGTGACCGCGTCACCGGCCCACTTCTCCAGGTCCGCCTGGGCCGCGAGCCTGAGCGCGATCTGGCCCGAGCACAGGCTGGTCGGCAGGATCAGACCGACCGACTCCGGAACCAGCCGGTCGTCGACCTTCAGCAGCCGTACGGCGGTCCGCGTGTTCGTACCGAGGCCGGTCAGCGGAAGTCCGTCGAGCGGTGCGTCGCGGTCCTCGGCGGGCAGATCGGTCAGGGCGCGGCTCATCCGGCCGTCGGTGCTGATCGAGATGCCCTCCCGCGGCCCGCGCTGCCGCCAGTTGCGCCAGATCGACACCTGGCTGTGCCCGGCCCGCTCCCCCGCGGTCGGCTCTCCCGACGCGACCCGGACGGTGAGGTCGAAGGTCTCCGCGGTCAGTTGGGCCATTGGCGTACCGGTGAGGTAGCGCCCGGCGTCCACGTCCATCTCGGCCTGCAGACTCTCGTACCTGGCCGAGGTCGTGACGAACTTCACTGTCGGCACGAACGGGAAGTTGGTGATCGAACCGTTCCCGGTGGTGAAGAAGATCAGGTTGCAGCCGCTGGCGACCTCACCGGCGACGGACTCGAGGTCGTTGCCCGGGCTGTCCATGAAGATGTAGCCGCTGCCCGGAAGCGGTTCGCCGTACCCGATGACATGGTCGAGCCGGACCTCGCGCGGCAGTTTGCGGGCGGCACCGATGGATTTCAGCACGATGTTGTAGAGACCGCGGTACACGTTGCCGCCCGACGGGTTGCCCTCGGCGGTGTGACCGTGCCAGCCGACGCGCTCCTTGAACGAGCGGACGGTGGCCAGGAACCGTTTCGCGGTCGCCAGGTCGCGGACGTTCTTCAGTACGTACCCCTCGGCGCCGATCAGCTCGTCGGTCTCCGCGAGGACGGCGGCGCCGCCGTGCTTGATCACCTCGGCACCGACCAGACCGGCCAGCGGGTTCGCCGAGATGCCCGAGAACGCGTCCGAGCCGCCACACTGCAAGGCGATCCGCAGATCGGCGAGCGGGACCTCCACCCGCCGCTGCGCGTCCACGATCGGCAGCCACGGCTCGATCAACGCGCCGGCCGCGGTGAGGTCGTGCTCGAACCCGCCACGACGGGTGAAGTACGCGTGCGGCACCTTGATCGACGGGTAGCCGTGCTCCGCCATGAAGTCCGCGATCGCCTGACCGGACACCACGTCGTCCTCGGTGTCGACGATCAGCACGGCGCCGACGTTCGGGTTCAGCGTGAAGCCGGCCAGGGTGGCGAGCAGGAAGTGAAGGTTGTTCGGTACGTCGTCCTCGCCGCCCTCGGTGTGCGCCACTGGTACGACGCCGTCCCCGGCGGCCACGCCCTCGAACCGGCGGGCGAGCTCGGTGACGAACCCGCTGCTGCGCGAACTGGTCGCCATGATCACCACGTGGTTGCGGGTGCCGGCCGGTCCCTGCTCACGGGGGTAGCCGAGGAAGGTGCCGGGCTGCTCGACGCTGGTCACCTGGGCGCCGAAGTTCAGCGCGGACTCGTCCAGCTCGAAGGGGTCGAGCGGCTCGTTGGTGGCCGACGGCTCGTCCGGGAGCCCCTCGACGCCGCGGGCGGTGACCGCGGCCAGGCTGGTCGGCGTACACACGTAGTCGCCCGGCACGAGATCGCGGGAGGCGCGGGCGAACGGGGTGTTCCAGGAGGTGATCGCCTCGCCGGCGCGGACCGGGCGGACGACGAAGCGGTGACCCTCGAGGACCGTGTGCGGCAGCGTGACCACGGCGCCGTCGAGCTCGATCGTCGTACCGGCGTCGAGCCGGCGCGAACAGATCGCCGCGTTGTCCTCCGGCTCCGGCAGTACGCCGACCTCGTCGAACCTCAGCATGCCTCGCCTCTCTGGCTCTCCGGTTGTTGAGAACGGGACCCGGAATCGTGCATGATGCATGATTACAGGTGCCACCTTGCCGAAGACGACCGGCCGGGTCAAGACCGCGACCAGGATGCGGAGAGGGCTGATGACGGAGATCGTGGAGCCGCGGGACCGGCGGCTGATGCGCCGGCAGATGCTCGCCGACGACGTGTACGAGGCGATCAAGACGATGCTGATGGACCACGTCATCCGGCCCGGCGCCCGGATCTCGATCGACGGGCTGGCCCGCGAGTTCCAGGTGTCGTCGACGCCGGTGCGGGAGGCGCTGGCGCGGCTGGAGTCGGAAGGGCTCGCGGTCAAGGAGCCGCTGAAGGGATACCGGGCGACGCCGTTGCTGTCGCTGGCCGAGTTCGACGACCTGTACCGGTTCCGCCGGCTGCTCGAGCCCTGGGCGGCCCGGCGCGCGGCCGAACTGATCGACGACGAGGGCCGGGCCCGGCTGCGAGCCGAACTCGCGAACGCGGTCGAGCCGACCTCGGTGGACTACGCCGGCTACAAGTCACTGACCGCGCACGACAACCGGTTCCACCTGCTGATCGCGTCACTCTCCGGCAGTGACCAGGTCCGGCTCGCCTTCGAACGGACCCACTGCCACCTGCACATCTTCCGGCTGCACTACGACCGCGACATCGGCCCCGAGGTCCTCACCGAGCACCGCACCCTGGTCGAGGCGATCTGCTCGGGCGACCCCGACGCAGCCGAGTCCGCGATGAACCAGCACATCGACAACTCGATGTCGCTGCGGCTGCGCAAGATCTACGAGTAGGCCGTTTCGTACGGCGAAGCGCGGGCACGCGAATGGGATGACCGCTCCGCATCTCCCTGCGCCGCGTCCGGTCCTCTGGCCACTCCGTCCCCTCGGATCCGCTGCGGTCCGGACCGCCGCGAAGGACAGCCGCACTGTCGTCACCATCCGCCATGCCCCACTCGCCGACGTCACGCCCGAGATGCTGTCGTGGTGGTACGGCCATGTCTCCGGGACCATGAGATACGCCGGTCAGGAGTGGCCCAGGTACCTGGTCTGGCATCCGCTGGACCACATCGCCTACCGGGTGACCAGCCCCGACACCCACGGCGCCGTCGGCCCCGGCGCACGCCTGCACATCACCGAGGCACCCGGCCGCGACCTCGACCACCTGATCGACATCAAGGTCGGCGTCGAGCAGATCGACAGCCAGGCCGCGATCATCTCCACCCGCATTCTCGGTACGGCGCTGGTCCGGCTGGAGAACGAGTTCACCGCAGTCCGCGGCGGGACGCAGTACGTCACCCGAATGACCATCGGCGACACCACCGCGGCCGGCCGGCTCCTGCTCAACCGCATCGCCAACACCCGCGCCTTCCCCCCGGCCAAGCTCGCCGCCTGGGTCCGCCACCACGTCGAGGAGATCGGCAACCTGGAGAACTTCCTCCCCGACCTGTTCCGCTACCGCTCCGACCACGAACCCTGACCCGCCGGGCGCGCCGTGGCGGGCAGGGCGAACTATGAGGGTGTGGTCGGACCCACGCGTGCTCCCGCGGTCACTCCTTCGTCGCGACCGCTACGCCCGCTCCCACCCACCCCCCGGCTTAGCGCCGGTGCATCCTTTTGCCGGCTGCCGCCGGCGGTCTGCGGGGCTTGTCCCCCGCGCGTTGAGTACACGCGGGCCGTGGGGGCTGGACGACCGTGCTGAGGCCTACTGGTTCGAGCCCTCGTGCGGACTCTCGGTGCCAAGCGGCGACCGACGCCGGTGGACCGAGGTACTGGCTACGATCCCGTATGGCTCTTGATCTGTTTGCAGGCGTCTCGGTCAGCGACTATGACACGGCCGTCGCCTGGTACGAGAAGCTGCTTGGCGCACCTCCGAGCTTCCTGCCCAACGACGTGGAAGCGGTGTGGGAGCTGGGCGACCATCAGTTCATCTACATCGAGGTCGTCCCGGATCACGCCGGGCACGCTCAACACACGCTCTTCGTCGACGACTTCGAAGGTGTCCTAGGCGCCATCGCCGACCGCGGCCTGGAACCTGCCGTCCGCGAGACCTACGACAACGGCGTCCGCCACGCCACCTTCTACGACCCCGACGGCAACGAAATCTCCTACGGCGGCGCCCCAGTCGACTGACCGTGCCCCGGTCCGAACGCAGGAAAGGTACGCGTCAACAACCCACAGGTCCGGCGGCTGAGACACCCCCACAGTCCGTCCAACTGACCACTGCACGTACTCATCCCCCGGGCGATAAGCCCGTAACCGCCGGCGGCAGCCGGCAAGGAATGCACCGGCGCTAAGCCGGGGGCGGGTGGGAGCGGGCGTAGCGGTCGCGACGAAGGAGTGACCGCGAAAGCACGCGTGGGTCAGACCACCCTGCTCCCACCCCCCAGTCCATCCAGCACCACGTCACACACTCACCTCGCGGGCGATAAGCCCGCAGATCGCCGGCGGCAGCTGGCAAAGGAGGCACCGGCGCTAAGCCGGGGGCGGGCGGGAGCGGGCGTAGCGGTCGCGACGAAGGAGTGACCGCGAAAGCACGCGTGGGCGTCCCCGGGGAATACACGCGTGGGCTTTCTGGGGAATACCAGTTGGGGTGGTGGCGTTTTCGGGGATAAAGCCTTTCCCGATGGAGAGTGATGAATGATGAACGGTCTTCGCCGCGCGGGTAACGCGGTCAGGACCGCCGCGTTGCTGGCCTTGCTGACCGCCCTCATCATCGTCGTGGGCGGGTACATCGCCGGTACGACGGGTGTCCTGCTGGCCACCGTGCTGTCGCTGGGACTCAACGCCTATCTGTACTTCAACTCCGACAAGCTCGCGCTGCGGTCGATGGCGGCCCGTCCGGTCAGCCCGCAGCAGGCGCCCGAGCTGTACGCCGTGGTGGCCGAGCTCGCCCAGCGCGCCGGCCAGCCGATGCCGCGGATCTACGTGAGCCCGATCGCCCAGCCGAACGCGTTCGCCACCGGGCGGAACCCGGAGCACGCCGCGGTCGCGGTGACCGACGGGATCCTGCGCATCCTGAACCGTCGTGAGCTGCGCGCCGTACTCGGGCACGAGCTCGCGCACGTCTACAACCGCGACATCCTGACCTCGAGCGTCGCGGCCGGCCTGGCGGGCATCGTGACGATGCTTGCCAACGTGGCGTTGTTCCTGCCGTTCGGCGCCTCCGACGACGAGGACGGCCCGAACCCGCTGGCCACCTTGCTGACCGTGCTGCTCGCGCCGTTCGCGGCCGGCCTGATCCAGCTGGCGATCAGCCGCCGCCGTGAGTACGCCGCGGACGACGACGGCGCCGAGCTGTCGGGCGACCCGCTGGCGCTGGCGAGCGCGCTGGCCAAGATCAGCCGCGGTACGGCGGCCATGCCGTTGCCGGCCGAGTCGAGTGTGGCGACCCAGAGCCACCTGATGATCGCCAACCCGCTGAGCGGCCAGGGCATCGCGGCCCTCTTCTCCACCCACCCGCCGATGGAGAGCCGCATCCGGCGACTCCACCAGAAGGCCCGCGAACTCACCGCCGTCTGATCCGACGCCGCCGTCTGATCCAACAGACGAGGCCGACTCCACAGATGAGGCCGAGTCCCAACAGATGAGGCCGTCCCAACAGATGAGGCCGAGTCCCAACAGAAAAGGCCGACCGCCCGGCGGTCGGCCTTTTCGTTGCTGTGTCCTAGGCGGGGGCGTCGCCGTGGTCGGGAATCTCCAGCTGTACGCCGCCCTGGAGGGCGGACTGGTGGGCGTAGATGCCCGGGAGGGTGTAGCGGGCGGCGACCCAGGCGTTGACGGGCGGGAGGGTCTTGTCGGCGACAGCGCGGACGAAGTCGTCGGCGAGGAAGTGGTGCGAGCCCTCGTGACCGTTGTGCAGGCCGGCGAACTCGACCGGGAGGCGGCTGCGGTCGTGCACCGGGGACAGCCCGGACATGAACGCGTCCCGCAGCGCGGGGTCCACGTTCGCCAGGTCGTCGTCTTCGAGTGAACCGCTCGGCTCGGTCTCCATCAGGTGGCTGATGTCCTCCACGCCTTCCTTGGTCTGCCAGACCGTGGTGGTGGCGAGCTGCTCGAAGCTGCCCTCGGTGCCGAACACCCGGAGCCGGGACTCACGGATGTGCGACGGGTAGCCGACCCGGCGCATCTCGTTGGTCCGCATCACCCCGCCGTCGGCCAGCTTGAACAGCGCGGTCGCGTTGCTGAAGTCGTTGTCGAACTGGCTGATCTCCTTGTCGAAGACGCCGTCGCCGCGGTCGTCCTTCACGCCGATGCAGGACACGTGGGTGGCGTGCTGCCCGGTCACCGACAAGACGTTGCCGACGGCATGCGTGGGATACAGCATCGGCGGGAACGACGCGGTCTTCTTCCAGTCCTCGCCGCCGCTGTACTGGTACGCCGCGTAGAACCCGAGATCCATGTCGTGGACGTAGTCGCCTTCGCAGTAGAAGACCCGGCCGAACTCACCGGCGGCCAGCTTCTGCCGGCAGTACACCGACGACGGGTAGTAGTAGCTGGTCTCGCCCATCATGTAGGTCAGGCCGGTCTCCTTGACCAGCTCGATGATCCGGGCGATCTGGTCCGCCTCGATCGCCATCGGGACGGTCGAGTACACGTGCTTGCCGGCCTCGAGCGCCTGGATCGCCATCTCGCCGTGCAGCCAGCGCTGGGTGAAGATCGCCACCGCGTCCACGTCCGAGGCGAGCATCTCCTCGAACGACGCGTGCGTGACCTTGATGCCCTGCTTCTCGGCCATCGCGGCTGCCCGCTCGGGCAGCACGTCCGTCAGCCGGACTTGCGAGACGTCAGGATGCGCGGACCACAACCGCAGGAAGGACGGGGCGAACTGGCCCGCTCCGACTACACCGATGCTGATTCCCATGCGTCTAGGCAATCACACATTTTTGTTCCACGGAAGAACATATTCAGACGTTGAAATGTGTGATGCGGACCACCTGCCCGGCAGCGGTGTCAGGCGTTGGAGCGGGTCAGGAGGTGGGGGTTGTCGGTGGTGATGCCGTCGACGCCCAGTTCGATTGCGCGGTCCAGGGTTTCGGGGTCGGGGACGGGCCAGGCCGTGACGTCCAGGTCGGCCGCGTGCAGCTCGGCCACGCCCTCGGGTGTCAGGCCGTCGATACCGCAGAGCGCTGTACCTGCCTCCGCCGCCCGGGTCAGTGCCAGCACGTCGGCGATCGCCGGCGTCCGCCCGAAGATCAGGCCGGTGTTCGCCGACGGCATCGCACGACGTACGGCGAGGAGGATGTCGGCGTGTGACGACGTGACCATCGTGCGGGCGGCGAGTGCCGGGTCGGCCTGAAGGGACTCGACCAGCAGCGGTACGGCGCGCGCCGCCTTCACCTCCGCCTGGAGGCGTACGTCGATCGCGGCGACCGTCTCGGCCCAGGTCGGGACCACCTCGCCGAGACCGGCGTCCAGCGACCGCAACTCGCCGAACGTGAGCTCGGCGAGCTCGCCCGAGCCGTCGGTGGTGCGGTCGACGGTGGCGTCGTGCAGGACGACGAGCCGGTCGTCGGCGGTGACGCGGAGGTCCAACTCGATCTCGTCGCAGCCGTCCGCGACGGCGCGGCGGAAGGACCGCAGCGTGTTCTCCGGTTCGGTCCCGAGCGCGCCCCGGTGGCCGGTGATGATCACAGCACCTTCTCCTCGTAGAGTCGTCGGACTTCGTCGCCGATCACCTCGAGCCGGCGCGCGACCGACCCGAACACCTCCTTCGGCGCCGCGTTGTCGGCGTAGATCTGCTGCAGGCCGGTGTAGATCACCACGTTCGCGTTCCGCCCGTAGAGCCGGATCGCGTCCTGCTGCCGCGCGTTCTCCAGCTGGGCGATCGCGACCCCGTAGTTCGGCTGGTCCGCGATCAGCTTCTTCAGCGCCGGATCCTCGCGAGCGGCGTTCACCACCGGCAGGTAGCCGGTCTCGATCGTCCACCAGGCGGAGTTCTCCGGCCGGGCCAGGTAGGCGAGGAATGCGGCCGCGGCCTGCTTCCGTTCGGCCGAGATGTTGCGCAGCATGCCGATCCCGCCGCCACCGGTCGCGATCCCGGCGGCCACCTCGGACGGGATGAACCCGGCGCCGACGTCGAACTTCGCCTTGCCGGTGATGCTCTTCAGGCCGCCGGTCGACTCCTGGACGACGGCGACCAGCCCGTTGGCGAAGTCGGTGCTCGGGCTGCTGGCCATGTAGGCCTGCCCCTCCTTGTGCACCATCTGCCGCTGCCACTCGCCCGCGGCGACCGCACCGTCCTGGTCGATGGTGACGTCGAGGCCGTCGGAGTACGCGCCGCCGAACTGCCAGACGTTGCCCTGGAACTGCCAGTCGCCGTCGATCTTCGCGAACGCGATCGTCCGCAGCGACCGCCCGCCGGACTGCACCTTGGCGAGTTCCGGCGACCACGACCGCAGCTCGCTCCAGGTCCGCGGCGCCCGGTCCGGCAGCCCGGCCTTCGCGAACGCCTCCCGGTTGTAGTAGAGGATCGGCGTACTCCGGGCGAACGGGACACACCAACTCTGCCCCTTCACGACGTACTCACCGAACAGCTTCTGCTGGTACACGGCCGGACCGAAGCCGTCGGTGAAGTAGCCGTTCAGCGGTTCGAGCGCCTCGTTGAGGAAGAACCGTTCCCAGGTGACGTCGGACAGTACGGCGAGGTCCGGCGCCTGCTTGGCGACCAGCGCAGCCGCGATCTTCTGGGCCACGTCGTCGTAGCTGCCCTGGAACTGCACCTCGACGTACACGTCCTGCTGGGAATCGTTGAACTTGGCAACGAGTTTGTCGAGTGCCTTGCCGTTGACCCCGCCGTACGGCGACCAGAAGACCACCCGCACGCGGTTCGCGTACTGCTTCGGCACGGCCCCGGCGGGCTGCGAGTACTCCGCGTCGACCGAGCGGTAGCCGCAGCCGGCCAACGTCGCCGCGGCCGTGAGGCCCAGGAACGTCCTGCGTCGCATATTCATCCCTTCAACGCTCCCTGCGTGATACCGCCGACGATGTAGCGCTGCGCGATCAGGAAGATCAGCAGCATCGGGGCGAGGACCAGCAGGGTGCCGGCCATGATCGTTCCCCAGTTCGCCAGGCCCTCCTCGTCCTTCAGGATCAGCAGGCCGACCGGCAGGGTCCGCATCGACGCGGTGTTGGTCACGATCAGCGGCCAGACGAAGTTGTTCCACTCCTCCACCGCGGTGATCACCACGACCGTGATCAGCATCGGCCGCGACATCGGCAGCACGACCCGCCACAGGGTCCGCAGATGCCCGGCGCCGTCGACCGCGGCCGCGTCCGTCACCTCGGTCGGCAGGGTGAGGAAGTGCTGCCGCATCAGGAACGTCGCGAACGCCGACCCGATACCGGGGATGATCAGGCCCGCGTAGGTGTTGATCCAGCCGAGTGTTGCCACCGTCAGGTAGTTCGGCAACAGCGTCACGTGGCCGGGCACCATCATCGCGCCGAGCACCAGGAAGAAAAGCACCTTCTTGAACGGGAACCGCAGGTAGGCGAACGCGTACGCCGTCAGCACCGCGTTGGTCACCTTCAGCAGCGTCCCCGCCACCGTGATCACGGTGGAGTTGACGAAGAACCGGTCGAACGGCGCCGCCTTCCAGGCCAGGCCGAAGTTCTCCCAGGTCAGGTCCGGCCACCAGGCCGGCGGCCACTGGTAGATCTGGGCCGGCTCCTTGAACGCCGTCGACAGCAGCCAGTACAGCGGCCCGAGGAAGACGGCCGCCACACCGATCAGTACGACGTACTGGATCGCACGCACCTTCATCGGTAGTGCACCCGCCTCTCCATCACTCGGGCCTGCACCGTGGTGACGACCAGCAGGATGACGAACATGATGATCGACAGCGTCGCCGCGCGGCCCGCGTTGAACGCCTGGAAGCCCTCGTTGTAGATCGACCAGCTCAGCGTGGTGGTGGCATCACCAGGGCCGCCACCGGTCATCACCGCGATCACGTCGAACGCCTGGAAGGTGCCGATCACCGTGGTGATCAGCAGGAAGAAGCTGATCGGGGCGAGCAACGGGAGCTTGATCGCGCGGAACCTGGTCCACGTGCTCGCGCCGTCGATCGCGGCCGCCTCGTCGAGTTCCTTCGGCAGCCCCTGCAGACCGGCCAGGTAGATCAGCGCCGCGAACCCGATGTTCTTCCACAGGTAGACGATGATCAGTCCGGGCAGCGCCCAGTCGGAGTTGTTCATCCAGTCCGGCGGCTCCGCGCCGAACGGGTCGATCAGCGCCCGCATCAGGCCGTAGCCGGGGTCGAAGATGAACAGCCAGATCGTCGCGACCGCGGCACCGGACAGGATGTGCGGGGCGAACGCGATCGTCCGGACCGCGCCGCGGCCCTTCAGCGGCAGGTTGAACAGGAACGCCAGCGCCAGCCCGACCACCAGGCTGCCGGCCACGACGAAGCCGGTGAACACGACGGTGATCCACAGCGTCTTGTGGAACGCCGGGTCGGTCAGCGTCCGGCCGTAGTTGGCCAGCCCGACGAACGTCGGCCGCGCCGCGATCATGTTCCAGTCGGTCAGGCTGAGGAAGGCGTTGTAGATGATCGGCCAGTACGCGAACACGGCGATCACCAGCAGGTTCGGCGCCACCAGCAGGGCGAACAGGCCGTACTCCCGGCGGCGCCGGCGGCGTTGCTGCCTGCCGCCGTCGTCGGTGAGCCGGCGTTCGTCCGGATGGGTCCGGACCGGCAGGTCCAGTGCGGTCACACCGACCTCCTCGGGGTTGAGGGAACGAGTAGTTCGACAAGGGACGCGGCCAGGGACGGCGCGGCCGCCACGATGCCCTGCGGCAGGGCGGTCCCGGGTCCACCGATGGTCTGCGCCCCTGCTTCGCGGGCGATCAGCGCACCGGCGGCGATGTCCCACGGCTGGATCACGTGCTCGTAGTAGGCGTCCGCCGTACCGTCGGCGACCGAGCCCGGCCGTAGAGGTAGTTCACGGTGCCGTCCAGTGGGTCGATCACCCAGGTGAGTCCGGTGGACGACGTCCGGGCGGTGCCCTCCTCGCCGAGCAGGCCGTCACCGGGCCGGGCCTCGCCGAGGCCCTCGGTGATCAGCTTCTCCGAGGCCCGGTCGGCGGCGCTGACCGGGTCGCTGGCCGAGGTCTTGGTCTCGACACCGGCGGCATCAATCGATAGACCTGGTTGGCGTGCCAGCAACTCCTCGCCGGCCGCGACGGCCAGCCGGACGGCCAACGCGCGGAGTTCAGTGGGCGACTGAGTGTGAAGCACGGCGTGAAATTATCACCGATTCATGGTGACGTATAGAGAAACTATGTGTTTTCTCACTGAGTTCACACCATCAACGGTCAGTCGTCATCGTCGTTGCGCAGCCGGACACCGGTGACGCCGTCGAGTTCGTCGAGTGCGACGACCAGGTTCTGCAGCGGCGGGCGGCCGCGGAACCGCATCGACGCCCGGACCTGCGGATAGCCGCCTTCACGGTGCACCTCGGTCCCGAGCACCGACGCCTCGAAGCCCATCGAGGTCGCGGTCGCCAGGATCGACCGCAGTACGCCGGAACCGTCGCGGTACCGCACGGTCACGATCCTGCGCCGGTCCGGCGACGGCAGGAACCGCGCCAGCCGGCCGAACGGACCGACCGCAGCCAGGTGCAGCACTGTCGCGGCCGCTGCGAGCAGTGGCATGCCCGCACCACAGGCCATGCCGATCGCAGCCGTCATCCAGATGGTCGCGGCGGTCGTCAGGCCGCGCACCACGTCGCGGCGCATGAAGATCACGCCCGCACCGAGGAAGCCGATGCCGGAGACGATCTGGGCCGCGATCCTGGACGGATCGAGATTGACATCGGTGCCGAGGACGGCGTTGAAACCGAAGCCGGACACCAGTGTGAAAAGAGCAGAACCGGTGCCGACCAGCGTGTGCGTCCGCATCCCCGCGCTCTTCTGCTGCACTTGGCGTTCGATGCCGATGATCATCGACAGGACAAACGCAACCAGGAGCAGCAGGAGCTCTGTCCAGGTGCTGGGCGTCAGGAGTTGCATGCCCTACGCCGACACCAGCCCTGCCGGGTCCTTCCCGGCCAGATACGCGGCGACCGCCTCGGCCGCGATCGTGCCCGCGCGATGAGCGGTCTGCCGAGTTGCACCGGCCAGGTGCGGCGTCATCACCACGTTGGGCGCGGTGAGCAGCCGAGAGCCCGCAGGAACAGGCTCCTCGGGAAAGACGTCGAAGGCGGCCGCACCGAGGTGACCGGACTGCAACGCATCCACGGTCGCGTCGTAGTCGAGCAGCCCCCCGCGCGCGGTGTTCACCAGTACGGCGCCTCGTGGCATCAGCGCGATCTGGTCGGCGCCGATCATGCCGCGGGTCTGATCGGTCAGCCGGGCGTGCAGGCTGACCACGTCACTCCTGCGCAGCAGCTCGTCCAACTCGACCAGTTCGATCCCTTCGGGCGCCTGGTCCACGAAGGGGTCGGCGACCAGGACGTGAGCGCCGAAAGCGAGCATCACCCGGGCCACCCGCTGCCCGATCGCGCCGTACCCGACGAGGCCGACTGTCGACCCGTCGAGCTCCACCCCGCACTCGTCGTACGCGTAGAGGTCGCTGCGCCACTCTCCCTGCTCCAGGGTGCGTTGCAGCCGCGGAAGGTTGCGCATGGCCCCCATCATCAGCGCGACCGCGTGCTCGGCGGCGGCGACCGCGTTGCGGCCGGGCGTCGAGGCGACGACGATCCCGCGCTTGGTTGCCGCGGGCACGTTCACGTTCACCGGACCGCCACGGCAGACGACCAGCAACCGCAGGTCGGGTGCGGCGTCCAGGACCCGCTCGGTGAACGGGCCCATCTGGGTGACCGCGATCTCGATCCCGGCCAGCGCCTCGATCAGCTGGTCCTCGGCGTCACTCGCCTCGTCCACCTCGGCGACCCGCCCGTACGGCGTCAACGGCCACGGCAACGTGACCTCCCGAAACTCGAAGCTGACGTCGTCCAGCGTCGAGAGCGCAGCGGCAAGCAGGTCGTTCCGGACGAAATGGTCGCCGGCAAGCAGCGTCCTGACGGTTCTCATCGAACTCCTGAGGTGAAGGTGGGGGCGGGGTCGGACCAGCGCGGGCGGGCCGCTTCGATCCGGCGCAGGTAGTGGGCGTAGCCCTCGGCGTAGAAGGCGGCGCGGGTGGGATCGGGATCGACCTGACGGGTCTCGGCGATCCAGTCGGGGCCGGCGCTGTCCGGATCGACCGCGCGCCGAGCGCAGATCACGGCGCCGCGGGCGGCGACCTGCTCGGCTTCGGCGGTGTGCAGCGGTGCGTTCAGCACATCCGCGAGGATCTGCGTCCACTCCGTACTGCGGGCGCCACCGCCGCAGACCGTGACCCGTCCGGTCCAGCCGGCCGCTTCGAGGCAGTGCCGAGCGGCGTACGCGATCCCTTCACAGGTCGCGCGCACCAGGTCGGCCGTGGTGGTGGACAGCGAGATCCCGTCGATCGTGCCGCGGGCCCGGGTGTCGACGAACGGCGCCCGCTCACCCGCTTCGGACAGGTACGGAAGAACGGTCACGCCCTGCGCGCCGACCGGGCTTTCGGCCAGCAACTCCGGGAGCTTGTCCGTCCCGACGCCGACGAGCGCCAGGACCCGGTCGAGCGCGGCCGTGCCGACCATGGCGGGCATCGCGCGAAGCCAGGTGCCAGGCGTCCATGTGCCGAGGAACAACCCCGCCGGTTCACCGTCCACTGGCAGTTCGCGCGTCACCACCTGGCACGCGAGCGTCGTACCGACAGTGAGCAAGGCGTCGCCTGGCTCCTGCACACCGGCCCCGGCGGCTGCGGCCGGCAGGTCGTAGGGCCCGGCGGAAACCCTGGTGCCGCGGGCCATCCCGGTCGAGTCGTCACGCAGTTCGCCGACCGGCCCGGCGGCCTCCACCGGTGCCAGCAGGTGCTTCAGCTCGAAGAGACCGGTCGCCTTCAGCGCCTCGTCGTCGTACTGGTTCGTCCGCGGATCGAGGAACGGCGCGGACGCGTCGGACACGTCCGTCGCACGGACGCCGGTCAACTGCTGCATCACGACGTCCTTGCAGTACGCCGCCGTGCCCGCGCGGGCGATCACGTCAGGCTCTTCCGCGAGTACGGCGGCCAGGAGCGGACCCGAGGCGCCCGGGAACATGCGGTTGCCGGATCGCCGGAAGACGCGTTCGGCGACACCGTCGGTGGTCCAGCGATCGAGGATCGCACTGCTGCGAGCGTCCAGCCAGGAGATCGCCGGACGGACCGCCGTACCGTCGGCGTCGACCAGCCAGAGACCGTCGCCCTGTGCGGTGATCGCCAGGACGCCGGGCCGGTCCCCCACCGTGCCGGCCAGCTCACCGACCACCTCGTTGACCGAAGCAACGATCTCCGCGGTCTCGTGCTCGAACCGCCCGATCCCGGCCCGGACCAGTTTGGTCGGCCGGGACGCCTCGGCCACCGGCCGGCCGTTGTCGTCGAACGCGACGGCCTTCGTGACGGTGGTGCCGACGTCGACTCCGACGTCCATACTCTCCCCTCCTCTACTGCTCCAGCTCAGCTGCCCTTCGGTTGCGGGAGGAAGGAAAGCTGAGCGGGAGCGGTCATAGTTTTGCGACCTCCACGGTCGCGCCGTGGTCGCGGAGCGGCTGGATCAGGTCCTGCGGGGTCTTCTCGTCCACCACCACGACGTCGAAGTCGGTCAGCGGCGCGAGCCGGTGCAGGGCGGTGCGCTGCAGCTTCGCGTGGTCGACCAGCAGCACCTTGGTCTTCGCCGACCGCAGCATCGCCCGCTTCACCAGCACGATCTCCTCCTCCTGGTGGAACGCGTGCGTCGGCGACACCGCGGACACCGAGCAGAACAGCAGGTCGGTGTGCAGCGACTCGACCGCCTCCGCGCACGGCATCCCGCCGAACGAGTCGTGCGTCGCGGAGTAGATGCCGCCGAGGGCGAGCAGGGTGATGTCGCGCAGCTGGGTGAGCTTGGTGATCGCGGGCAGGAAGTTCGTTGCCACGGTCAACGGCGTGATGTCCTCGAACAGGTCGACCAGGGCCAGCGCGCTGGTCGAGTCGTCGAGCATCACCGACATACCGGGCTCGATCATCGCCCGGGCGTGTCGGGCCAGCGCGGCCTTCTCGGTCTGCGCGGTGTTCAGCCGGTACGCGACGTTGCTCTCGAACACGCTGGTCGGCTGCGCGCTGACGCCGCCGCGGTACTTGCGCACCACGCCCTGCCGCTCGAGCTCGTCCAGGTCGCGGTGCACCGTCATCACGCTCACCCCGAACGCCTCGACCAGTTCGTTGGCCGAGACCGAGCCGTGCTCGACGACGTACGCCGCGATCTCGGCCTGCCGGCGGGCGGGACGACTCAGTTCGGTGGTGTCACCGTCGACGTCGGATGTCATGCCAGGGTCTCCATTCGGACTGCGGGAAGGTTGTACGCCTCGAGACCCACTGTGCCGTCCTGCCAGCGGAAACGCACCAACGCCGCGGGACCGAGAACAGGTAGCAGTCTGCGGTAGTCGTTCAGCCGCAGTCCGAGCACCCGGCAGGTGAGCAGCCGGATGAGCGTGTTGTGCGCGACGACGAGCACCTTCTGACCCTGGTGCACCCGCCCGATCTCCTCGAAGACCTCGTGCACCCGGTCGGCCGCCGCGGCCGGATCCTCGCCGCCCGGGAAGTGGTCACGCACCGGATCCAGCTGGAAGGCCTTGGCCACGGCCGGCGGGAGTTCGCTGAGCATCTTGCCCTCGGCCGAGCCGAAGTCGACCTCGCGCAGCCGGGCGTCGAAGGTCGGTTCCAGACCGAGTGCCTCCGCCGTCGGCGCGATCGTCTGCCGGGCCCGCAGCATCGGTGAGCACCACAGCGCGTCCGGTGCGTAGTCGATCGCCCACTCCTTGAGCTGCCGCGCCTGCTGTACGCCGACCTCGTCGATCGGGAGGTCGGTCGAACCGGTGTAGCGGTTGCCGTGGTGCCACTCGGTCCGGCCGTGCCGGGCCAGCACGATCGTCGTCCTCATCCGCGGTACCCCCGGCGATCCAGTTCGGCGACGAACTCGCCGTACAGGTCCTCGAGGTTGTGTGGTCCAGGCTCGAGGATGCGGTCGGTGCGGACCATCCGGCGGGCCGTCTCGGTGAGCGAGCCTCCGGACGACGCGGCCAGGACGGCCATTCCGTACGCCGGGTCCGGCGCGGCCGGCAGCTCGACCGGTACGCCGAGTACGTCGGCGCGAAGCTGGTTCCAGTAGCCGCTACGGACCGCGCCGCCGGTGAGCGAGACGGATCGGACCGGGTCGGCGCCGAGGCCGACCAGGTGCTCGAAGGCGAGTCGTTCGATGAAGGCCACGCCTTGCAGCACGGCGACGTACGTCTGGAGGTCGTCGGCCGGGTTGCCGAGGGTGAAGCGTTCCGCCTGCGGCGCGACGAAGGGGAAGCGCTCACCGGTCTTGGTGAGTGGATAGAGGACGGCGTCGACCGGGCCGGCTGCCTTGTCGAGGGCGTCCAGGTCCGCGGTGGGAAGCAGTTCGGTGAGTACGCCGGCACCCGTACTGGACGCGCCGCCGGGGAGCCAGCCGCCGTCGGGGTGACGGTGGCTGTAGACCGCGCCGGTGGGGTCGTCCAGCAGGTCCTTGCTCACCCCTTTGAGGACGAGCGTCGTACCGAGGACCGAATTCCAGGCGCCCGGGCTGAGGGCACCGGCGGCGATCTGGGCGGCGCAACCGTCGGTCATGCCGGCGTGGACCGGGACGCTCGCCGGCGTGCGGCCGAGTTCGGTGCCGGGGAGGACGACCTCGGGGAAGAGGCTGGGCGCGAGACCGAGCTTGTCGAACGCGGCGTGCGGCCAGGCGTCCGCGACCAGGTCGTAGCCGGTCTTGAGAGCATGGCTGGTGTCGGTCGCCACCGGATGGCCGACGAGATGGGCGGCCACGAAGTCGGCGCTGTGGACGATCCGGTGGTGTTCTGTCGGCTTCAGCGACAGCAGCTTGGGGAGCGCCCAGGTCGGTTGCATCGCCGTCGACCAGCGTTCCGGGTCGGCGTCCACGATGCGGTTACGCTGGTCGGCTGCACGGGCGTCGTCGTACATCAGGGCCGGGGTGACCGGCCTGCCGTGCTCGTCGGTCAGCAGGAAGGTGCCGGACGTGGAGCAGATCGCGATGCCCTCGACGGCCGGTCCGGAGACTTCGGCGAGCACGGCGTCGACGGCGTCGAGCCAGCTCTGCGGGTCCTGCTCGTGCCGCGCGCCCTCACGGTGGCTGGCCAGCGGCCGGGCGGCGCGGGCCAGGACCGTTCCGTCGGCATCGGCGAGTACGGCGCGCACGCTCTGCGTACCGAGGTCCACGCCGATCCAGGCCACGTCACGCCTCCCAGTCCAGTGTTATCTGCGCTGATAACATAACACCAGAAGGCGATAAGAACACGCCAGTCCGCGTCCGAACCCGGACACGCCACGGCTCCCACAGCTGGGAAGCCTGTGGGAGCCGGGTGGCCCGGCCGGCTGCGCCTGCGCCGACGGGACGGTCAGGTGTTTGCCGGTCAGGAATGCATGAGCACCAAGGCGGGGTCGACAGCCGCGAACTCGACCCGGCCCGCCTCGACGGCCCCGTAGGCGCCGATGGGTCCACTGGCCGGGCGACCGTGACGGTTGACCCAGAAACCCCAGCCCGCCGGAGGCTCCGGCCAGTCGGGGTCCGGCTCCCAGCCCGGCGGCGGACGCCATGTATCACTCGGCGGCTCGGGCCAGTCGGGCGGTGGGTTGAACTTGTGCACGGGCGGGCCCCCTCGGATTCCCCAGCGATCCGTCGATCGCCAACTGTCTGACAGATCAACGATCTGGCGTACCAGACGTCACGGCTAAGTTTCCGTAAAGTTTTCCCGGCACACGGCCACCAATGACACCACCGCCCCCGAACCTGGGCAACCATCCGCCCACCACCCGGACTGCACGTGCATCCGCACCCGCATCTGCCGCCTCAGCCGGCACGGCCTACTCGCAGGCGACTCCGTCGTCGTCCCGGTCGAGATGCGACGCATAGCCCGGTTGCCCGGCATACAGGGGCGCCTTTCCGGCCGCCCGCACCGCCGCGCAGTTCGCGTAGTACACGTCCGGCGCCGGCGCTGTCGTCTTGCTGGGTCGTGCGCTCGTGGTGGACTGAGCCAGCGGCGCCCGCTCGGTCACCGTAGTGGTCGCCTGCGGTGGCTTGACCGTGACTGTGCGAGCCGGCAGCGGTGCCTTGGTGACGGTTGCCGTCGGCCCCGGCACGGTGACCACGGCGGTTTCGGTAGGTCCGGGCAGGGTGACCGTCGTTGTTGCCGTGGCAGTTGCGCCGGGCACCGGCGACGAGGACGCGCTGTCGCTGCCGCCGATCGCGGCGAGGATGGTGACGAAGGCGATCCCTGCCGCCACCCATCCGGCGATCAGCTTCACCGGCGGCTCCGCGCCGTACCGCCCGCTCGGTCCGCGGGCTCGAAGTCCGCGGGAGTTCAGCCAGAAGGCCCAGCCCGGTGGCGCCGGCGGCCAGCTCGGGTCTGGTCGCCAACCGGGCGGTGGTTGCCAATCCGGAGCCGGTGGTTCCGGCCAGCCCGGTGGTGAATTGAATGTGTGCATGGTGACTTCCCCCTCGAGGGGCTACATCGAGTCACCGTCACGTGTCGTTACAGATCGTCGAGGCGGGCTTTGACGCGGTGGTGGGTGGTGAGGGAGTTGGCGAGGGTGTAGCCGAGGGAGCGGTAGGCCTCGAAGTCCCACTCGTCGTAGAACTGGTCGCCGGTGGTGCGGCGCGGGAAGTCGGGGTGACCGACGGCGTACTGCTCGATGTCCCAGCCGAGGTGGCCGGCCAGCACCGCCTTCAGGAAGAAGATCTCGGACTTGTACGGCTCCTCCTCGCCGTCCTTCAGCGGGTGGGTCGCGATGCCGTACGCCCAGGCCCGGTCGGCGCGCGGTTTGGAGCCGCGGATCATCGGCGACGGGTCGATGTCGATCTGGATCCCGTGGTCCATCCGGGCCGTCGCGATCGCCTCGGCGAGTGCGGTGAACCGGTCCTCGGCGTCGTTCGACGCGTCGATCACGATCACCTGGGCCGGCTCCCGGCGGAGCGCCTCGACCAGGCCGAGGTTGTCGTAGTGACCGCCGTCGGTGACGTAGATCCGCCGGTCGTACATCGACGGCTGACCGATCCCCTCCCGCAGCAACCGATAAGGACCGGGTTTGTCGATCACGCTGCCGACGTACCGTCGTACCTTCGCCAGGACCCCGCGGACCTCGGGGAACGTGGGCTCGGGCCGGTTGTTCCAGTACGGGTTCGGCAGCCACACCCCGAGCCGTGCGTTCAGTACGGCGAGCAGCAGCCGGACCGGCCGGGTCCGGGCGTTCACCCGGCCGGTCAGCGGGCTGAACGCGGCACCACTGATCGCCATCGCGGCCGGCACGGTCACCTCGCGCTTCAGTACGTCGGCCTCGCGCTCGTAGTCGTCCGTCGTACGACGCCCGCCGTCCGGCAGCGACCGGTCACCGATGATCCCGATCTGCTCGGCGTCGAAGACGAACGGCACGCAGTCACGCTGGATCGGCACGAAGTCGGCGTCGGACACGTTCGCCACGCCCGCGATGACCAACTGCGGACCGCCGTCGACCGGCTTGGCCCACTCGGAGTACCGCAAACGCAGGTGGTAGTCGAGCGCGACCGCGGCGCCGTTGTCCTTGCGGCTCACCAGGAACGCGCGCGACAGCCTCTCCCGGTAGAACGAGTGCAGCGACGTACGGTTCGCGTCCGTGAGCAGCTTGACGGCAACCACGATCGCGGCCAGCACCAACGCGACGTTCCAGTCCTCCTGGTAGGAACGGTCGATCGCGTACCCGCCGGTCCAGCGCAGCAGCACGATGACGGCGGCGACCACGATGATCGTGCTGGCCAGCCACGGCGCGAGCTTGGTCCGGGCGAACGCCAGCAACCGCGCCCGCACGCCGGCCGCCTCCTTGCCCTCGACCGCAAGCCCGTTCCACACCGTCTTGCCGAGCCCGATCAGTACGACGACCAGTGCGCTGAACGACGCGACACCCTGCTTCGTGGGGTCGACCAACGCCTGCAGAGCCGAGGGCAGACTCGGCTGGTCGGCGGAATCACCGGGCAGCTGTCCCAGCAGATAAAGGCCTCCCGGTACGCCGAGGAGCAGTACGGCGAGCGGCAGCCCGAACCGGAGTGACACGTTCCCGATCGTTGTCAGCAGCATCCGGACCACGTCGGGCATCCGTGCCCAGCGATCCCACACCTTCTCCAGCACGAACATTCCCGCACTGAGCGCGAGCAGGAACAGCGACAACCAGAGGAAGGACCACGAGTCGTTCGGCCGCCAGTCCACGTGAAGGCTGGAGCCCGCCTCGGTGATCACCTCCTGGTCGGCAAGGAACCAGCCGAGCACCCAGGCGATCGCGCGCAGCGTGATCCCGATCAGCAGCAGGTTGACGACCAGCCCGAACAGCACCGACAACGCCGCACGGAACATCGCCCGGCCACCCTGCAGCAGGTAGCGGGTCTGCCGCCGCAACCGCGCGAGCTCGGGCGATCCCGGCGAGAACGGGTCGGCGCAGGTCCGCCTGAGCACGTGGAACGCGGCCGCCATGTAACCACCGCCGCTGACGCCGATCACGGTCGACGCCTTGTCGTAGTACCCCTTCTCCCGCAGGAGTTGCAGCGCACCGAGACAGAACGATGCCGACCGGATGCCGCCGCCGGAGCAGGTGATCACCAGCCGCCCGGCGTCCTTGCCGTCGTCCTTGATCCGCTTGAACGTCGCGGGTGGATCGATCACGACGCCGTACAGCTTCCGTTGCCCGAAGCGGCTGCTGGCGAAGTAGGCGACCGCGAGAACCAGTGCGCCGGCGAGTCCGATGCCGCGCATCAGCCAGGTGAACCAGCCTGTCGACAGATCGGCACAGGGACCGGTCGAGGCGCCGAACTCTGTCCACAGCCGGATGTCCTCGACGACGTCGAGCAGCGCGGCGACGAAGACGATCCACGACCCGGCCGCCGCGACCCGCGCCCACGACTGACGGTTCAGGAACTTGACGTACTTGTACGCGCGGTACGCCGCGTAGACGTAGGCCATGATGAACGTCGCGTCGAGCAGCAACGACAGCCGGCCGGGCACCTCGCAGTCGTACGCCGAACCGGCCGCGTCGTGCACCGCGTCCCGCATCGGCCACTGGACGACCGCGAGGACGACGGCGAGCTGAAGTGTCCTGGTGAACGTACGGCGCCGGCCGATCTGCTCGATCGTGGCGTCGCCTTTGGTGCCCTCCGATTCCCCGAGCATCGCCCCATGATGCCGGTGCCGGGGGCCAGGCGGCCACCCGGCTTTCGATCGTGGTGTGAAAGGTTTACAACGTTGGCACAGCCGCAGTACAACGGACGGGACCGGTCCCGCCCCTCCGGCTCGAGAGGTTCTGCCATGAGGTTCTTCCGCCCCGCAATGGCTTTGAGTGCTTCCGTCGTACTGGCGCTGAGCGGTCTGCCGGCCGGACCGGCCGAGGCTCGACAGGAGAACACCATGGCGTCGCAGACCTTCCGGAATCCGGTGAACCCGTCGGCGGACCCGTCGCTGATGCACTACAACGGCCGGTACTACGTCGCCACCACCCGCGGCGACCGGATCGGGATCTGGTCGTCACCGACCCTGGCGACACTGCTGATCCAGCCCGAGCAGGTGGTCTGGCGGGATCCGGATCCGAGCCGCAACCAGCAGATGTGGGCGCCGGCGTTCCGCAAGGTCGGCGACCGCTGGTACATCTACTACACCGCGTCCGACGGCGTCGACGCGAACCACCGGATGTACGTGATCGAGTCCGAGGGCGACAACCCGCTCGGCCCGTACCACTTCAAGGCGAAGATCGCGGACTTCGGCGAGTACGCGATCGACGGCGAGCCGATCACGGTGAACGGGCAGCAGTACTTCGTCTGGTCCGGACCCGGCCGCGGTCAGGGCGGGCCGGCGCAGTTGTACATCGCCCGGATGAACAGCCCGTGGTCGGTGACCGGCGGCCGGGTCGCGATCCCGGCCAGTGGCGGTTGCACCGAGGTCCGGGAGGGACCGACACCGCTCTACCGCAACGGGCGGGTGTTCCTCACCTACTCCACCTGCGACACCGGGAAGCCGGACTACCAGTTGTGGATGAAGAGCATCGCGAACGGCGCCGACCCGATGGTCGCGTCGAACTGGGTGCAGCACCCCGGCCCGATCTTCTCCCGCAACGACGCGACCGGCGTCTGGGGACCGGGTCACCACTCGTTCTTCAAGTCTCCCGACGGCACCGAGGACTGGATCGCGTACCACGGCAAGAACACCAGCACGTACACGTACGCCTTCCGCACCAGCCGTGTGCAGAAGATCAGCTGGAACGCCGACGGCACCCCGAACCTGGGCCGCCCGCTCGCGGCCGGCGCCACGCAGACCCTGCCGTCCGGTGATCCCGGCTCGGCGAACTACTGGATCAACGACACCGACGGCGCGGTCGTCTACAGCGGCGCCTGGAGCTCCGGCTCCGGCTGCGGCAACCAGTGCTTCTGGGGCAACGACCACTGGAGCGGGCAGCGCGACGCGTCCGCGACGATCCGCTTCAACGGCACCAAGGTCGCCCTGCTCAGCGTCCTCGACGTCGGCAACGGCATCGCCGCGATCTCCGTCGACGGCGGCCCCGAACAACGCATCGACTACTACAGCTCGATCCGCGTCGGCGAACAGCTCATCTACGTCAGCCCCACCCTCCCCGCCGGCCCGCACACCCTGAAGGTCCGCGTCACCGGAGACAAGAACCCCGCCTCCGGCAGCACAGTCATCAGCCTCGACCGCATCGAGGTCTACTGACCGACGTACCGGCTTCTGAGGGTTACCGGGCCGAGGAGGCCGGAGGTCTTCTGGCCGGGGAAGACGAAGTGGGTTGGGCTGACCGCGTCGAGGTAGGGGGCGGCGGTGTTGAAGATCTCGATGGTGAGGGTGTGTTGGCCCGGCGGGATGTCAGTGAGGTCGAAGGTGTACGGCGAGCAGAAGCGGGAGCCGACCGAGGTGCCGCCGATCAGGACTTCTGCGGTGCCGCGCACTCGGCCCAGGTCCAGCTGCCGGTAGTCGGCCTCGGGGAGTTCGACCGCGCGGGTGTAGCGGACGCCGCCGGAGTACTCGGAAAGCCCGAGGGTTTCCCAGTTGCCCAAGCCGATTCGGCCGGGGCCGACGGTTGCCCGGATGGGAGCGGTTAGGGCCGCGCCGGACTCGTGGCCGGGTGTGGTCATCACCGTGAGCAAGCCGGTCTTGGCACCTGGAGGGACGTCGGCGACCAGTGTGCCTGCACCGGTGGCGAGTTGTTGACCGTCGACGGTGAGGACCGCTTCGCCGGCCAGGTCGATCTCCAACCGGGTCGTGCCTGGCGGCAGGTCGAAGCGCAGGTGTTCGATCCGGTCCGGCGACGGGCGGGGTACGGCGAACGTGATCGGCTCGACGACTCCCAGATCGGTGCCGTCCAGCCAGGCAGCGGCGGGAAGCGGATGCGGCCGACGCGTGAGGTACAGATCGGCCAGTGAGCGATGCCACGGCCGCCGCCGTACCGTCGGCACGGTGGATCCGTCGACCGTGGCCGTCCAGTCGTGGTCGGAGATCACCAGGCCGTCGACCAGGATCGGGGCCGGCCGGGTCACCTCGACCACGACGGTGTTCTCGACTCCCGGCCGGAGTACGGCGGCTGCGTCGTACCGGCGTACGCGTGGAATCGGCCGCTCGTACGGCATGAATCCACCCTGGCGACCCACCTCGACCTCGTTCACCAGCAACCGCGCCGATCCCCACGCGGTCAGCGTCAGCTCGGTGCACTCCCCCGGTACGACGGTCGTGCTGTAGCGGATCGCGGCACCAGGGCCGGCCGAGTCCGCGGCGATCCACTCCGGGCGGCGGTACGACGCCAGGTCGCGCACGAATGCCACGTTCGCCCGGAGGTTCAACTGCTCCGAAGGCGTCAGCCGAAGCTCGAGGTGATGTGTCCCGGCCTCGAGATCCACCGGGACCGACCCGAACTGACCGCCCGCGTCGGAGATCGGCAGCGGTCTGCCGTCGAGCAGCAACTCCTTGGCTGCGGGCGCACTCACCACCACGGTCGACTGCAAGGTCTCGGTCAGCGCGAAGGCGGCGGAGAACGTCACCGTGTGACCGGCCTCGACGGTGCCGAAGTCGAGGAAGTCCTCCGGAACGTGGCCCTTCGGACCGAGAGCATGGTGATGTATGTGGTCCTTGAAGATTCCCCGGGACTCGGAGTACTCCACGGGTCGACCATCGATCAGACCGTGCGGGCCGAAGGTGGCGTGCGCCGGCCGCCAGTCGTCCGACCCCTCGACCCGATGCTCGAGCGCCCAGCGTTCGACGACGGCATCACGTGACGTCGAAGCAGGCCAGGCGAAGTCGCCCCAACTGTTGTCCAGCGTCGGAATCAGCTCGAAGTCCCAGTCACCGTCGAGCACGACCTCGTCCGACTCACCCGGCGTCTCGGCAGCCGCCGACGGGTTGCCCTCGGCAAACACCACCAACGCGGCAGGCCCTTGGTCGAAGGGCACGACCACCTCGCCGTCCTCACACATCAGCGGCTTGGTCGACCCGTCGAACGGCGAGACCAGCAGCGGCGGCCCAGGTACGTCGCGGACCCGCAGCCGCACCTCGTCCAGGTACCGCGACGGATCGAACGAGTACCCGACCCGGGCCCACTCGTGACTGATCCCCCGCCCGACGGGCGCGCCGTCGATCTGCGTCGCACTCCACTCGGTCGGCGTGACGAACACGACCAGCGCGTCGTCGACCTCCCGAGTCAACACCGGTACGTCGGCCTCCACCCGCAGCGGCACCGGCGCCAAGGCCGCAGGCACTTCCGCCGACGAGGCAACCACCACGACCTCGCCCGACAACCCGTCAGGCACCGCGTCCACGGCAACCACCAGCCCGCCGGCGGCGATGAACTCGTTCAGCCGTTCGATCACCGCCTCCTCGAGCACAGTTGCCGCAGGCAAGACGACGGCGGCATAGGACTCGGAGGCAAACGACAGCCGCGGCCCGGCCACCACCTCGGCACCGGCCAGCGACTCGTCGTCGATCACGTCCGCATCGATCCGCGCCCGGTCCAGCACCCCCAGCGCCGGCGCGAACCAGGTCGCGTCCCCGATCAGCTCCCGATACACCTCCTGCGCGCGCAGCGCCGACGGACCAGGCCCGTCCAGCGTCAGATCGGCCTGAGCCGTCGCATTCGGGAACAGTACGGCGACCTCGCACACGTGCCGTCCCATCGACAACGCCGCACACAACCGCGTCACCGCGTCCGCGAACGACTTGTGATGCCGCCAGTACGGCTGCCGCCAATCGGTCGACGGCGGCGCCCACTCCCACCACCCGGCCCGAGTCGTGTAGTAGACCGCGTGCGGGTTGTACAACGTCGCGCCGGTGCGCAACCACGGCAGCAACCAGTCGAACGTCTCCTCCAGCGTCCCGCCCCAGCCGGTCGAGTGGAACGCCTCGATCCAGGTCCTCGGCCGTCCGTAGAGATGCGCCAACGACGAGTGGATCCGCGCATCCCCGTGATGGTCCGACCCCGGCGCGCTGAACCAGCGGTGCGTCCGCGCATAGTCGGCGTACAACTGGACGCCGTCGACCGGCAACCCGGCCCGGGCCGGATCCTGCTGGTCGCAGCCCACGATCAGCCCGTGCTTGTCGTGCCATTCGTGCAACGGCCGGAAGAACGCCTCCTCGGCCAACGAGGCCCGCAGTGCGTGGTAGTCGCGCCGTACTCGAGCCCCGTCCGGTACGGCGGAGTCCCACAGCGCACCGAGTCGCTCCCGGAGGTCGTACCCGTAACGCGCCAGGAAACGTGACGCGAAGTCGGCGGACCAGGTCGGCACGGACGGCAACTCGTCCTGGAACGACCCGACCACGACGCGACCGAGCCGGTCCCCCAGCCGCCGCTCGAACTCACCGTGCACCTGGTCCAGCAACGCCGTACAGGCCGAAGGACTCAGGTAGTCGAACCCATGGTCCGTCTCGTAGAACAAGGACAACCGCGACTCGACGGCGGCGTCACAGGAGGCGCCGGAAGAGTCGACAACCACCTCGGCAGACGGCTCGACCGTCGCGGAGATCACCCGGCCGCCGGCCGGACACCGCACCTCGAGCCGACCGGTCCCACTCAGCGTCGACCGCTGGAGCCGCCGGCCGGCGTACGCGGGCCGGCGAGCCACCAACCGCGCCTGGATGTCCGCCCCGGAGAACCCGAGCTGGTCGTAGAACCACAACGAGACACCCAGCTCGGCGGCGTCGTCGCACACCCCGAGGAAGATCTCCCACCACCGCTCGCTGAAGAACGCCGGATCGTCCGCATCGCACCCGTGGTCCGAGCCGGCCGGAGCCAGGTTCAGGACGACGAGCTGGTACACCCCACCTTCGACGAACCGCTCCAGCTGCCGGCGCAGCCGGGCCGGGTCGAGCGGTTCGCCGCTCCACCACCAGATGGGCGCGGGCGAGTACGCCCTGGGCGGATCGGTCAGAACCGATGCCAGGCGAGGGGGAAGTGCCACGGTTATCCCTTCAGGCCGCTGGAGAACCCGCGGATGACGTACCGCTGGAGGACGAGGAAGACGAGCAGGATCGGCAGCGCGGCCAGCACCAGGCCGGCGGCGACGAGCCCGTAGTCGGAGGTGTACTCGTTGACGAAGGCAAACACCCGGACCGGGACGGTCTCCCGCCCGGACCCGCCGAGGTAGAGCAGCGGGGTGAAGAAGTCGTTCCAGATGTGCACCGCGTTGAGGATCAGCACGGTGCCGGTGATCGGCCGCAGCAGCGGGAAGATCACGTACCCGAACGCCTGCAGGTGCGAGGCGCCGTCGATCAGCGCCGCGTTGGTGTAGTCGGCCGGCAGCGACCGGATGAACCCGGTGTAGAGGAACACCGTGAACGGCAGCTGGATGCCGGTGTAGAACAGGATCATCCCCTGGTACGTGCCGAGCAGGCCCAGGTCGTTGACCAGCTGGTACAGCGGGATCATCCCGAGCTGGAACGGCAGGATGATGCCGACCAGGAACAGGATGTACAGGCTGTAGCTCAGCCGGGACGCCGTTCGGGCGAGGAAGTACGCCGCCAGCGACCCGAGCACGATCAGGACGACCACGCTGGTCACCGTGATCAGGGTGCTGTTCAGCAGCGCCGATCCGAGCGACGCCGACTGCCAGGCCTCGCCGAAGCTGCCGACCGACGGCGGATCCGGCAGCGACAACGGCTTGTTGGCGATCTGCTCGGGATCCTTGAAGGCCAGCGTCACCAGGGCGTACACCGGGAACAGGAACGCGATCGCGACCGCGATCATGACGAGCTCGCGGACCAGCGTGCGCGGACGGTATCCGGTCGTCATGCCGTCGTCTCCCTCGAACGCAGGTACCCGATCTGGATGAACGAGACCGCCGCGACGAAGATCGCCAGCACCAGCGCGACCGCGGTGCTGTAGCCGAACTTCCCGTACACGAAGGCCTGCTTGTAGAGCACCGTCGACAACGTGTCGGTCGCGTAGCCAGGTCCGCCGTTCGTCATCGCGATGATCTGCGTGAACAGGGTCAGACCGCCGACCGTCGAGAGCATCACGTTGATCGTCGTCGCGGGCGCGAGCAACGGCCAGGTGATGTGCCGGAACCGCGCGTACGTGCCGGCGCCGTCGACCATCGCGGACTCGTGCAACTCCTGCGGTACGCCTTCCAGCCCGGCCAGGAAGATCACCATCGAGTAGCCGGCGCACTGCCAGATCACCGTGAACGCGACCGACCAGATCGCCAGCGACGGGTCACCGAGCCAGTCCTGCCGCAGCGCGCCGAGGCCGATCGCGTTCAGCGCCGCGTTCAGGCCCGCGTCCGGCGCCGGGTTGTAGACGTACTTCCACAGGAACGACACCATCACCGGGCTGACCACGACCGGCGCGAAGAAGATCACCCGCAGCGCCATCCGGCTCTTGATCCCGGTGTGTACGCCGAGCGCCAGCAGCAACCCGATGCCGTTCTGCACGACGACGATCGCCACCGTCAGCAGCAAGGTGTTGCGCAGGGCGCCCAGGGCCTGGTCGTCGCGGACCAACTGCTTGAAGTTCTCCAGCCCGACGAACGTCCGCTGCTCGCCGACCCCCGACCAGTCGGTGAAGGCCGAGCCCGCGCCGGCGATGCTCGGGTAGAGCATCACCAGCGCGTACACGATCAGAGCCGGTGCCGCGAAGAACCACGGTGGCGCGATACCCCCGCCGCGACGCCGCGATGCTTTCACGGCTTCCCGTCGTACCGCCTGCAGAGAGACTGTCATGCGGTCTTCCGGTAGGCCTCGTCCATCTTCTTCAGGGCGCCCTGGACCGTGGTCTTGCCGCCGAGGAGCTCCTGGACGACGGCGAAGTGGGTCGGCTGGACCTCCGCGTTCGGCCAGCGCTGGTCCATGAACGGGACCGCCTTGTTGTCCTTCAGGTACGGCAGGAACGGCTTCAGCACCGGGTCCACCTTGGCCTCGCCGTCGGAGTACAGCGGCACGCACGCGACCGCCTCGGCCCAGGCGTTGACGGTCTCCGGCTGGCCGCAGTACTCGATGAACTTCCTCGCCTGGTCGGCGTTCTTGCTCTTCACGTTGATCCCGAGGCCGACCACGACACCGCCGGGGATCCAGTTGTCCGCCTCGACGTCGGTGGCCGGGAACGGGAACATGCCCAGGTCGTCCGGTGACGGCGCCGCCTCCCGGAAGGCCTGCAGCACGGCGGACACCTGGACGGCCATCGCGGCCTTGCCGGTGCCGACCATCGAGGTGGCCTGCTCGTACGTCGTCCCGTTCGGGTTGTCGTTGAAGAAACCCTTCTTCTGCAGCTCCAGGTACTTGTTCATCGCGTCGGCCCAGCCGGAGTCGGCGAACGACGCGCTGCCGGCGATCATCTTGTCGTCGAAGTCCGGCGTCTTGGAGTAGACCGTGCCGGGCACCAGGGCGTAGTCGATCAACTGGGTCACCCACGGCGTCTGCGCGCCGAGGGCGATCGGCACGATGCCCTTCTTCTTCAGCTTGTCGCAGACGGTCAGCAGCTCCGACCACGTCGTCGGCGGCTCGACCCCGGCGGTCGCGAACGCCTTCTTGTTGTAGATCGCGCCGAGCACACTGGTGCCGGGCGAGAAGATGTAGGTCTTGCCGTCGTTCTGGAACGCGCCCTTGAAGCCGGTCGGGATCTTCTGCGTCCAGGACTGGTCGCTGAGATCGGCGAGCAGGTTCGCCTTGCTCAGCTGGACCATCGACATCGCGCTGCCGTTGCCCGGGTAGACCGCGTGCAGGTCGGGCGCGTTGCCGGCCGCGAGCTGGGCGCGCAGCGCGGTCTGCAACTGGTCGGCGGGTGAGAACGACAGGTTGAAGTCGAAGTCGGAGTGCGCCTTCTTGTACTCCTCCAGCGCCTTGCGCAGACCGGCCTCCTGACTGCCGGCGCCGATCACCTTCACCTGTCCGCCGGACGAGGACGAGCTGCCGTTGCCGCCGCCGCAGGCAGCCAGCGTGCCGGCGGCGGCCGCCCCACCCATCAGCTGCAGGAGACGCCTCCGACTGACGGACTGATCGAGTGCCATGGTTCCTCCTGAGCCGCGGGGCGAGAGCCGCCCCTGAATTACCGCTAGGTGATGTGAAGTAATCGCGAAGTCGTGTTACTTTCTTCACGCGGGACGCTACGGACGGCCCGAGAGGGTGTCAAGACCTCGTTGAAAGGATTCAGTGACGCGGGCGCCCCAGCGCTGTTTGGAGGGCTCCCGGGGTCGCCTGAGAAGATGTCGCCGTGCCAGCGACCGCCTGCGCTCCGCCTGTCAGCACGCCGTACGACGTGCTGCGCCTCGTCACGTCGTACGACGGGACCGGCCGGGGCCGCGTGACGCCCGGACCGGTGCGCGGGTGAAACGTCCGATTCTGGTCATCGTCATCGTGCTGACCACCCTCCTCGGCGCCGCCGGCGGCTACTACGCCGGCGATCGCACCGAACCGACCCCCACCCAGTCCGGCGAGGCGCTCCCGCTCGGCGGGGTGTCACCGTCCGAGCCGTCGCCGCCCGTCAAGACCCCGGTGCCGAGCGACGTCGCGGCTCTCGAGACCGGCCTGGCCTACCAGCGTCATACGTTCACGGTCACACCGGAGGGCTACCGGCCGGTGCAGATCTCGATCGAGACACCGGAAGGCTGGCGGCTGACCAGGAACCCGAAGGCCCCGGGCGAGGTGAAGTTCCTGGACCGGCTGAACGAGCGCGGCGTCCGGGTCGAGGCGGTCGAACCGAACCAGACCACCGCTGACGCCCGCGAGCAGCTCGTCGTCAACCTGCGCCAGAGCCAGCCGCCGGAGAACGACCTCCGCATCCTCACGGAGACCGACGAGCAGATCGAAGGCGACGACGGCCGGCCCCGGACGGTGTCGACGCTGATCTACACCTTCATCCCGAAACAGACCCGCCGCTACGTCATCGTCCGCTGGGTCGCGACCGACGACGACCGCACCGCGGTGGAGATGAGCATCACCGGCCTGCCGCAGGACGCGGACGGTCTCGCCGAGGTGCTGCGGCAGGCCACCCGGACCGTCCGGGAGACCACCTGACGGCGGTTTCACGGAATCGTTACCCACCGGACCGCAACCTGGGGGCGGGTTACGGTGTCTGTCGGGAGTAGGGGAAATCTGGGGAGGTGAGGCAAGGCGTGGCTCGTCGGGGGACTGTTGGCGCCCTGCTCGGTTCGGGACTGGTGGCGATCACCGCGATCGGCGGGGCGGGCGGGTACGGAGTCGGCCTGCTCACCGCGACCGATCGATCGGCCGCGGCAGCCGGTACGGCGGCTCCGCTGGGACCCGTCCAGCCGTCGACACCGACGCCCTCGACAACTCCGTCGCCGACGGTGCCGCCGCGGAACGTCGTACCCGACAACTCACCCCCGCTCGAAGCGGACGAGCTGCGGTACAAGTCCCGCTCGTTCAGCGTGGAGTACGTCTACAGGTCGCAGCTCACCGCTCGCCTGCCGTCCAACTGGGAAATGACCCGTCCGGACCCGCCGCGCACCGCGCGGTTCACCGACCCGACCGGCAAGCGCTGGCTCCGGATCGAGGCCGGATTCACCATCCAGCGCCCGCCGGCCGCCTCGATGCAGGCACGGATCGCGCAACTCGACGCGCTGCCGAAGGACCAGATGGTGAAGTACGTCTCCAGGACGGTCGAGGGCAACTACGCAACCCTGGCCTACACCTATGTCCCGCCCGCCTCGTTGTCGCCGGTGGCAACGGTCCGCTACGTCATCGTCCGCTGGGTCGCCGACGACAGCGGTCTCTGCGCCGTCGAGATGAGCTCCACCGGACTCCCCCAGGACAAGAACGCCCTGATGGAGGTGCTCGACAAGGCCGCCTCCACCGTCGTACGCCGAGACGGCCCTCTCTCCAAGTCCGACAAGCCCAGCTAGCCTCCGGCTCGCGTTCCTGGTCGTCGAACTCGGTGAAAATGCCGATCAAGCAGTACGGCGTACCCCGTCGGCCGGGGTTCAGTCGACCGGCCAGATGGTGCGGAAGATCGTGGACCGGAGCCGGTAGAACCGCCGGCGGGCCGACTGGATGAACGCGGGCGACGGCCGCAGCCGTTCGGTCGGGAAACGCACCAGGAACTTCCTCAGAGCAGGCTGTAGTGGCTGGGCGCTCGTCAGCCGACCTGGACCGATCGGGCGATCTCCAGGGCACGGTCGCGGTCGTTCTCCGGCACCAGGACCTGGACGAGCATCGAGCCGGTGGTCCCCGTGTCCACGACTCGTTGGAGGAGCATACTGCCACTGGCGCCGCAGGCGGTGGAGAACTGCTCCGTGGTGGCGTGGCCGTCCTCGTTCCCCTGCGCGGGTTCTTCCGTGGTCTCGCAACCGAACGCGGTGCCGTCCGTGATCGAGAGTTCGGCGTCCCGCGCGTCGGCGACCCCGACGAAGACACCCACGCTGTCCGTCGTCCACCCGTCGTTGCGGCTGACCCGCAGCGCCGGGTACGCCTTGCTGCTGCCGGGCGGCTGCCACTCGGACTCCGCGACGGATTTCGCCCAGCCGCGCTGGATCTCCACCTGGATGCTGCCGGACGAGACCGGGACGACCTCGCGAGCGGCCAGATACCGCTGCCCGGCGAACCCGGCTCCCCCGCCGATGATCAGCGCGAGCACGGCCGCCACCACCCACCGGCCGCGCCGTCGCTTCGGCCGTGCGACCGGCTCCGTGGCGGCCGGATCCGAGGCGGCCAATTCCGCGGCGGCCGGATCGGTGGCGGCCAGATCGGTGGCGGCCCGTGGCTCGGTGGGCGCGGCGACGGTCTCCGCCGACCTGGGAGTCTTGACGATGGTCGGCTTGTTGGCGTCGCTCAGCGCCGTGTCCTGGCCCAGGTCGGCGGCCGGGACCACGACCGTCTCGCGGGCGGCGACCTTCGGCGGGACGAAGTCGTGGGTGGTCTCGTTCAGAGCACCGACCAGTTCCCGGGTGAACGCCTGGACGTCCGGCCAGCGCTTCTCCCGGTCCGGGTCGAGGGCGCGGACGATCGCGGCGTCGACGTTGTCCGGCAGGTCGAATCCGAGCGTGCTCGGCGGTGGTGCGGCGGTGACCCGCGAGGCCGCGCCCAGCCCGTCGACCTGATGCGGTGATCTCCCGGTCAAAGCGGCGTACGCGACGGCTCCGAGCGAGTACTGGTCGGCGCGCTCGTCCAGCCGCTCACCCATCGCCTGTTCCGGGGCGACGTACGACGGGGTGCCGCCGGGCATGGTGATGCGCGACACGTCGTCGAGCGACTTGCCCAGGCCGAGGTCGGACAGCACGGCCCGTTCACCCTCGTCGGTACTGCGGAACAGGACGTTCGCCGGTTTCACGTCACGGTGCAGCAGACCGCGCCGGTGCAGCGCCTGCAGGCCGCGGCCGACCTGGACGACCACGTCGACAGCCTCCGCCAGCGCCAAGGGTTCCTTCTTCAACCGGTCGGCCAGCGTGCCGCGATCGGCGTACGTGAGCACGAGGAAGGGGCGGCCGTCCTCGAGTTCGCCGACGTCGTGCACCTGGACGACGTGCTCGGACTCGACCCGGCGCAGGAACCGGCCCTCCTCGAGGAACCGGCGGCGGACCGAGTCGTCGTGCGCCCAGTTGTCCGCGAGGACCTTGATCGCCACCTCGGCGTCCAGTTGCTCATCGTGAGCAAGCCACACCGTAGCGAAACCGCCCGAACCCAGGCGTCGTCGCACGACGTAACGACCGAGTCTGCTTGGGACCCCCATAGAGGGCATTATGGATCACTGGGAGTCCCATGCCGGGGGCCCGATGACAGCGAAGGCACAGATGAGCGAGAGCAGCAACCCGACCGACGACCTCGGAGCCCTGGCGGAGCGCGCCAAGGGCGGGGACAAGCACGCGATGGACGACCTGCTGCGGCTCGTCCATCCGCGCGTCCTGCGGATCTGCCGCAGCGTGCTGCCGTACTCCGCCGACGCCGAGGACGCGGCCCAGGAAGCGCTGCTGAACATCGCCACCAAGATCCACACGTACTCCGGCCGGAGCAGCTTCTCCACCTGGGTCCACTCGGTCGCGGCCAACTCGGCCCGGTCGACGTACCGCAAGCTCAAGCGCAGCGCCCAGGCCGCGCACAACCCAGAGACGATGGAGCGGCCGGACCCGCGCACCACCAGCGTCATCGCCGGCACCCGCCTCGACCTGCTCGAGGCCCTCGAGACCCTCGAACGCGACCGGCCCCAGATGGTGACGCCGCTCGTCCTCCGCGACGTCTACGGCCTCTCCTACGAGGAGATCGCCGCCGAGGTCGGCGCCCCCCTCGGCACCATCAAGTCCCGCATCCACGACGCCCGCGAGGTCGTCCGCCCCCTGCTCCGCCCCAAGGACTGAGGCGCGCGCCCCTGCCGTGGGCGTCCGCGGTGTGCTCAGATGGGGGCATGAAGAAGCTCATCAACGAACCTGGTGATGTTGTGAGTGAGGCGCTGCGGGGAATGGCGGCGGCGCATCCGGACCGGTTGCGGGTGGATCACGAGAACCGGATCGTGTACCGCAAGGACGCGCCGAGGCCGGGGAAGGTCGGGCTGATCTCCGGTGGCGGGTCCGGGCACGAGCCGATGCACGGCGGGTTCGTCGGGCTCGGGATGCTGGACGCGGCCTGCGCGGGCGAGGTGTTCACCTCCCCGGTGCCGGACCAGATGATGGCGGCGACCAAGGAGGTCGACGCCGGGGCCGGCGTCCTGCACATCGTGAAGAACTACACCGGCGACGTGATGAACTTCGAGATGGCCGCCGAACTGGCCGCGGCCGACGCCGGTGTCGAGGTGCAGTCCGTGGTCACGAACGACGACGTCGCCGTCCAGGACAGCCTGTACACGGCCGGCCGCCGCGGAGTCGGCGTGACCGTGCTGCTGGAGAAGATCGTCGGCGCCGCGGCCGAGGAGGGCCGGCCGCTGCAGGAGGTCGCCGACCTGGCCAGGAAGGTCAACGACAGCGGCCGCAGCATGGGTATGGCACTCACCTCGTGCACCGTCCCGGCGGCCGGCAAGCCGACGTTCGAGCTGGCCGAGAACGAGATGGAGGTCGGCATCGGCATCCACGGCGAGCCCGGCCGGCAGCGGTTGCCGCTGGCACCGGCCAGCGAGATCGCCGCGATGCTGGTCGACCCGATCGTCGGCGACCTGCCGTACCAGCAGGGCGACTCGGTGATCGCGTTCGTCAACGGCATGGGCGGTACGCCGCTGATCGAGCTGTACCTGATGTACAACGAAGTCGCGCAGCTGCTCGACCGGGCCGGGATCACCGTCGCCCGCTCTCTCGTCGGCAACTACATCACCTCGCTGGAGATGGCCGGCTGCTCGGTCACCCTGCTCAAGGTGGACGACGAACTGGTACGGCTCTGGGACGCCCCGGTGAACACCCCCGGCCTACGCTGGGGCGCGTGAGCATGGGAGTCGACACCTTCGAGAGCTGGCTGCGGGATGCCGCGAGAACGTTGCACGAGAATGCGGCGTACCTGACCGAGTTGGACTCGGCGATCGGGGACGCGGATCACGGGGCCAACATGGACCGCGGGTTCAAGGCGGTCGTCGCGTTGCTGGACGAGTCCTCCTTCGAGTCGGTCGACGAGCTGATGAAGAAGGCCGGGATGACGCTGGTCAGCAAGGTCGGCGGTGCGAGCGGGCCGCTGTACGGCACGTTCTTCCTGCGGTTCGGGACCGCGCTGGCCGGCGCCGAGATCACCCCGGAGGCGATCGGTGAGGCGTTGAAGGCCGGCGTCGGCGGCATCCTCGCGCGGGGCAAGGCGGAGCTCGGCGACAAGACCATGTACGACGCCTGGGCACCGGCTCTGGACGCGTACGACGCCGCCGTCGCGGGCGGATCGGATCTCGCCGGTGCGTTGAACGCGGCCGCTGAGGCGGCGGCCAAGGGCCGGGACGCGACGGTCCCGCTGGTCGCCCGGAAGGGACGCGCGAGCTACCTGGGCGACCGCAGCGCCGGGCACCAGGATCCGGGGGCGACGAGCACCACGCTGCTGCTGGAGTCGGCCGCGCGCACCCTCGCATGATCGGGATCGTGGTGGTGTCGCACAGCCACGCGCTGGCGACCGCCGCGGTCGGCCTGGCCGCCGAGATGGTTGCCGAGGACAACCGCCCGGTGATCGCGGTGGCGGCCGGGCTGGACGAGAAGACGTTCGGCACCGACGCGATGGCGGTGTCGGAGGCGATCACGGCGGCCGACAGCCCGGACGGCGTGCTCGTGCTGCTCGACCTGGGCAGTGCGGTGCTGAGCGCGGAGATGGCGCTGGAGTTCGTCGATCCCGAGCTGGCCGAGCGGGTGAGGCTGTCCAGTGCCCCGCTGGTCGAGGGGCTGGTCGCGGCCGTCGTCACGGCGTCGACCGGCGCCTCGCTCGACGCGGTGGCGGCCGAGGCCACTCGCGGACTGATCGGCAAGCAGGAACACCTGGGCGACTCGGAGCCATCGGACACCAGTGCCACGGCAGCCCCGGACCAGACAGTCGAGGTCGAGGTGAGCAACGAGCACGGACTGCATGCCCGGCCTGCTGCGCGACTCGTTGCCTTGGTCAACTCCTTCGACGCCGCCGTCACGCTGACCGATCTGAGCACCGGCCGCGGGCCGGTCGACGCGGCCAGCCTCAGCATGGTCGCCACGCTCAACGCGCTGCAGGGCCATCGCCTCCTCGTCGGCGCCAGCGGACCACAGGCCGCCGAGGTGCTTGCCGCGATCAACGAATTGGCCGCCGAGAACTTCGGCGACAGGCCGGCCGAAGCCACCGCCCAGCTGGCCGGTGGTTCCGGACTGGACGTGGCGATCGGCCCGGCGGTGGTCCTCGACGCCGACGTCGACCTGAGCGGGTACACCCCGGGAGACGACGAACAAGGCCGGCTCGAGCACGCCCTCGCCTCGGCAGCCACCCAGCTCGAGGTGCTCAGAGATTCCAGCCCGAACCACGGCGGCATCTTCGACGCGCAGCTGGCGATGCTGCGCGATCGCAAGCCGCTCGGCGAGATCCAGGCCGCGGTCGCGCAGGGGACACCGGCTGCGGTGGCGTGGAAGCAGACGTACGACGAACTGGCGAAACGGTTCGAGGGCCTGGACGACGCGTATCAGCGGGAACGCGCCCAGGATGTCCGCTCCGTGCGGGACCGCGTGCTGCGCGCGCTAACCGGAACTGCGACCGAGGAGGTGACGCAGGACGGCATTCTCGTGCTGCCCGAGCTGGACGCCGCGACGGCCGCGACCGTCGACGCCACGCGGATCGCCGGGATCGCGGTCCGGGCCGGCGGCACCACCGGTCACGGTGTGATCGTCGCCCGCTCCCGCGGGATCCCGTTGATCACCGGCATCGGCGAGGTGGACGTGCCGGCGGGCGCGATCGTGGCGTTCGACGCACGGCACGGATCTTTCCTGGTCGCACCGGACGAGGCGACCGTCCAGGCCACGATCGCCGAACGGCGGGCCGAGCGCGAGGAGGCCGCCGCGCAGGCCGATCGGCCCGCGACGACAGTGGACGGCCGCACGATCGACGTACTCGTGAACGTCGGGTCCGTGCAGGATGCCGTCGATGCCCGCGGCGCCGACGGCTCCGGGCTGGTCCGGACCGAGGTGCTCTTCGGCGACCGCCGTACCGCGCCGACCGTGGCGGAGCAGGCCGAGCAGTTCCGCGCGATCGCGGCCGCGCTCGACGGGAAGCCCATCACCATCCGCACCTGGGACATCGGCGGCGACAAGCCGCTGCCGTTCCTGCCGCAGGACCGGGAGGCGAACCCGTTCCTGGGCGAACGCGGCCTCCGGGTCTTCCGGCGGCGTCCCGACCTACTTCGCGAGCAGCTCGAAGCGGTCCGCCAGGTCGCGGCCGAGACCACCGTGCACGTGATGTTCCCGATGGTGACGACCGCCGACGAGGTCGCGTGGGCGCTCGGCGAACTCGGGCCGCGGCCGGACGGGCTCGAGGTCGGCATCATGGTCGAGGTCCCGGCCGCCGCGCTCCGGATCGAGACGCTGGCCGCCGGCCTCGATTTCGTCAGCATCGGCACGAACGACCTCACGCAGTACACGACCGCGGCCGATCGCACGAACTCCGCCGTCGCCCCACTCGCCGACGGCCTCGATCCCGCCGTACTGCGGCTGATCGACCACGTCGTTCGGAAGGCCGGTGTGCGAGTGGCCGTTTGCGGCGACCTGGCCAGCGACCCGCAGAGCGCCGTACTGCTGGCAGCCCTCGGTGTGCAGGAGCTCAGCGCTGTCGGCCCACAGGTCCCGCTGGTCAAGGCCCTGCTTCGGCAGACGGACCTCACCCGGGTGCCAACGGAGGAGATCCTCAATGCACGGGACGCTGCCGAGGTCCGTCAGCTGGTACGGCGGTAGTACAGCAACTCGACCAGGTTGAAGCCGGACGTGCGCGTCGGCTTGGCAGGGAGCGTGTAGCTCTCACCCGGCTCCAGGTACGTCACGTCGGGACTGTCCAGGTCGAGGTCGACCACCAGGGCCGGGTAGGCACCGGTGTGCCAGGTGTACGACTCCCCCGCGTCCGGTGTGACGTGCTGGACGCGCACGTCGTCCTCGTCGACGACCACCTTGGCCGGCACCTCACCGACCTGGTCGAACCCGGCCTCGGCGGGCACACCGGTGATCCCGAAGTACGGGTCGCCGGACGCCTCCTCACCGAGGTCGAGCAGCTCGATCAGGCGGTTGAGGTACAGCGACTCGCCGTCGTTCGTGAGCATGTGCACCGGCGACACCGGCCGGTAGACCGAGCCGCCCACGGTCTCGTTGAGGTACCGCGCCGGGCTGCCGTCCAGCCAGTCCATGTGACACGGAGAGGTCGACAGGCACAGCACGACGTACGGGTTGTGGTGCAGGTGCCAGCCCTGCGCCTCGCCGGGAGCGAGTGACACCTCCCAGACCCGGACCCGCGAGTTCTTCAGCAGAACGCGCGTGCCGATCTCGCCGAGGACGACCTCGGTCCCGTCCGGTGCGACGACGGTGGTGCCTGCTGTCATACGGCGTTCTCCTCATCGATGGGGCGTTCCATGGCTACACCACCGAGCAGCACGCCGTCCGGCATGGGCAGCTCGACGGTCTCGACCTCGGTGAATCCGAAGGCCTTGTACAGCGGTACGCCGGGCAGTGTGGCCATCAACGCGAGCCGTGTGAACCCCTCGGCCCTCGCCGCGTCGACACAGGCGGTGAGGATCGCCCGGCCGAGTCCGCGCCGGGTCCAGTCGCTGCGCACGAACATCGCCCGGATCCGGGCCGGCTCGGTCGCCGGGTCCAGCAGCCGCCCGTCCGCGCCCGCCGTACTGGCGTTGAACAGCTTGTTGCGGCGGCTCCAGCCACCGCAGGCGACGACCTCCCCATTGGCCTCGTGCACGTAGTACGTGCCGTCGTCGATCAGGGTCTGGTCCAGCGTGGTGATGTGCTCGGCGGCACTCGCCGTCTGCGCGGCGTCGTAGTACGCCGGGAACAGTTCCAGCACCGAGGCGCGCGCCAGCTCCGCCACGGCGGGTCCGTCGGCGGGCACGGCGAGCCGCAACACAGCCTCCACGGGGCACAGGCTAGTTCCGCAACACCCGCGCGGTGAAATGGACGGACCCGATCCCGGACATCTACCGGGTATGACGCAGACACCGATCAAGGCCCGGCCGGGGCCGGTGAGTGAGGGAGTCGTGCACGACCCACCACCAGACGGACGCCGTGAGCGGTTCGAGGACCTGTTCGGCACGCACCGAGAGGCCGTCCTCGGCTACCTGCGCCGCCGGACCGACAACGGTCACGACGCCGCCGACCTGCTCGCGGACACGTTCCTGGTGGTTTGGCGACGGCTCGACGACGTACCGACCGGCAACCAGACCAGACCCTGGCTGTACGGCGTGGCGCGCCGAGTGCTGGCGAATCACCGCAGAGGTGAGGGCCGCCGGCACGCGCTGGCCACGAAGCTGCGCCAGGAGCTCACCGACCTGGACGCCACCGAGACAGCCCTGCCGGACGACACCCCGGCGGCCCGGGCGTTCCGCGCCCTGCCGGAGCAGGACCGGGAACTGCTGTCGCTGGTCGCGTGGGAGGAGCTCGACACCGCCCAGATCGCGACCGTGCTCGGCATCTCCAGCAACGCCGTACGGATCAGGCTGCACCGCGCCCGGAAGCGGTTCGCCAAGTTGCTCACCGCCCCGCTGGCGAACCGGAAGCTGGTCGCCCTCACAGAACAGGCCTCACATGAAGACGCATGACATCGACGCCGCGGTCCGCGGCCTCGCCCCTGCCCGTACCGAGGACCGGATCACCGACGCGGCCTGGTCGCAGGTCGCCGAGAACGTCACCAGCGCGCACGCCGCCCCGGCCGTCGCACTCGACACCCGCCGGCGCCCGGCCCGCCCCCGCCCGGTGCTGGTCGCCGCGGCCGGCCTGCTGATCGCCGGCGTGGTCGCTGCCACGCTGCTGAACCGGCCGGGCCAGGACCAGCCGCAGGCGCTCTCCTTCACCGAGCAGGGCGACAAGCTGATCGTCCGCGTGGTCGACCCGAACGCCGACCCGAAGCAGTACAACGCCGAGTTCAAGAAGATGGGCCTGGACATCACGGTCCAGGCGATCCCGGTCAGTCCGCGGTACGTCGGCGACATCGTCAGCTTCACCGCCCGGAACCAGCACGAGATGGATCAGCTGCACCGGCTGGAGCCGGGTGAGAAGTGCCCCGGCACGCTGAACGCGTCCGATGCAGGGTGCCAGGGAGGTCTTGAGCTGCCGAGGAGTTACGACGGCCAGTCAGTGGTCGACTTCGGCCGCGCCGCGAAGCCGGGCGAGAGGTATCAGGTGACGTCGTCCTCGGCCACCGAGAAGGGTGAGGCACTGGCCGGGCTCGCGATCAAGAACAAGACGGTCGCAGAGGTACTGCCGCTGATCGCGGACCGCGGGGTGAAGGTCGTCCGCTACCAGAACGGGTCTCAGGCCCAGCCAACGCCGCCCGGCACCTGGTTCGTCCACGACGCGACGCCCTTCGCACCCAGGGAGGTCACCCTGGACGTCGCCCCGACTCCCGCGAAGTAACCACCACAGAACGCTCCCGTCGGGTCATTCCCGGCGGGAGCGTTTGCCCTTGCCGGCCGCCCAGCGGTACGCGACGTACGTCCACACCAGCGCGGGCAGACCGAAGATCGCCGCGGCGAACTCACGGCCGAAGACCAGCAGCACCAACCCGGTCAGGAAGAACGGCGCCGCCATCCAGACCGCGGCGGCGAACGCGGCCCACCGCCAGCGGCCGGGCTTGCGCGGCTCCAGCTTGTACAGCGACGGAGCCGGCAACCCGGCGAAGATCGGCTGCAGGTCGGCGTGCGTGACGGCGTCGTTCAGCCGATCGACCCGGGCGTGCAACTCGTCCTCGTCCAGCCGCCCGACCGCGAACTGCTCGGCCAGGTCGTCGGTGCAGGTCCGGCGCTCCTCGTCGGTCAGCCGGATGTTCGCCATCCGCCGCCGGGCAGCCACCAGCCGGGCCTCCTGCCCGGCCGCCGCCGCAAGCCCCATCAGCTCACCCGGCTTCACCGGCCGCCGCTCCGCCATGGCCTCACCTCACTCGTCCCCTTCGAGTGTGCCAGACGGAGCGGCAACCCCAAGGGTCAGCTGAGGGCCGCCGGGAGGGTCGAGGTCCAGGCGGTGCGGAGTTCGGAGAGCGGGATCTCGAACTGGTCCTGCACGTCGAGGGAGTCTCCGGTGATGACGCCGATCTTGGCGTGCGGGAAGCGGCGGGCGGTGCACATGTCGGTGAACCGGACCTCCTCGGTGCGCGGTACGGCGACCACCGCGCGGCCGGCCGACTCCGCGAACAGGAACAGGAACGAGTCCAGCCCGTCCGGCGTCCACACCCGCGCGCCGACACCGCCGCGCAGGGCCGACTCGACCAGCGTCTGGGCGACACCGCCGTCGCTGACGTCGTGCGCCGCGTCGATCAGGCCGTCGCGCGACGCGTTGATCAGGATGTCCGCCAGCTGCTGCTCCGCGGCCAGGTCGACCGCCGGCGGCCGGCCGCCGAGGTGACCGTGGATGACGTGCGCCCACTCCGACCCGGACAGTTCCTCCTCGGTCTCACCGAGCAGGTACAGCTGGTGGCCTTCCATCTCGGGCGTGAAGCCGATCGGCGTACGGCGGGTGACGTCGTCGATGACTCCGAGTACGCCGACCACGGGCGTCGGCAGGATCGGGGTCTCGCCGGTCTGGTTGTAGAACGACACGTTGCCGCCGGTGACCGGGATGCCCAGCTCCTTGCAGCCGTCGACCAGTCCGCGGATCGCCTCCGCGAACTGCCACATCACCGCCGGGTCCTCGGGCGAGCCGAAGTTCAGGCAGTCCGTCACCGCGGCCGGCCGGGCACCCGTGGTGGCGACGTTCCGGTACGACTCGGCCAGCGCCAGCTTGGCGCCGGTGTACGGGTCCAGCTTGGCGAACCGGCCGTTGCAGTCGGTCGACACCGCGACACCGAGACCGCTGGTCTCGTCGACCCGGATCATCCCGCTGTCCTCGGGCTGGGCCAGCACCGAGTTGCCCAGCACGTACCGGTCGTACTGGTCCGTCACCCAGGACTTGTCGCACAGGTTCGGCGACGCGACCAGCTTCAGCAGCGTGTCCCGCAGCTCCGCGCCAGTGGTTGCCCGTGGCAACTTCTCGGCGCCGTCCGCCTGCAGCTCGTCCTGCCAGGCCGGCCGCTCGTACGGCCGCTCGTACACCGGCCCCTCGTGCGCGACGGTCCGCGGCGGCACGTCGACCACGCGCTCGCCGTGCCAGTCGATCTGCAGCCGGCCGGTGTCGGTGACCTCACCGATCACGTCTGCCTGGACGTCCCACTTGGCGCAGATCTTCAGGAACCCCTCGACGTTGTCGGGCGTGACGACCGCCATCATCCGTTCCTGCGACTCGCTCATCAGGATCTCTTCCGGGGCGAGCGAGGCGTCCCGCAGCGGCACCTTGTCGAGCGACACGTACATCCCGCCCTCGCCCGCGCTGGCGAGCTCGGAGGTCGCGCAGGACAGCCCGGCACCGCCGAGGTCCTGGATGCCCTCGACCAGCCGCGCCTTGAACAGCTCGAGCGTGCACTCGATCAGCAGCTTCTCCATGAACGGGTCGCCGACCTGGACGGCCGGCCGCTTGGTCGGCCCGCCCTCCGCGAACGTCTCGCTGGCCAGCACCGACACCCCGCCGATCCCGTCGCCGCCGGTCTTGGCGCCGTACAGGATGATCTTGTTGCCGACACCGGTCGCGTTCGCCAGGTGCAGGTCCTCGTGCCGCATCACGCCGACGCAGAGCGCGTTCACCAGCGGGTTGCCGAGGTACGTCGGGTCGAACACGACCTCACCGCCGACGTTGGGCAGGCCGAGGCTGTTGCCGTAGCCGCCGATCCCGGAGACAACCCCCGGTAGCACCCGCTTGGTGTCGTCGGCCTCGAGCGGGCCGAACCGCAGCGGGTCCATCACCGCGACCGGGCGCGCGCCCATCGCGAGGATGTCGCGGACGATACCGCCGACCCCGGTCGCCGCGCCCTGGTAGGGCTCGACGTACGACGGGTGGTTGTGGGACTCCACCTTGAACGTCACGGCGTAGCCCTCGCCGATGTCGATCACGCCGGCGTTCTCACCGATCCCGGCCAGCATCTTCCCGGCCGGTGTCTCCTGCGGGATCTCGCCGAACTTGCGCAGGTGCACCTTGGACGACTTGTACGAGCAATGCTCGCTCCACATCACGGAGTACATCGCCAGCTCGCAGCTGGTCGGACGCCGGCCCAGGATGTCGCGGATCCGCTGGTACTCGTCCGGCTTCAGACCGAGCTCCGCCCACGGCTGCTCGACGTCAGGGGTGTTGCTCGCGTTGCTGACGGTGTCGGTAGACACGTTTAGGACTCCTGCACTAGGTGGGACTCAGGTGAAACGGTAGCGGGCTGCTCGGAAGCCACGAGGTGGGCCACCAGCAGTGGAAGGGCGAATCCGGTCATGATCGCGGGCACCGCCACGCCGGAATCGTTGATCAGCATGCCGACCAGGCCACAGGTCGACAGGGCGAGCAGAGTCGGCCGGACCATCGGCAGCCTCCAGTAGAAGACTCGGTACCGCTCTGAGGGCACCCGGTCCGGAAGCACCGTGGCCAGCATCGCCAGCACAGCACCGACGAGCATGCCCCAGCCGCCCGGGCCGCTGAAGAACCCAACAGCCATGTCCAGCTTGCGGATGAGGATGTCGTTGACGTCGCCGTCGATCAGCCGGGCCACGAACGCACCGAAATGACTCCGCTGGTCCTCCGGCCGCAAATAGTCGAGGAAGGCGACAGCAGACACAGCCAGCACACCGGCCAGGCCAACACCGACCAGCGCGCGCCAGGAGATGCTCCCTCGCCAGGTCAGCCAGGCGAGGAGCAGTACGGCGGGCGTCAGAGCGAGAATGCCCCCGAAGTCCGTCCCCCAGCCCGGCCGGCCGTCCACCACGATGGCCGCTCCCCCGACGGCGAGTACGGCGAGCGCAGCCTGCTTCCGGCTCGTGTCGACGAGCTTCTGCGCCGCCCAGCCGGCCGTGACCAGTGCGGCGACCGCCAGAGTGGCGAAGGTGGAGTTGCCGAAGCCGTAGAACCGCCCACCGATCACCGGACCGTCGGTGAACATGCTCCCGAACTGCAGAGGCGTCCCCAGTACCCCGTCCACCAGCAGGATCCCGTACGCCGCCGCAGCGATCCCCAGGAACGCCCAGCGCTTCCAGACGACCTGAGCCACCGCCGCCAGCGCCGCGCTGATCCCGAGGACCACGCAGTACAAGGAGAAACCGGGAGCGGGCCACCGCCACCACATGGTCACTGTGGACAGGAAGACCGCGATGAAGAATCCGCCCTGCGTCAGCAGCGTGAAGACGAAGGTACGACGGGACTGCGGGCTGCGCGTGATCACGAACCAGGCCAGCGCGATCAGCTCCGCGGCCAGAATCGTCAGCGACACCGCGACCAGCATCGGCCGTGGCTGCTCGAACCGCTCGTTGGTGTCCAGCCGGTCCTCGATGACGGCCGCGGCATCGGAGTGAAGGTCCCCGGTGAAGTGGATCTCGTTGCCGTCGAGCGGACCCGGCTTCTCCTGACCCGCCGGGTCCACCTCCTTGGCCTCGCCACGCAGCACGGTTGCGGTGATGTCGGTCAGCTGGATCAGGCCGGGCCTGCGGGTCGAGTCACTGGTCAGCCAGCGTGGACCGTTGTCCGGCGGGAGTTGCAGGGCGACGAGGGGCTGCTGGTGCGCGTTGGCGAGCTCCTGGCTCACTCCGACGAGGAGCACCCAGCCACCGGCCGCGCGCGCCTGCGCGACGAGGTCGGCGACCTTCTTGCGCGCCTCGTCCCGTCCCTCCCGGGGCGGCAAGGCTCCGGCATCGACAATCGCGTCACCGCAGGCGGTGCTGGCGAGCCTGAGCGCGTTGAACTCCGGCATCCAGTTCGAGACAGAGCCATCGGGCCTGGCCACCGCGATCGCCGCGCCCGGACCGAAGCCACAGACCCGTTCACGACTTGCGCCGAGGCGGCCGATCGGGGCGGCGGTGTGGTGTTCCGCCTGGCGGTCGACGTACGTCTGCCAGCCCTGCACCTTGCCGTCCGTCACCGCGGGCAGGTCGCCGCACGGCTGGTCGGCGTCGCTGCCCCACGCGCGGGTGCCGGCGCTGATCGTCAGCCACCCGTCGACCGGGCAGGTGTGCGGGCCGGCCGTCTTCACCGTGATCGAGCCGACGTGGGACTCGTTCACCAGGGCGGTCAGCTCCGGTGAGGCCTTGACGTCGTTCCAGGTCAGGCCGGGTACGCCGATCACCACGACCTTCGCCATCAGGCTGCTCGGCTGCGCGGCCGCCGTACCGGTGGTGACGAACAGGACCGCCGCGGTGAGGAAGAGGGTGCGGACCAGGAGGCGCCGCAACCCGGTGGAACTCATCAGCCGGCGACGACGGCCTTCAGCACCGAGGTGAAGAAGCCCAGGCCGTCGGTGGACGGGCCGGTCAGGGTCTCGACGCTGTGCTCCGGGTGCGGCATCAGGCCGACCACGTTGCCGCGCTCGTTGGTGATGCCGGCGATGTCCCGGTACGAACCGTTCGGGTTCTCGCCCAGGTAGCGGGCGACGACCAGGCCCTCGCCCTCCAACCGGTCCAGAGTGGCCTCGTCGGCGACGTACGAACCGTCCTGGTTCTTGATCACGATGGTGAGCTCGTGGTTGGCGTCGTAGTCGGACGTCCACGCGGTGCGGTTGTTCTCGATCCGCAGCCGTTGGTCCTTGCAGAGGAACTTGCGGTGGTGGTTCTTGATCAGCGCGCCGGGCAGCAGGTGCGACTCGCAGAGCACCTGGAAGCCGTTGCAGATACCCAGGACGGGAAGTCCCTGACCGGCCTTGGCGATGATGGTTTCCATCACCGGGGCGAACCGGGAGATGGCGCCGGCGCGCAGGTAGTCGCCGTAGGAGAAGCCGCCGGGCAGGACGACCGCGTCCACCCCGTGCAGGTCGGCGTCGGCGTGCCAGAGGGCGACCGGCTCGGCGCCCGCGATCGCGGCGGCGCGCCGGGCGTCGGCGTCGTCGAGCGAGCCCGGGAAGGTGACGACCCCGATCTTCACTGTGCGTCCTCGACGTGCAGGGTGTAGTCCTCGATCACCGGGTTGGCCAGCAGCGTGTCGGCGGCCTTGCGGATCTCGGCGACCCGCTCCTCGGTCGCCTCGCCGTCCAGGGTGATCTCGAACCGCTTGCCCTGGCGGACGTCGGCCACGCCGTCGAAGCCGAGCCGGCCGAACGCGCCGTGCACCGCCTTGCCCTGCGGGTCGAGGATCTCGGGCTTGAGCATGACGTCGACGACAACGCGAGCCACTGACTACTCCAGGTCTCGTTCCGGGGTGACGGCTTGAATCCTACCGACCGGCGCCCGGAACCCCCGCATCGGCCGGAATTGCGGACTATTCACTCAGTACATACACGCGGTGTATAGTCGGGCCATGGCCACTGCTGAGCTGGTGCTGGGACTGCTGTCACGCGGCCCTGCCCACGGGTACGACGTGAAGCGAGGCCATGACGCCTGGTTCCCGGACAGCCGGCCCCTGGCGTTCGGGCAGGTGTACACGACGCTCGGGCGCCTGGAGCGGGACGGACTGGTCGAGGTGGTCGACAAGACCTCCGGAGGCGGTCCGGACCGGACGGTGTATGCGCTGACCGGCAAGGGCCGCGAGCACCTCGCCAACTGGCTGAGCGACCCGGTGCCGCCCGCCTGGGGCAGTGCCGACGAGGTACTGCGGAAGCTGGTCGCGGCAATCCGGACGGGCGGGGACGCGGCCGCCTTTCTGGCCAGGCAGCGCGCCAGCCACCTGCGCCGGATCCGGGAGTTGCGGGAGACGCCGGCCGAGGACGACCCCACGTCGCCGCTGGTCCGCGAGTACATCGTGGCCCACCTCGACGCCGACCTGCGCTGGCTGGACAGCGCGCTGGAACACATCTCCGAACAGAAAGAGCCCCGCCCATGAGTGTGTTGATGCCACGCGGCGGGTCCCGGGAGGCCTCATGAGCGGATCACAGCCCGCGCTCAACTTGAGCGGCGTCGAGTATTCCTACCGGCGAAACGCGGCACTCCGCGGCGTGACGCTCCAGGTGAAGCCGGGCGAGGTGGTCGCGATCACCGGCGCCAGCGGCTGCGGCAAGTCCACGCTGCTGCACTGTGCGGCCGGCATCCTCACTCCGGACGCCGGCACGGTCCGGGTGGCCGGTCAGGACCTCGCCGCTCTGCCGGAGGACCAGCGCGCCCGACTACGTCGTACCAAGGTCGGCATCGTGCTGCAGTTCGGTCAGCTCGTGCCGGACCTCCCACTGGTCGACAACGTGGCGTTGCCGCTGTTGCTCGACGGCCATGAGCGAGCGCAGGCCCACGAGACCGCGCTGGACTGGCTCGAGCAGGTCGGGGTCGCCGACGAGGCCGACGCCGTACCGGCTGAGCTCTCCGGCGGTCAAACGCAGCGCGCAGCCGTCGCCCGTGCTCTGATCACCGGGCCGTCCGTCGTACTGGCTGATGAGCCAACGGGCAGCCTGGACAGCCGTGCCGGGCAGGAGCTGCTGGAGGTGTTGCTGAAGGCATCGCGCGACCGGGGTGCGGCTCTGGTGATGGTGACGCACGACAACCTCGTCGCAGCCTCTGCCGATCGGGAGATCAGGCTGCGCGACGGGGAGATCCAGCACGAGGTCGCGCTCTGATGACACTCGAGACACTGGTCCAACTGGCCCGCTCCCGCACCCCCGCCGACCGCAACCGAGTCCAACTAGCCACCGCAGCCCTCGGCCTCAGCGGAGCCCTGCTGCTCGCCGCACTCCGAATAGCACGGCTGGGCGACGCTGAACTGTCGAAGGCCGTCTACAGCAACTACGTCGCCGAGAGCGGACTCCGCTCCGGTCTCGTCGCGATCCTGATCATCCTTGCGGTGCTCACCGGCGGCCTCGCCGTCCAGGCCTTGAGGCTGGGTACGGCGGCTCGCGAACGGCGACTGGCCGCACTGCGACTGGCCGGAGCCTCCCGCAAGCAGGTTCGGCAGTTGTCCGTGACAGACGCCGCCCTGGTGGGGTTGGCCGGCGGACTGGTCGCGGGACCGCTCTACCTCGTCCTCAGCCTGCTGTTCGGCCTCCTGCCACGGATGGCCCAGGTCCTTCCCGGTGCGGAGCCGCTGGACCTGGTCACCTGGATTCCGGTGGTCGCGATGACGACAGCGGCCGGAGCGCTGATCGGCAGCCTGCTGCACCGCGACCAACTCCTGCCGAGTGGGGACCGGCCGGAGCCGGTGCGGACCGGCATCATCGCCGGGCCGGTGATGATCCTCCTCGGCTTGTTCACGGTTCGCTGGATCGGGTACGTCGCGTCGACCGTGTTCGTGATCGGGCTGGCGCTGTTCTTCGTCAGCCTCGCACCACTGTGGATCCAGGCCGTCGGCCGCCGGTTCAAGCGCTCCGGCGACCCGGCCAGCCTGTTGACCGGTGTCCACCTCGTCACCGACGCGCGCCCCGCCGGCCGGATGGCGACCCTGCTCGCGTGTTGCGCGTTCCTGATCGGCTCACTGGCCAGCGGGACGATCGGCGTGATCACCGCCGGCGAGGACCTGGCCGAACAGCCGGCCTTCTACGTGACCGGCTTCGCGCTCGGCTCGGTCGGCGTACTGCTGGTCGTGCTGACCGGCCTCGCCGCCCTCGTCGTCGGCGTGGCCGACCAGTTGGTGGACCAACGCCGGCAGCTCGCCTGCCTCACCGCACTGGGTGTGGACGCGCGGTTCCTGCGTCGAGTGATCCGCAGACAACTGACCGCGGTCGCCGCACCGGCCCTCGCGGGCGGACTGCTCCTCGGCACGCTCCTGGGCGTCGGCCGGCTAGTTGGTGGGGCTGCTGATCCGTTTCGGGTCAGCACGTTGATCACCGCTGCCGGACTGACCGCCGCCGGCTGGCTGCTCGGCCTGCTCGGCGGCATCGTGGCCGGCTTCCTGCTCCGCAACCAACTCCACGACGCACTCGACCCCGAAAACCTGAGGGCAGCCTAATGAGTTCGATCCCGCTGGCGGTTCGGCCGGCGCTTTTGCTGGGTGTTCCGAATCGCATCACGCTGGTTCGGACCGTTGTCGCGATGGTGATCGCCGCGGTTGCGTTCCGCACCGGCGCGTTGAGCTGGCTGGTGATCGGGTACGCCGCCTACTGGGTCGGCGACATGGCCGACGGAGCCGTCGCCCGCTACCGCAACGAGGAGTCGGTGGCCGGTGCGGTCTTCGACATCGTCTGCGACCGGGCCTGCTCGTTCCTGCTGGCGGCCGCGTTCATGGCGACGTTCCCGGCGACGATCGGGCCGCTGGCGATCTTCCTGGTCCAGTTCGGCGTACTGGACACGATGCTCTCGCTGGCCTTCCTGCTCTGGCCGGGCACGCTCAGCCCCAACTACTTCTACAAGGTGGACCGGCCCATCTGGCTCTGGAACTGGTCCAAGCCCGCCAAGGCCGTCAACACGGCGGCTGTGGTGATCTCACTCATCATCGCCCACCACACCGGTGCTCACTGGCTTCCGTACGCCGTTGCGATCGCGGCGCTGGTCGTGAAGGTCGCCTCGACCTACCGCCTGCTGACGATCCTGCGGGGCCGTCGGCCCGCCGTACCCGCCCCGACGGGCTGAGAGGTGCTGTCAAGGGTGGCAGGGGGTCGGTCGGGTGGGACCCTGGCTCGGCCCGGAAGTGGAGGTGGGTGGCGTGGCGAGCTTGCTGGTGGCGCATAGCCTCGGGGTCATGTGGCTGTGGCAGTTGGCGCTGGCGGTGGGCTTCGGGATCGGGTCCGCCGTCGTACCGGTGATGAACGCCGAGGCTTATGTCCTCGGCGTCGGCGTCTCCGGGGCGCTGGATCCGGTGGTGGCGGCGATCGGGGTGTCGGTCGGGCAGACCATCGGCAAGGTGACGATGTTTCTCGCCGTTCGGTACCGGCCGGGGTACGCCGCGCGCAAGTCCAAGGAACCGAAGGCGGTCGACCTCGACACCCGGTGGGGCCGGTTCGTGCAGTGGAACCGCGGCGTCAGCAAACGCCTCCTGGACGCGATGAGCGACCGCCGCTGGGGCGTCCCGGTCACCCTGCTGAGCGCGTCGGTCGGCATCCCACCCCTGTACGGCGTGGCACTCATCGGCGGCGCCTCCCGGATGGGCGTCCTCACCTTCACCCTCTCCGTCCTCACCGGCCGAGCCGCCCGCTTCATCCTCCTCGCCCTAGGCGTCGGCCTCTTCTAACCGGCCCCCGCTCGATTCGCCCTGTCCCCCCCACCCCCGCCCATCTCAGCGGCCAACCCTTCAGTTGGCGGGTTGCCCCCTCAAAATCCGGGGGAACAACCCACAACGCCGGGTGCTGACCCCTCAAACACCACGCGGCCAACTACGGCCGGCCAGCCCCACCCCACCGCCGCCGAAGGCGGCTGCGTTTCAGCCGGTGAACTTGCGGCCCGTCAGCCCCACCCCGCCGCCGAAGGCGGCTGCTTTTCAGGCTTTGAACTTGCGGCCGGTTAGTTGTTCGTAGGCGTTGATGTAGGCGGCGCGGGTGCGTTCGACCACCTCGTCGGACAGCGGGGGCGGGGCCTCGCCGGAGCTGCGGTCCCAGCCGGACTCGAACTGCAGCCAGTCCCGGATGATCTGCTTGTCCAGCGACGGCTGCGGTTTCCCCGGCGCCCACTCGCCGGCCGGCCAGAACCGGCTCGAGTCCGGCGTCAGCACCTCGTCGGCCAGCACGATCGTCCCGTCCGCCCGCGCCCCGAACTCGAACTTCGTGTCGGCCAGGATGATCCCGCGCTCCTTCGCCATCCCGTGCGCCCGCGTGTAGATGTCCAGCGTCGTGTCCCGCAGCGCGGCCGCGGTCTCCGCGCCGACGGTCGCCACCACGGCGTCGTACGAGACGTTCTCGTCGTGCTCACCGAGCTCGGCCTTCGTCGCCGGCGTGAAGATCGGCTCGTCCAGCTGCGACCCCTCGACAAGGCCGGGCTTCAGCGGGATCCCGCAGACGCTCCCGGTCGCGTTGTAGTCGAGCAGCCCCGAGCCGCTCAGGTACCCGCGAGCGACACACTCGACGGGGAACATCGCCAGCTTCTCGCAGATCACCGCGCGCCCGGCGACCTCGGCCGGTACGTCGGTGGACACGATGTGGTTCGGTACGTCGAGTACCTCGAACCACCACAGGCTCATCGCGGTGAGCACCTTGCCCTTGTCCGGGATCGGTGTCTCCAGGACCCAGTCGAACGCACTCTGCCGATCACTGGCGACCATCAGCAGGTCGCCGGACTCCAGCTCGTACAGGTCCCGGACCTTGCCGGAGTGGATGTGCTTCGCACCGGGGATCTCAGCGGGGGTGGTCACGCCGCGATTCTTCCACCCGCCGCCGAGGCGCCTACTTCCGGCTCCGCAGCGACACGAGCTTGCCGCCTACGGTGAACAGTCCGTCCCGGACCGCACACACCACCGGGTTCTCCACCTGACCGACCCGCCCGATCCCGCGTGAGCGCTTGATCAGCTTGGTGGTCGCGGGCCGCCGTTCCGCGTCGTACGCCGCCAACGCCGTACTCAACGGACCAGGAGTGGCCAGGTGCCGGGCGAGGGCACCGGCGTCCTCGACGGCCGAGCAGGCACCCTGGCCCATGTTCGGCGTCATCGCGTGCGCGGCGTCGCCGAGCAGCACCACCCGGCCGTGCACGAACGGGACCAGGGGCAGCGTCAGGTCGTGGATGTCGTTCTGCAGTACGGCGTCCGGCGGCGTACCGGCGAGGATCGCCGGGATCGGCTCGTGCCAGCCGCCGAAGGCCTTGCTCACGGTGCCGTGATCGCCGCCCTGCCCGGCGGGCTGGTTGGCGGTCGCGTACCAGTAGATCCGCCCGTCGATCAGCCGCGCGAACCCGAACCGTTGCCCGCGGCCCCAGGTCTCGCCGCCCCCGTCGTCAATCGGTACGTCGGCAACACCACGGTACGCCGTGTAGCCGGAGTACCGCGGACCCTTGTACGCCGGGTAGAGCGCTTGCCGGATCACACTGCGGATTCCGTCGGCGGCGACCACCAGCTCCGCGCGCAGGTCGTCGTTGATGGTCACGCCGGTCTCGTCCTGAGCGACCTTCGTGACGGTGTAATCGGTCCGCACCGTGACGCCGGCGCCGAACTGGTCGGTGATGAGGTCGTGCAGTTGCGCCCGGTGGATCATCACCGGCAGGTCGAGCCCCAACTCCGCCGCCTGCACCACCCAGCGGCCGTCCGGCTTCCGCATCCCGGCCGGCCTCGACGGCACGGACGCCTTCTCGACGCCCTTCACCCCGAGCTCCTCCAGTACGGCGACAGCCGCCGGCCAGACGGAGATCCCGGCGCCCACCTCACCCAGCTCCGGCGCCCGTTCCAGCACCGAGACCTGCCATCCGCACCGCTGGAGTGCGACGGCCGCCGTGACCCCGCCGATGCCCGCTCCCACCACGATCGCCGTACCCATGATCTCGACTCTACATCTGTAGAGTTCGGCTGGGAAGTGCGAGACTGACCGCCGTGACGAAGCAGGTGCCGCTCGGGGCGGATCGCCGGGACGCCATCGCCGACGCCGCGATCCAGCTGGTCGCGACCCGTGGCCTGCGCGGGCTCACCCACCGCGCGGTCGACGCCGAGGCCGGGCTGCCGCCGGGCTCGACGTCGTACTACCTGCGCACCCGGAGCGCCCTGCTCACCGCCTGCGTGAACCGGATGCTCGCCCGCGACCTGAGCGCGGCGCCGCCGATCGACCCGGGGACGTCACCGCTGGAGTTGCTGATCCAGATGGGGATCAGCCTGGCGCGCGACCGGCCACACGACCTGATCGCCCGGTACGAGCTGTCACTGGAGGCGAGCCGCCAGCCGGAGCTGCGGGCCGCGATCGACGAGGGCGGGCGGCAGCTGCGGGCCGTCCTGGCTCAGCTGCTGGACGGACTCGGCGTACCGGATCCGGAGCAGGCGGCCTGGCCGGCGGCCGCGATGATGGACGGGCTGATGTACGACCGGGTCGCCGGTGCCGGGGCAACGCTGTCGGAGGAGGAGTTCGAGGCCGGGGTACGGCGTTCGATCACCGCGCTCCTGGACGGGTTGGCCCGCTAGAACCGGTCGGTCACGACGACGAACGTGAAGTAGCTGACGCCGACGACCATGCCGACGTGGCCGAGCAGCGACAGGCCGGCGCCGGAGCCCCAGGCGTCGCCCTTCTTGTCGTCGGAGTGTTTGGCGTGGCTCGGCAGCCAACGGGCCAGCAGCAACAATCCGACGATTGCCAGCAGCCACCACCCGGCCAGCACGACGAACGCGATCTCGCGGCCACCGGTGACGAGGGCAACGATCCAGCCGATCAGCGTGATCACACCGATCGTGGTGTGCGCTCGTACCAGGGCAGCGGAATACCCGAACACACCACTGGACCGGCCGATGCCCTGCGCCACGGCGTCGCCCAGCCGGACGCGCGTCAGCAGTACGACGACCGCGCCCAAGGCGGTCAGGAACCAGGTGACGTTCGACCATTCCACTCCCCGATCCTTACCCCACCAACCCCGACCCCGAACCGTCCCCGCGTGTCGCCACTGACAGTCACCGCCCCAGCACCGTCACCCAGGGGTGCCCTGGCCTGGGCCGTTCTGGTTGGTGGTGCCTTGGCCCGGGACCCGACCCTGCTGACCCTGCTGGCCCTGCTGGCCTTGTTGGCCTTGTTGGCCGGGGAACTGGGGGCCGGGACCGCCGAACTGGTTCTGTTGGGTGTCGAAGCCGTCCCATGCGTGACCGACCGCCGCCCCGCCGAGGAACGCCAGCACCGCCAGCGCCGACCCGCTCCCGGCGAGCGCAAGATTGCTCGGCCGCCTGTCACTCTTCGCACTCGATTCCCCAGCCTCAGGCATCGGGGGGTTGGTGTCCTGCGTCATGTCTGTACTCCGTTTCTCGATCAGCTCGTGAGGTCGTAGACGGTGGTGTTGCCGACGGTCCGGGCCTGGAAGTTCTCCGCGACCCAGGTGGCGATCTCGTTCGAGGTCCCGCCGCGGCCGCCGAACCCGCCACCGCCGACGAAGTAGTGAATCTTGCCCTGGGCAACCAGCTTCTGGAACTCGGCCAGGCTGGGCGCCGGATCGGTGCCGTTGAACCCGCCGATCGCCATGATCGCCTCGCCGGACGCGATCTGCAGCGGCGCGGCGCCGTTCGCGGTGATCGCCGCCGCCGCCCACGTGTAGCCGTTGGCACCGTTCCGCAGCAGCGCGATCAGCTCATTCGACACTCCGCTGGTTCCACCGCCGCCGAGGAACCCGCCGACGCCACCGTTCCCCATGCCGCGGCCTGCGGTCGTGCCGTTGCCCCTCGTAGCGGCACCGTCCCCGCCGGGGGGCCTAGCTATCCGCCCCATGCCGCCGCCGGGTACGCCGCCCGCTCCGCCGCCGGTCGAGGGACCCGCCGAGGGGAGTGCTCCGGCGTGTGCCGTGCTGATCGTGTTCACCGAGTACGCCGTCGGACCGGCCAGCGCGCTCACCGCGAGCAGTACGCCGGCGAACACACCGGCCCGACGTGCCGTCGTACGGCTCAGCTTCAGGTCCGGCAGGATCATCACCAGCCCAGCTCCGAGTACGCCGGTCAGCAGCACCACCCACCGCAGCCACGGATGCCACGACGGCGTCTCGTTCAGCAGCGCGAAGCCCCACCCGCCCGTCAGCAACGCGCCACCGGCGAGAGTTGCTCGTGGCAACCATTCGGACCGGCGCCGCCAGAGCACCGACATCGCGGCGCCGATCAGCGCACCGATCGCCGGCGCCAGCGCGATCATGTAGTAGCTGTGGATGATGCCCCGCATGTAGCTGAAGGTGAGCCCGGTGACGACCAGCCAGCCGCCCCATAGAACGGCGAACGCCCGCGTCCTGTCCGTCCGCGGCGCCTTGCCGGCGGCAACAACCAGCACGAGCGTCGCGAGCAACGCGGCCGGCAGCAACCAGGCGATCTGCGAGGCGAACTCACCGCCGAACAGCCGCTGCAGTCCGGTCGCGCCGCCCCATCCGGCGCCGCCCGCACCGCCGCCGACCGACCCGGTCTCGTTGCCGTTCAACCGGCCGAGTCCGTTGTAGCCGAGGGTCAACTCGAGGATGCTGTTGTTCTGCGAACCACCGATGTACGGCCGTGCGGAGGCCGGCATCAGCTGCACGATCGCGATCCACCAGCCGGCGCTGACGATCAGCGAGACCAGCGCCAGCACGCTGTGCACGATCCGCCTCCCGACCGCCGGCTTTCCGGCGACCAGGTACGCCAGCCCGAACGCCGGCAGGATCAGGAACGCCTGCAGCATCTTGGTCAGGAACCCGAAACCGACGAGGGCGCCGGCCAGGATCATCCAGCGGGCCGCGTGCCTGTCGGAGTCGATCGCCCGGGTCACCGCCCACGCGCCGGCGCAGAGCAGCAGGACCAGCAACGCGTCCGGGTTGTTGAACCGGAACATCAGGACCGCGACCGGCGTGAGCGCGAGGATCGCGCCGGCCAGCAGGGCGGCGTTCGCGGAGAACCACCGGCGTACCGAGACGTACACGAAGCCGACACTGGCGACACCCATCAGCGCCTCCGGCACCAGCATGCTCCAGGTGTTGAAGCCGAAGATCCGGCCGGACAGTCCCATCACCCACAGCGCGGCCGGGGTCTTGTCGACGGTGATGAAGCTCGATGCGTCGAGAGAGCCGAAGAACCAGGCCTTCCAACTCGTCGACCCGGCCTGCACCGCGGCCGCGTAGTACTCGTTGGCATAGCCGTTCTTGGACAGCCCCCACAGGTACGCGACCGCGGTCAGGATCAGCAGGCCGCCGTACAGGACCTTGTCCCGGCCTATGGAGTACGCCGTGGTGAGTAGGCGTGGCCCGGGTCGGGACCTCGCCTCGACGGGATCGGAGAGGGTGGTCATGTCAGTTGCTCCGGGTCTGGTCGAGAACCGCAGGGGGTTCGAAAGCGGGCAAGGTGGGCGCGTCGTCGTCGAAGACCCACGCCTGGAAGAGGCTGAACCGGACCACCGTCGCGGCCAGGTTCGCGAGCGTGAGGACCGTGATCTCGACGGCCTGATGCGGCGCGGCCACCGCGGTGTGCAGCAACCACAACGACGACGCGGTCAGGCTCCAGCCGATGCCGAAGGTGACGAGGCCGCGCAGTTGATGCCGCCGGCGGTTCTCGATGCCGCGGACGCCGAAGGTGATCCGCCGGTTGAGCGCCGTGTTACCGATGGCCGTGACCAGTAACGCGAGTATGTTGGCCACTTGGGCCGGCATGCCCTGCCGCAGTACGAGATAGAGCAGTGCGTACGCCGCTGTGCTCAGCACCCCGACCGCGCAGAACCGCAGTACCCGCGCGGCCAACGCCGTCCGAGGATCCAGGACCCGGGGCCGCCCGAACGCCCGGCGCACCGGCTCGAGATCGACCTGACCGCGGCCCAGCGTCCGCATCAGCCGGGCGATCCCGCGCAGGTCCTCGCCGACGGTCCTGGCGATCGCGACCCGCGAGTCCAGGTCGTCGATCCAGTCCACCGGCACCTCATGGATCCGCAGCCCGGCCTTCTCGGCCAGCACCAGCAACTCGGTGTCGAAGAACCAGCCGGTGTCCTCGACCAACGGCAGCAACCGGTGCGCCACGTCGGCGCGGATCGCCTTGAACCCGCACTGGGCGTCGGAGAAGTGCACGCTCAAGGTTGCTCGTAGCAACAGGTTGTACGACCGCGAGATGAACTCCCGCTTCGGCCGTCGTACCACCCGCGACCCGTTCGACAACCGGGTGCCGATGGCGACGTCGCTGTGACCGGCGAACAGCGGTGCCACCAGCGGCAGCAGCGCGTTCAGGTTGGTGGACAGGTCGACGTCCAGGTAGGCGAGCACCTCGGCGGTGCTCTCGGACCAGACCTTCTTCAGCGCCCGGCCACGACCCGACTGCTCCAGCCGGACGATCCGCACGCCGGGCAGCTCGAGAGCCAGCAGCGCGCCGATCTCGTACGTCGCGTCGGTGCTTCCGTTGTCCGCGATGCAGACCTCGGCCGGGAACGGGAAGGCGGTGTCCAGGAACTCACGCAGCCGCCTGATGTTCGGACCGAGGTCGTGTTCCTCGTTCTTGACGGGTACGACGATCTCGACCCGAGGATGACCTGGAATCTGCATGTCACCGATGCTGTCCGGTGAACCTGAGCCGTCCCCTGCGCCCGGCTGGCAGTTTCCTGGGAGTCTCGATCAGCTGGTACGACGCAACCAGAGCAGGCCGAGAATCGGCAACACCAGCGGGACGAAGCCGTACCCCTGGCCGAAGTGCGACCACACGGTGGCGTCCGGAAAGTCCTCCGGTACGGCGTAACTGAACGCCCCGATCCCGATCACGCCGATCAGCTCGACCAGGATCGCGACGGTGGCGACCCGGCGGGACAGTTTTGTTGCCTTGGCCAACGCGAGGGTCGCGGCACAGTAGATGACGGCGGCAACGGCCGAGAGCACGTACGCGACCGGCGCCTCGTCGAACTTGGTCGCGATCTGCACTCCGGCCCGCGCGGTCGCGGCCAGCGCGAACACGCCGTACACAAGGATCAGGACCCGACCGGGCCCGTGCCGGGTCTCGACCGGATCGGTCATGCCGCCCAGATCTCGTACATGCGCAACTCGAGCACCGGGATCACCAGGCACGCGACGGCGAGCGCCCCGGCGCCCCACCGGCTGCTCTCCGCGAGCGCCCACAACGCACCCAGCGGCAGCACGATCAGCGCCCCGATCAGGTACCCGACGAAGAACGGACCGGAGACGTCCCGGTCGGTGCCGGTCAACTGGACGATGCCCACGACGAGCTGGGCCAGCAGTCCGACCTCGATGACGCCGAGGATCGCCAGTAGGGTCCAGTTGATCCGCTTGTCGCGCGCGGCCAGCACGATGGCGAACACCATCGCGGCCAACGAGAGGGCGACCAACGCCCAGGTGAGCGGTTCGAACACGGACTAGAGGATGTCATCCACCCCGCGCTCGGCAACGTCCGGGGCCAGCCTCGGCAAGACGTCCGACGCGAACCGCCCGATCTGCTCGGTCAGCCGCTCGGGCGGGAACAACCACAGCCCGACCGACGCCGCACCGGCGTCGAACAAGGCCTGCAGCCGCGCAGCGACCTGCGCCGGACTGCCCGCGGCCGCGAACTCGTCGACCCAGTGATCGGGCACCTCCAGGGGACCGCCGCGCTCCAACGCCGCCTTCACCTCGTCGGCGTACCGCGACCGGGTGACCAACGCCGACCGCGCCTCGGCCTGCAGGAAGAAGCCCACCGCATCGCGCACCGCGTCCCGCGCGACCTGAGGATCGTCGTCCACAGCAGCCAGCACGTACGCCGTCACCGGCACGTCACCGGTCCGAGCCGTCGCCCACCGGACGTAGCTCGGGCCGGCCAGCACCGACAACAACACCCCGTCGGCGATCTGGCCACCGAGCCGGAGCGCACGTTCGTTCACCGCGCCGAGCCAGATCTCCGGCACTGCCTCCGGCGGGTGGTCGAGCTTGATCTGCTGGAACTCGTGCGCCGCCGTCCGGCCGTCGACCACCTTCCCTGCGAGCAAGTCCCGCAGTACGGCGACAGTCTCGCGCACCACCGTCAACGGTTTGTCCGGCATCAACCCCATCTGCCGCAACCACTGCTCGTTGCCGAGGCCCACGGTCGCTCGCAGCCGGCCTGGATGCATCCGGGCCAGCCCGGCCAACTCCATCGCGAGCACCGCCGGATGCCTGGTCACGACGCTCACGAGTCCGAGCCCGGCCGTCACCTGATCGGTCGACGCCAGCAACTGCGCCGTACCGGACAGTCCGCCGCTGAAGAAGCAGTCCTCCGAGAACCACTGATTCACGAACCCGGCGTCCTCCGCCGCCTTCGCAGCCCGAGCCAGCTCCTCCGCCGGCGTCAGGCTCCCGAACACCACCCCGACCCGCTGCTGCCAACCCACTGGACCCACCCCACTAACCGGACTATGGTCCTATTGAGGTTATTGGACCGCGGTCCGCTTATCAAGCTCAGGCGGCGGCTGTGCGGTACTCGCCGGGGCGGACGCCGTAGAAGCGGGTGAAGGCAGCGCTCAGGGCGAATGCGTTGGCGTAGCCGACCTTGCGGGCGATGGTGGCGAGAGTGTCGTCGGACTGCCGGAGCAGGTCCGCCGCCAGGCAGAGCGCCAACAGGTCAGGTACGACATCGGAGGCTCGCCGACCAGTTCGCGGAAGCGGCGGGAGAACGCCGCCCGCGACATCGCGGCGGCCCGCGCGAGATCCTCGACCGTCCAGCGTCGCGCCGGCTGGTCGTGGATCAGCATCAGGGCCGCTCCGACGGCCGGGTCGGTCTGCGCCGTGTACCACGCCGGGGCGCCGGAGCCGGGGCGGTCGAGCCACTCGCGCAACGCGGTCAGCAGGACCAGGTCGAGCAGCCGGTCCAGGAGAGCCTTCCGCCCGGCGCGGTCGCCGTCGAGTTCGCTACTCAGCATCGCCAGCGCCCCGCCCACCGCACCGCCGGCCGCGGGGCCGGACTCGACGGACAACATCGGCGGCAATCCGTTGAGGACCCGGTCGCAGACGCCGCTGTGGACGTCGTACGCACCCGTCACCAACACGGCATCATGGCTGTCGGACAGCGCGTACGGGTGCAGCCCCACGATGATCGCCACGGCGCCCTCCGCCAGCGGTAGCGGCGGCTGCCCGTCCACCGTCAGCACGGCCGCCCCGTGGACCATTGCCACGACCGTCAGGGCGGCGCCGTTGGGGCACTGCACCTGCCACGGCGAGACCAGGCGCGCGCTCTCGACCACCACGCCCATCGGACGGACGTCGTCGAGAAGCCGGGAAAGGGCATCGGTCACCACCCGAGTGTAGACGATGTCGTATCCGATGAGGCTTCTTGGATATTTCGTAGTGCTGTCCAGGCCAGTTGAATCGACGACATGACAGATCACCCCCGCGTCACCGTCCTCGGCGCCGGCTCGCTCGGCGCGGTCATCGCCCGGGCCTTTGCCGCCGCCGGCCACCCGACCACTGTCTGGAATCGCACGCCCCGCCGCGTCGAGCGACTGGTCGATGAGGTTCCCGCCCTGCGCCGCGCCGGCTCGATACCGGAAGCCGTCGCGAACTCCGATCTCGTCGTCCTCGCGGTCGCCGACGCCGCTGCCGCTGACGCGGTCCTGGATGCGGCGGGCACGACGCTCGGCGCGCGCATCGTCGTCAACTTCACCTCGACCACCCCAGCGCAAACCCGGGCGTTGGCCGATCGGGTCGGCACCCGCTATCTCGACGGCGCCGCCATGAGCGGGACGCGGCTCGTCGGCGACCCCTCCGGCCTGTTCCTGTACTCCGGCGCCGCCGAGACGTTCGCTGAAGCCGAACCGACCCTGGGCGCGCTTGGCGTTGCCAAGGCTGTCGGCGCCGACCCCGGTGCCGCGTCTCTGTGGGACACCGCGTTGCTGGGCCTGAACCTCGGCGTACTCGGCGCCTTCTACCAGGCCGTCGCGATGATCGGCGGCTCCGCGCGGGACGTCGCCGAGGTCGCGACGCAGTACCTGCCCTTCGCCACCGGGCTGCTCGGGGACCACGCACGGCAGATCGACGCCAAGGAGTACCCGAACGACGACGGCTCGCTCGCCGTGTACGGCGCCGCCGTCGACCACCTGATCGCCACGGCCGCCGGCCGCGGAGTCGCGACCGATCTGGCCGTACCCTTCCGGACTCTCATCACCCGGGCCGTCGAGGCCGGTCATGCCGACGACGGGCTCGCCAGCGTGACGGAGGTACTGCGATGACGACCACGGTCCCGTACGCCGAGCTTCGCGACGACCTGAGCGCGGTGCTGTCCAGAGTCCGCTACGCCACCATGTCGACCGTCGACCCGAAGGGCAGACCGCGGACCCGGGTCCTGATCGCCGTCTGGGAACTCGACCGGGACGAGCCGCTCGGCTGGCTCGCGACGTTCCGGACGCCGGTCAAGGAGCGGCACCTGGCGAACAACCCGCACACGACGTTCTCGTACTGGGACCAGAGCCAGGAGACCGCGGCGATCGACGCGATCGCCACCTGGACGGACGATCCCGGCGAGCGGCGCTTCGTGTGGGACCTGTACGAGAAGGGCTCACCGCGCGGCGTCGGATACCCACCGGCGCCGTACTGGCCCGGTGGTCCGGACAGCACGGCGTTCCAGGTCCTGAAGCTGGAGCCGTACCGCATCCAGGTCCTGCGCCGGGCGGACCTGATGACCGGCGGCCCGGACGCGTCCCGGCTGTGGACACCCGCCGCGGACCGGGCGCCTGGTCAGAGAATGTCTCCCGGGCTGTAGGTAGCGGCTTCGGGGTAGCGCTTGGCGAGCTCGTCGATCCGGGCGACCACGGTGTTCACCTGGTCCACGGCCGCGCCGGTGAAGGACAGCGGCTCGCCGACGATGCCGACGATCTGCTCCTCGGTCAGACCCAGCCGGCCGTCCTGGCCGAGCCGCCGGAACAGGTCGTTCCCGGCCAGGCCCTTGCGCAGGTCGAGCGCGGTCGCGACCGCGTGCTCCTTGATCACCTCGTGGGCGGTCTCCCGGCCGACGCCGTTCTTCACCGCGGCCATCAGCACCTTGGTCGTGGTCAGGAACGGCAGGTAACGCTCCAGCTCCCGGCCGACCACGGCCGGGTACACCCCGAACTCGTCCAGCACGGTGAGGAACGTCTCGAACAACCCGTCCAGCGCGAAGAACGCGTCCGGCAGGGCGACCCGCCGTACGACGGAACAGAAGACGTCACCCTCGTTCCACTGGTTGCCGGCCAGCTCGCCCGCCATCGAGGCGTACCCGCGCAGGATCACCGCCAGGCCGTTGACCCGCTCGCAGGACCGGGTGTTCATCTTGTGCGGCATCGCCGAGGACCCGACCTGGCCCTCCTTGAACCCCTCGGTGACGAGCTCGTGCCCGGCCATCAGCCGGATCGTTGTCGCCAGGCTCGACGGCCCGGCGGCGAGCTGGACCAGCGCCGACACGACGTCGTAGTCCAGGGACCGCGGGTACACCTGGCCGACACTCGTCAGCGTCCGGCTGAATCCGAGGTGCTCGGCGATGCCGCTTTCCAGCTGCTCTAGCTTGGCCGGGTCACCGCCGAACAGGTCCAGCATGTCCTGCGACGTACCGACCGGGCCCTTGATGCCACGCAGCGGGTACCGCTCGATCAGCTCCTCGACCCGAGCGATCGCCACCAGCAGCTCGTCCGCCGCCGACGCGAACCGCTTGCCCAGGGTGGTCGCCTGGGCGGCGACGTTGTGCGAGCGCCCGGTCATCACCAGCGCCGCGTGGTCGGCCGCCTTCTGGCCGAGCCGTACGGCGGTCGCCACGGCGCGATCGCGGACGAGCTCGAGCCCGGCCCGGATCTGCAGCTGCTCGACGTTCTCGGTCAGGTCGCGGCTGGTCATGCCCTTGTGGATGTGCTCGTGCCCGGCGAGCGCGCTGAACTCCTCGATCCGCGCCTTCACGTCGTGCCGGGTGACCCGCTCACGGGCGGCGATCGACTCCAGGTCGACCTGCTCCAGCACCCGCTCGTAGTCCTCGACCACCCCGTCCGGGACCGCGACACCCAGCTCCTTCTGAGCCTTCAGCACCGCCACCCACAGCCGCCGCTCGAGCACGATCTTGTGCTCCGGCGACCACAACTCCGCCATCGACAAACTGGCGTAACGAGACGCGAGAACGTTGGGAATCCGGGGCTTACTGGAGCTCGACACAAGCCCCATTCTCCCAGAACCTCACCGCCTGACCGTCACCAGTCCACAGGCCTGCTCGACGGCGTTGGCCGTGCAGAGCAGGTACGTGCCGTCCTCGGCGGTCTCCGGCAGAACGACGCGGTCCGGCCCTGGACCGCCGATCCCGACGTCCACCCAGCCGCCGTCACCACCGGCGGCCCACCAACGCGGTGTGTGCTCCGCCCCTTGCCCCCAGTCAGATGTCATGTAGTACAGCACCTTGTTCGGCTCAGCCGCCTTCGCCAGCTGGAATGCGATGCCGCGTCCGGTTTCCTCCGGAAAGGTCAGCGCCACCGTCGCGCCGGGACGAGCCGTGGCCGGCGTGATCTCGATGCCGCTCGGGACCCGCGGTGCCGTCGACTCTGCCGGTGCGGGTGTCGTGTCTCGATCCGCCCGCGGTGCAACGGTGATGACGGCTGCCACAACGACCACGGCGACCGCTGCCGACGCGACGGCGGTACGGCGGCGGCGCCTCGCAACAGCCGCATGCAGTACGGCGTCGAAGTCGGTGGTCGACTCGGCGGAGCGGCGGTCGGCGAGGGTCTGGAGCTCCTGTTTCAGGTCAGGCATGGTCTTCGCTCCTCAGCGTCACGGACAAAGCCTCCCGGGCGCGGGACAGGCGCGATTTCACCGTGCCCTCGGCGATCCCGAGGGTGTCTGCGACCTGGGCGACGCTCAGATCACAGACGTAGTGGAGGACGACGACCTGACGCGCCGGCATCGGCAGTTCGGCCAGCGCCCGCTCGAGGTCTCCGGCGTAGCCGTCCGCCGGGTCGGGTGCGTTCTCGGGCGTCAGCCGGCGGAACAGTTGGGCGAACCGGTGGCTGTTGCGATGCCGGTTGGCGGCAAGTCGTACGGCGACCAGCCTCACCCACGCGTCCGGAGCGTCGTACCGGGAGATCTTCGGCCAGCGCGGCACCAGCCGGACGAACGCCTCCTGGACGATGTCCTCCGCCTCGGCCCGCGACCCGGTCAGCAACGAGATGACACCGACCAGGCGCGGTTGCTGCACGGAGTAGAACTCCCGCAGCCCTTCGACATCCGCCGCCCTCATACCCACCGACACCCCCGAACCGCTTCGGCGGTTCCATTGAACGCCGGTGGAAGGTCAGACGGTGATCTCCCCGCGCGCCGCCTTGAGCGCGATGTCGGTGCGGTGCTGCGAGCCCTTGATGCGGATCTGGCCGACGGCGGCGTAGGCGCGCTGGCGAGCCTCGTCGAGATCCTTGCCGGTCGCGCTGACGGCGAGAACGCGGCCGCCCGAGGTGACGAGTTCGTCCCGGTCGAGCGCCGTACCGGCGTGGAAGACGCGGACGTCGTTCCCCTCCGCCTGGCCGATGCCGGTGATCACGTCACCCTTGCGCGGGCTGGCCGGGTACTTCTTCGCGGCCACCACGACCGTCACCGCGGCGGCGTTCTTCCAGCTCAGCGGCTCGTGATCGGCCAGCTTGCCGGTCGCGGCGGCGTACAGGACCCCACCGAGCGGGGTCTTCAGCAACGGCAGCAGCGCCTGCGTCTCCGGGTCGCCGAAGCGGCAGTTGAACTCGATCACGCGGACACCACGCGAGGTCAGCGCCAGACCGGCGTACAACAGGCCGACGAACGGCGTGCCGCGGTGGCGCAGCTCGTCCACCGTCGGCTGGAGCACCTTCTCGACGATCTCGTCGACCAGTTTTTCCGGTGCCCAGGGCAACGGTGTGTAGGCGCCCATGCCACCGGTGTTCGGGCCTTCGTCGTTGTCCGCAAGGCGTTTGAAGTCCTGGGCCGGCTGCATCGGCAGGACCGTCGTACCGTCGGTGATCGCGAACAGCGACACCTCCGGGCCGTCCAGGTACTCCTCGATCAGCACCTGCTCGCAGCCGGCCGCGTGCTGGAGTGCCTCGTCGCGGTCCGCGGTGACGACGACACCCTTGCCCGCCGCGAGACCGTCGTCCTTGACCACGTACGGCGGCCCGAACGCGTCGATCGCCTCCGCGGCCTGCTCCGGCGTCGTACACACGTACGCCCGTCCGGTCGGCACGCCGGCCGCGGCCATCACGTCCTTCGCGAACGCCTTCGACCCCTCGATCTGGGCGGCGTCCTTGGACGGACCGAAGACCGCGATCCCGGCGTCGCGGAGCGGATCGGCCAGCCCGGCCACCAGCGGCGCCTCCGGCCCGACCACGACCAGGTCGGCGCCGAACTCGGTCGCCAGCGCCAGCACCGCCTCGTGGTCGGCGATGTCCACCGACCGGCACACGACGGTCTGACCGTCGTGAGCGGGCCGCAGTACGGCGATACCGGGGTTGCCCGGAGCCGCCACGATCTCCTCGACCTCAGGATCCTGGGCCAGCGCCCAGACCAGTGCGTGTTCGCGGCCACCCGAGCCGATCACCAAAACCTTCACGGGCCATCAGCCTAGGCCATTGCGGGGACGCCCGGCGCATCCGTCCGATTCGCCGGACGATCGCTGTCGATCCGGGGTGGTGTCGTTCGTGTAGGGGGTGAGAGAACTGAACCGAAAGGAGTAGTCGGATGTCTGAGCCGAAGATCCTGCTCGAAGGACTGGTGATCGGGGAGTCCGCACGCTGGCACGACGGACGCCTGTGGTGCTCGAACTGGGGCACGCAGGAGGTGCTCGCCGTCGACGCTTCCGGCAAGGCCGAGGTGATGGCCCGCGTGCCGACGACGATCCCGTTCTCGATCGACTGGCTGCCGGACGGGCGGTTGCTCGTGGTAGCTGGGCCGGAAGGGATGCTGCTGCGCCAGGAACCGTCCGGTGAGCTGGTCACGCATGCGGACCTGTCGGCGTACGGCGGCCTGAACGAGATCGTCGTCGACGGCCGCGGGAACGTCTACGTCAACGGCGGCTGCGACTTCCAGCCGGCCGAAGGTGAGCGGCCCGGGTTCGTCCTGCTGGTGAAGCCGGACGGTTCGGTACGACGGGTGGCCGACGAACTCGCCTTCCCCAACGGGATGGTGGTGACGCCGGACAACTCCACCCTGGTCGTCGTCGAGTCGTTCGCCGCCCAGCTCACGGCGTACGACATCGCGGCCGACGGCGCCCTCTCGAACCGCCGGGTCTGGGCCCCGCGCACCGGCGACGGCATCACCATGGACGCCGACGGCGCCATCTGGGCGCCCAGCTGGTCAGACGGCCGCCCGGCCTGTCACCGGGTTGCCGAAGGCGGCGAGATCCTCGACACCGTCCTCCTGGACTATGCCTGCTTCGCCTGCGCCCTCGGCGGGGACGACGGTCGAACCCTCTACCTGCTCACCGCCGACTGGCACATGCAAGAACCCTTCGACGCCAACCTCGACCGCCTCCTCTCCACCCCCACCGGCCGCCTCCTCACCCACCCCGCCCCCACCCCGAAGGCCGGCTGGCCCTAATGGCGCCGGGGCTGGTGGTCGTCCCGTCGTGAATGCCGGTTGAGTGCAGGTTCAGGTCCTGGTCCGTGCCACCGGAGCCGGTCTAGGCTCGCGGGCACGAGCTCCACCGTGGGGGATGGGGCGGGACCAGAGGAGCTTTCATGCCGGAGCCAGCCACCAGCACGATCGACGTACCGGGCGCCACGCTGACGTACGACGTCCGCGGCGATCTCAGCGATGAACCGGTGCTGTTGCTGATCGGGTCGCCGATGGGGGCGAGCGGGTTTCCGACCCTGGCGTCGTACCTCACCGATCGGACGACCGTCACCTACGACCCGCGCGGCGTGGAGCGGAGCGTCCGCAGCGACGGCACCGGCGAGCTGTCGCCGGACGACCACGCTGCCGACCTGATCGCGCTGATCGAGAAGCTCGACGCCGGACCGGTCGACATCTTCGCCAGCAGCGGCGGCGCGGTGAACGCGTTGGCGCTGCTCACTCGGCGACCCGACCTGATCAGGACTCTGGTCGCGCACGAGCCGCCCCTGGCGGGGATCCTGCCGGATGCCAAGGCGGCGACGGCGGCGGTCGAGGACATCTACGAGACGTACCAGCGGGACGGGATGGGCGCCGGGATGGCGAAGTTCATCGCGATCACCAGCTTCAAGGGCGAGATCCCCGACGACTACACCGAGCAGCCGGCTCCCGACCCGGCGATGTTCGGCCTGCCCACCGAGGACGACGGTTCCCGCGGTGACGCCCTGCTCGGGCAGAACCTCCGCGGCTGTACGTCGTACCAACCGGACTTCGACGCCCTCGCCAAGGAGAAGGACCGCCTGGTCGTCGCCGTCGGCGAGGAGTCCGCCGGTGAGCTCGCCCACCGCGGCGGCCTCGCCGTCGCCGAACGCCTCGGCCTGACCCCGGTCGTCTTCCCCAGCAACCACGGCGGCTTCCTGGGCAACGAATACGGCATGCCCGGCAAGCCGGAGGAGTTCGCCGCCAAACTCCGCGAGGTCCTCAGCCGGTAGATCCGCGAGGCGCCGTACCCCACTCCACCGGGTACGGCGCCGACGCGGGGGAAAGCCAGCCCTGGACGGGGGTCCGGTGGGGAGTCTGATTAGCTGGGGGCATGACTGACAAGCCAGAGATCGACTTCCCGGAGGGCCCGCCGCCGGCGGACCTGGAGATCACCGACATCACTGTCGGCGACGGTGACGAGGCCAAGGCCGGGTCGCGGGTGAACGTGCACTATGTGGGCGTCGCCCACTCGACCGGCGAGGAGTTCGACGCGTCGTACAACCGGGGTGCGCCGCTGGGCTTCCAGCTCGGCGTCGGGCAGGTCATCCAGGGCTGGGACACCGGCGTCCAGGGCATGAAGGTCGGCGGCCGTCGCAAGCTGGTGATCCCGCCGCACCTCGCGTACGGCGACCGCGGCGCGGGCAACGCGATCAAGCCCGGCGAGACCCTCATCTTCGTCGTAGACCTCCTCAGCGTCAGCTGACCACTTCGTCGCCGTAGACCTGCCCAGCGTCACCTGAGGTTGCACGCGGGCGGCGGAGACGGGACAACTGCCCCCGGGTGCGTCAGAATGACGCGGCCGGGGGTTTTCCGTGGTTGCGTGTCCGTAGTTGTACTCATCCGCCTCGCCCAGCGGCTCGTTTGACTGGGAGGCATGACGACGATGGTTGCCACGACGGTCCCGGCCACGCGGGTCGGCTGGGTCCGGTACGCCGCCCTGGCCGCGAAACTGGTGCTGTTCCTTCTGTTGCTCTCAGCCCTGATCTGGCCGGACCTCAGCGGCATCAAGGGCAAGGCGACGACCGCCCGGCTGGTCGTCTATCCGATCGGCGCGATGGTTCTCCCGTTGTGGTGGTGGGCGTACGGCCGCACCCGCAGCACGTTGCACACCAGCTTCCCGTGGCGTGCCGATCTCCTCATCACCCTGCCGTGGCTGATCGACCTGATCGGCAACCGGCTCAACCTGTTCGACACGGTGAGCTGGTGGGACGACGCGATGCACCTGATCCTGTGGGGTCTGCTGACCGCCGGCGTACTGCTGGCCTTCGCGCCGCCCACGCTCTCGCGCGGCCTGACCGCCTTCGTCGCCCTCGGCTTCGGTACGACGGCCGCCGTGGTGTGGGAGCTCGGCGAGTACGTCGCCTTCATCCGCAGCTCCCCCGAACTCCAGACGGCGTACACCGACACCCTCGGCGACATGGCCCTGGGCACCCTCGGCGCCCTCACCGCCGGCCTCACCATCCACCAGGTCCGCCACCGCCTGACCCAGCAACTCCCCGGCCGCCTTACCAACTAACGGCATGCCAGGCGCCGACGCCTCCGAGACACGACCCGCAACCAGGTGCCGGACGCGGCCGCTGGTCACGCGACGGCTCGTAGGGGCGAGGCAGGAGTCAGCGGGTGGACTGCCTGGCGTGCAAGGGTGGTCGGGTGGACGTGACTGTGGTGGGGAGTGGGGATGCGTTCGGGTCAGGTGGGCGGTTTCAGACGTGTATTGCGCTTGCCGTCGATGAGGTGCCGCGGGTGCTGGTGGACTGTGGGGCGACGAGTCTGACCGCGCTTCGCCGGCAGGAGTTCGATCCGAACGAGATCGAGACCGTAGTCATCACGCATCTGCACGGCGATCACTTCGGCGGCTTGCCGTTCGTCGTGCTCGACGGGCAGTTCCGGCGGCGTACCCGGGATCTGACGGTTGTCGGTCCGCCGGGGACGCGCGAACGGCTGACCGCCGCAATGGAGACGCTCTACCCCGGGTCGTCACAAGTGCAGCGCCGGTTCGAGGTGCATGTCCTGGAGCACGTCGACCGTCAGGCGCAGCAACTGGGTGATGTCAGCATCACGCCGTACGAGGTGCGACACGCATCCGGGGCTCCGGCGTACGCCGTACGACTGGAAACGCCGACGGGGTCGCTGGCGTACTCAGGCGACACCGAGTGGACCGACGCACTCATCGACGCCGCGCACGACGCGGACCTGTTCTTGTGCGAGGGCTACAGCCCCACCCCGATCCGCTGGCACCTCGACCTCCAAACCCTCGACCACCACCGCGCGCGCTTCACCTGCCGTCAGTTGGTCCTCACCCACCTCTCCCCCACAGCCCTCGCCACCGACCTGACCGCCTGGAGGGTCGCGTACGACGGACTGCGTCTGAACGTCTAACGGTCGGTGGGTCGGCAGATGCCGTTCGCGGCGGCGGTGGCGGCCAAGGCCTGAGCCGCTGGGTTGCGGGGGACGGCGGCTTCTCGCGGAGTTGCGCCGCCGGAGCTCGGGGCGTCGGTCGAGTCCGAGCCTGGAACCGCATCGCCGGCAGCCGCGGGCGGCTCGGCCGTGGCCTGGGCTGAGACCGGCGAGGCCAACGCCGGGGGTCGGGCCGGGGAGGCCGAGCCCGAGCCCGGGGCTGGGGTTGGGGTTGGGGAGAGGGCGTCCTGGGGGCGGTCGGTGCGGGTGGTGTGGCGGCCGATGGGGACGACCATGGGGGTGCCGGCGACGGGGTCGGGGATGACTTTGACGCCGAGGCCGAAGACGTCGCGGACGACTTCTTCGGTGATGACCTCGCTCGGGTTGCCCTCGCAGACGATGGCGCCGTCCTTCATCGCGATCAGGTGGTCGCCGAACCGGCAGGCCTGGTTGAGGTCGTGCAGGACGAGGACGATCGTGCGTTCGTCCCGCTTGTTCAAGTCGACCAGCAGATCGAGGACCTCGAACTGGTGGGTCAGGTCGAGGAAGGTCGTCGGCTCGTCCAGCAGCAGAATGTCCGTCTCCTGCGCCAGCGCCATCGCGATCCACACCCGCTGCCGTTGACCCCCGGACAGTTCGTCGATCGGCCGGTCGGCGATCTCCAGCACGTCGGTCGACGTCATCGCGGCCGCGACGGCCTCGTCGTCGGCCTTCGTCCACTGCCGGATCCACCGCGTCCGCGGGTAACGGCCTCGACCGACCAGATCGGCGACCGTGATGCCCTCCGGCGCGGTCGGTGACTGCGGCAACAGTCCGAGCTTGGTGGCGACCTCGCGGGTCGGGATCGACTGGATGCTCTTCCCGTCCAGCAGCACGGTCCCGCGCGACGGCTTCAGCAACCGGGCAAGCGTCTTCAGCAGAGTCGACTTGCCGCACGCGTTGGCGCCGACGATCACCGTGATCTTCCCGGTCGGGATCCGCACGGACAGGTCGTGGATGATCTCGCGCTGGTCGTAACCGACCGCGAGGCCGTCAGCGGCGAGGCTGTGCAAGATCTCGGGTTCCACAGAGTTCTCCATCTTTCAGCCACCACTCCCCACCCGGTTGGCCCGGGCCAGCAGGAACATCAGGTACGGCGCGCCGACCACGCCGGTCACCACACCGACCGGCAACTGCGTGTCGCCGAACGCGTGCTGCGCGATCAGATCGGACAAGGCGACCACCAGCGCGCCGATCAACGCGGACGCGATCATCGCCGGCCCCGGCGACCGGGTCAGCCGCCGCGCGATCGGCGGTGCGACGAACGCGACGAAGCCGATCGGCCCGGCCGCGGCCGTGGCGACGGCCGCGAGCAGTACGCCGACCACAATCAGGCCGAGCCGCGAACTCTCGACCCGCAGCCCCAGCCCGTACGCCGTGTCGTCGCCGAGTTGCAGGATGCGTAGCCGGTGCACCATGAACACGATCAACGGAGTGAGTACCGCCAGCGTCACACCCATCGACCGGACGTTCGACCAGTCGCGGCCGTTCAGGCTGCCGGTCAACCAGATCAGCGCCTGCTGCGCGATTTCGACCCTCGCCTTGGTCAACAGGTACGACGTGACACTGGTGGCGATCGCACCGATGCCGATCCCGATCAGGATCAGCCGGTAACTCGAGACGCCCTGTCGCCAGGCCAGAACGTACATGGCGAACGCGGTCAGTACCGCGCCGAGGATCGCGAGCATGGACACCGCCACACCGGTCAGTCCCAGCGTGACGATCGCGAACACGGCGAACGCGCTGGCGCCGTACGTGACCCCGATGATGTCCGGGCTGGCCAGCGGGTTGCGGGCGATGCTCTGGAAGATCGCGCCGGACATGCCGAGCGCGGCGCCGACCATCAGGCCGGTGAGTGCCCTGGGCAACCGAAGCCGGTTGACGATGAACTCGGTCGCCCGGTCGCCGCCGCCGAACAGCGTCCTCACCACGTCGATCACCGGGATCTTGAAGTCACCCAGTGACAGCGAGACGCAGAACGCCACGAAGACGAGGACGGCCAGGACCGCGATCACCGCGAGCGAACGAGCCTGCCGGACCGCCCGCGCCCGCGCGATGACCTGAACTGCTTCGGCCGCGGTCGCCATCAGAGGTCCGCCAGCTTCCGCCGCCGTACCAGCGCGATGAAGAACGGTGCGCCGATGACCGCGGTGACGATGCCGACCTGGAGCTCACCAGGCTGGGCGACGACCCGGCCGAGGACGTCGGAGCCTAGCAGCAGGATCGGGGCGAGCAGCATCGAGTACGGCAGGATCCAGCGGTAGTCCGGCCCAGTCACCAGCCGCGCGACGTGCGGGATCGTCAGCCCGATGAAACCGATCGGTCCCGCGGCGGCGGTGGCGGCACCGCAGAGCACGACCACGATCGCCGCGACGAACAGCCGGGCCAGTCCGACCCGTTGGCCGAGCGACTTCGCCACCTCGTCGCCCAGCGACAACGCGTTGAGCACGCGCCCCGCGACCAGCGCGAGCACGATGCCGACCAGGATGAACGGCGCGACCTGCTCCGCGATGTCCGCACCCCGGCCGGCCAGCGATCCGACCGCCCAGAACCGGAACTGGTCGAACGTGTCGACGTCCCCGATCAGCAGCGCCGTGGTGAGCGACCCGAGCATCGCCGTCATCGCCGCACCGGCCAGCGCCAGCTTCACCGGCGTCGCACCCTCCCGCCCCAGCGACCCGAGCAGATAGACCGCGACCGACGCCGCGGCCGCACCGGCGAACGCGAGCCAGACGTACGCCGTCAGGCTCGCCAACCCGAACCAGTAGATGCCGGCGACAACGAACAGCGCGGCACCGCCGTTGACACCGAGGATGCCCGGATCGGCCAGCGGGTTCCGGGTGACGCCCTGCATCAGGGCACCCGACAGCCCCAGCGCGGCACCGACCAGCAGGCCGATCACCGTCCGCGGCACCCGCAGCGAGCGGATGATCACGTGATCGGTATCGGCGTCGTCGTAGTGGCGCAGCGCATCGAACACGGTCGACAGCGGGATCTGCTTCGAGCCCACCGCGATGCTGAGCACCGTTACCACCGCGAGCAGCGCGATGCAGCCGATCAGGCCCAGGAGCAGGGTCGCCCGCCGGGTTCGTCGCGGACGCGACGGAGCGGCGGCGAGCGGGTCGGCGGACGCGACCGCAGTACTGGGCGGGGGCATTGGACTTTGAGATCCTCTTAGGTAAGGCTAACCTCTAGTTGCCTCAGAATAACCCGGCGGTCCACGGGTCCGCACCTGAGTCTCCCCTGCACTGTGATGGAGAAACCAGCATGACGACTGTGCTCGAGCGGCCGATCGTGTTCGACTCGGTGTTCGCCACCGTGGCAGCGGTCGACGACATCAGCCCGCACCTGCGGCGCGTGACCTTCGTCACACCCCGGATCGCGGAAGCGGTGACCGCCGGCCCCGACCAGCGGATCAAGGTGCTGCTCCCGCCGCCCAACGGCAGTGAACTGAAACTTCCGGCCGGCCCGGACTGGTACACCGAATGGTGCGCACAGCCGGTCGACGAGCGTTTCATCATGCGGACCTATACCGTCCGAGCGCTTCGCCCCGAGGTCTCCGAGCTCGACGTCGAGTTCGTCCTGCACGGCGTGAACGGGCCCGCGTCGGCCTGGGTCAGCGAGGCGGTTCCCGGTGACCGGATCGGCCTGATCATCCCGTTCGCGGTGGACACCACCAGCACCAAGGGATTACTGCACTCCGGCGTCGACTACGTCCCGCCGGCCACCAGCATCCGCCGGGTGCTCGTCGCCGACGAGACCGCGCTGCCCGCGCTGGCCGGAATCCTGGAGCAGTTGCCGGCCGCCGTCCACGCGAGCGTCTTCGTCGAGGTTCCGGACCTCCGCGACATCCGCCCGCTGCCGACGCCGGGCACCGCCGACATCACCTGGATCGCCCCGGCCCCGGACGGCGGCCCGAACTCGTTGCTCGAGGCGCTCACAACGGCCGATCTCCCGTCCGACGCCGACTACGCCTGGGTGGCCGGTGAGTCGTCGATGATCAAGGCGGTACGACGCCACCTCGTCAACGCGGCCGGCCTACCGAAGTCCGCCATCTCGTTCCAGGGCTACTGGAAACGCGGCGAAGCCCAGGTCTGAGCAGCCGAGCGGCCGGAGGGCTCCGCGCTCCCCGGCCGCCCAGGTGGTTGATCAGGCCGGATTCTCCGCGTGGGTGAGGGTTTCCCACGCCACGAAGAGGTTGTTGGAGCCGGCCGGACGCCGGGACTCGGTCAGTGCCTGGGTGTTCGTCATCGCGAAGCCGAGCCGGGTGTGCAAGGCGTTGTACCCCACTTCGGTGATCGGTCCCAGGCCGCGATGAATCGTGCCGTCGCAGAGCCAGGACGGCACCGGCTCGAGGTTGCGCTCCCAACGTGAGTGAAACCCGAGCGCGTGCCGCAGCCGCTCACCGAACTCCGGGTAGAGGTCGACGCCCTGGATCCGCGAGGTCTCCAGCACATGGGAGATCGACGAGATGCCGTACCCGGTGTGGGTGAAGTCGCGGCAGGCCTCCTGCGTGAGCCCGTTGACGAACGTCTCCTGCCCGTGCCAGTACGAGATGATCTTCTCGCGGGTGTCGAGGTTCTGGCTCGGTTTCGTCTTCGGCAGCGGGCCGTCGGACTCCAGGTACACGAAGGCCGGCACCCGGACCCGGTAGAGCGAGATCGCCTTGTCGTACACCGCCTTGTCGTCGAGGAACACGCCGATGCCCTGGATGGCCTCGGTCATGCTCAACTCCCAGTTCCCGTTGGAGTTCGAGCCGTTGATGATCTCGGGCAGGTAGACGTTGCGCAGCATGGTGGCGAACCGGTCCGCGTTCGGCCAGTTGCCGTAGGCATGCTTGATGATCTCCGCCGCCTTCGGCCACGACGACGCCGACCACGCGGTCTGCAGCGGCGCGTTGCTGTTGGTGTGGTCGCGGATCGTCGCCGACCACGCGTCCATGATCTGGATCGCCTTCTGGGCGTAGCGATCGTCGCGGGTGATGTACCACAGCAGAGCGTCCGTGTACGCCGCGATCGCGTCCTCACGCTCGTCGGTGCAACCGTAGTTCGGGTTCGAGTACGAGCCGCACTCGACCACGGCACGCGGCTTCGGCGTCCGGCTCAACGAGGCATAGCCGCTGTTCCTGGCCTGATTGAACGCGTTCGTCCACGGCTGCGCACCGGCCTGCACCTTGGCCCGGACGAAGTCGAGTTGCGCCCGGCTCACACCGACACCGGGATGGGTGAACACGGCCGGCGCGTCGGCCGGACCGGGTACGGCGGCTGGTCGCGGATCGGCCGTGGACGCGGCGGCCGCTGAGTTGCCGAGGGCACCGGCCGCCAGTAGCGCACAGGCGGCGGCCAGGACCAGGGGTTTCTTTCGCATGGCGGATGTCCTGTTCTTCGGGGCGGTAGGACACTGCGATCCCCCGAGTGCCCGAGGCACTACCGCAGGGTCTTTGCGAAAGTTTGACGACGCGCCGTGAGCGCGTCAATATCCCGGCGAACCGGAACTTCGCCATGGAACAACGTGCCAGAAAGTCCCATCACACGTGGAACAAAGCACGACGTTGTCCCACCCGACGGCGCCGTTCTGCACCTCGGCATCGCCCGTCGTGACCGGCCAGGAATTACACCCCGTCACCGCAACCGAAGCTGCGGCGGCAGCTCAGCCCGCCTGGGTCGCCAGCTCGCCCGAGCGGACACCGGCGGCATCCAGCAGCGCGGCCGCGGTGGCCACTCCGATCCCGGCGAGCGCCTGAGCCCGGACGACCGCCCGCGCACTCGCACCGTCGAAGATCATCGTCAGCTGGATCGCCAGCGTGCCCGGGTCCTCCGCGTCCGCCTTCATCAGCTCGCGGTGGAAGAAGTCGGTCAACTGCTGCTTGAAGTGCCGGGCGACCACCGAGCCCGGATGCTCCGGGTTCTTCAGCTCGACCGCCGTACTCACGTACGGACAGCCGAGGTAATTGCCCTCCGCAACCATCCGGTCCTGCCGCTCGAACACGGCCAGGATCCGGTCCCGCGGCGGCCGGTCGTCCTCCGGCCCCGGGTGCAGCAGCGCCTGGTACGACGGGCCGCGACTGGCCAGGCTCTCGGCGATCAACTCGTCCTTGGAGCGGAACAACTGGTACATCGACTTCTTCGACACCCCGGCCGCCTTGCAGAGCGCGTCCACACCGATGTTCACGCCGTCGCGGTAGAAGAGTTCGCCCGCGGCATCCAGGAGCCGCTCGCGGGGTGTCGCCGAGGTGTTCATGCCTTCGAGAGTACCGCCTGGATTTGCATCCGGAAACAGATCGGTTTACTGTGTGGAAACTGATCTGTTTCCTCCTGGGAGTTCTGATGACAACACTCGAAGGCGCCGTCGTCCTGGTCACCGGCGGCCGGCGCGGCATCGGCAAGGCGATCGTCGACGACCTGCTCGGCCGCGAGGTCGCGAAGGTCTACGCCACCGCCCGCGACCCGAAGCCGAGCAGCGATCCGCGCGTCGTACCGTTGCCGCTCGAGATCACCGACCAGGCCTCGATCGACGCCTTGGTCGCAGCGGTCCCCGACGTCACCGTCCTGGTCAACAACGCCGGCGCGAGTTCGCCGGACACCTACCTGGACACCCCGATCGAGGACGTCCGCGCCGTCTTCGAGGCGAACTTCTTCGGCCCGCTCAACCTGACCCGCGCGCTGGTCCCGGTGATCGAGCGCAACGGCGGCGGGCACATCCTGAACGTGCACTCGGCGCTGTCCTGGGTGGCCCCGCACGGCGCGTACGCCGCGACCAAGGCCGCGTTCTGGATGCAGACCAACGCCATCCGGCTGGAACTGCTCGGCCGCGGCATCGGCGTCACCGGCCTGCACATGGGGTACGTCGACACCGACATGGTCACCGCGGTCCGCGCGCCGAAGTCGCGCCCCGAGGACATCGCCGAGCAGGCCCTCGACGGGATCGAGGCCGGCGCCTTCGAGGTGCTCGCCGACGACACCGCCCGCGGCGCCAAGGCCGGGCTGTCGCAGGACCTCACCGCCACCTACCCGCAACTCGCCGGCTGACCAGTTGCCTGCAGCAACGGAATCAGCCGAGGACGTCGGTGGCCTTGTGGGTGCGGTCGACCCCTTCGACGATCATCGCGACGCCGTCGGAGTTGTCGGTGCGCAGGTGCAGGATCTCCCGGTACGCCGGCGAGTCGTACCAGCCGCGGGCACGCTCGTAGTCGGGGAACTCGATGACGATCAGCGCGCCGTCCCACGTGCCCTCGACGTACTCCGGCTGCCCGCCGTGCACGATGAAGTGACCGTCGTACGGCGCCAGCGTCGCGTCGATCCGATCGAGGTACTCGACGATCCCCGGGCCGGGGCGGACGTTGCGCAGATTGGCGATGGCGTAGTGCTTCATGAGTGAGCCTCCTCGCTTTCGGTTGCGACAAGACTCGGCCACGGACTGAATCCAGACGATTACCTCGGAGGTCATCCCCGTCGATTGGTCTGCTGCCGACGTACCGTAGATGGCATGTCAGCGACAGGGGGATCTCCTTCCACACCGGTGGAGGAGGTGGAGGAGCGGGTCGGGCCGTACCGGTTGATCCGGCGGCTCGGGCAGGGCGGCATGGGCGTCGTGTACCTGGCCGAAGGGCCGGAACACCAAGAAGTCGCGCTCAAGGTGCTGCGGCCGCACGTCGCCCACGACCCGATCGCCCGCGCCCGGTTGCAGCGTGAAGCGACCACGCTGCAGAAGGTGAACCACCCTGGCGTGGCAGGCATCCTCGACCACGACCTGGAGTGCGATCAGCCCTACCTGGTGACACGGTTCGTGCCGGGACGGCCGCTGGACGAGCAGGTCGACGAGCGTGGGCCGCTCACACCGCGCAAGTGGCTGCCGATGGCCGGCTGTCTGGCGGAGTCGCTGCAGGCGATCCACCAGGCCGGAGTGATCCACCGCGACCTCAAGCCCGGCAACGTGATGATGTGCAACGGCAAGCCGGTCATGATCGACTTCGGCATCGCCCAGGCCGCCGACGACCTGCGACTCACCCAGACCGGCCTGGTGATCGGTACGCCGGGCTACCTGGCACCCGAGCTCATCGAGGGCGAGATGGTGTCGGAGTCCGCGGACTGGTGGGGCTGGGCCGCCACGGTGGCGTTCGCGGCCACCGGACGGCGACCGTTCGGTAAGGGGCCCTTCGAGGCGGTGCTGCACCGGGTGCACACCGGTCAGGCTGATCTGGAGGGGCTGGACCCGCGGCTGAAGCCACTGCTCGCTGCGGCGCTCTCACCGGACCGACGCGACCGGCCGACCCACGAAGAGATCATGACCGGCCTGAGTCGGTACGCCGAGGGCCGCGACGCGCTACCACCCCGTGAAAGCCCGACACTGGTGGTCTCGCCGTCCACTGCTCTGATGACGCGGGTCATGCCGTCGGAAGTCGGCTCCCATGAGCCGTCACCGGCGAAGGTCGGCTCCCATGAGCCGTCACCGGCGAAGGTCGGCTCTCATGAGCCGTCACCGGAGGAGGTGGCGCAACTCATCCCACGGGTGATCCCCCCGCTGTCCGCCTTCACCCCCCTCCGAGACAAACTCCGCAACGCCACCACCCGAAAAGCAGCCGCCGCAGCGGCAGCCAGCGCTGGCGCGGCCGGCGCCGCTGCCGGAGTGGCCAGCGCTGGTGCCGGCGTGGCCAGCGCTGGTGCCGGCGTGGCCAGCGCTGGTGCCGGCGTGGCCGGTGCTGGCAGCGGTGGCGGCGGCGCTCGGGCCGGTGTTGCAGGTACTGGCGCCGGCCTCTCCGGTCATGGTCTGGCTGGAGCTGGCCTGGCCGGTCCCGGTGTGGCGGGCCCAGGTGCTGGCGTGACCGGTCCCGGTGCGGCAGGCGCGGGTGCTGGTGTGGCCGGTCCCGGTGTGGCAGGCGCGGGTACTGGCCTGGGCGGGCCTGGTGTGGCGGGGGCTGGGGTGGGCGGGGCTCCGGTGCATCCGGCGACGTACAGTCCGGCGCCGAACGCGGCCGCACCGGCGGCGATGCCCCTGCCGTATCAGGCTTCACCCGGCTTCGCGGCTCCACCGCCGTACCAGACTTCGGCGCCGTACCAGAGCCCCGGCCTCGCGCCGTACCAGAGCCCTACCGCCCCGCCGTACCAGAGTCAGGCGCCCTTCCGGAGTCAACCTCCGGCGACGTATCAGCAGCCCAAAACGCCCCAGCAACAGCCGTACCAGGCGAAGCCGCAGCGAGCTCCCGCGACGGGTAAGCGCACGGCGGTGGTTGTGGGCGCGATGGTCGCCCTGACCGGCCTTGTCGCGCTGTACCCGGGACTCGGCTCGCTCGTCACCATCGTGCTGTTCATCATCGCGCGCACGATCGACCGTTCCAGCACAGCGCTCATGCGACGCCGTCAGATCCGCGGACGCGCAGGCCGCTCGGACGGTGTCGTCGCCGCCGCCTCAACTCCCCTGCAGCTCGTGACAGCCTCCCTGATCACCGTGCCGTGCCTGATCCTCCCGCTCCTCGCCGGTGTGGTCGTCGGAGGCATCGTCACCGGAGCCGCCGCCACCGCACGCGGCCTCGACTGGCAGCCGCTCTCAGCCGTCGGCTTCGGCACCGCCGCACTCACCGCCCTCTTCTTCGCCTGGTGGGGCCCGGGCGGCAGCTCACTTCGCCGCGGAGCCCACACCGCGGCCCGCACCGTGTTCCGCCCACGCTGGCTCTCCGCCACGGTCGCCGCTGTACTGCTGGCCCTCGGCGCCCTAACCTTCTACAACGCGACCCAGGGCGAAGGCTCCACCTGGGCCCGCACCCCCATCCAGACCCCCGACATCAACACCCGCCCCACCCTCGACGACCTCCGCGAAGCCCCCTTCCTCCGAGACCTCCCCATCATCGGCCGCTGAGAGCACGGCTCAGAGGGAGATGATCGGCACCTTCCACCGGGTGTTGCCGCGCCACGCACCACTTCGCGCCGCTTCCGCAAGGTGCGCGATATCCCCTCGATCGGAGGTCACGCAGGTCGCCGCCGACTCCAGACAACATGCGACGACCTGGGCGTCCACAACGTCTGCCCGACCGGCGACAGCCAGCAGTTCGCCGGCCGTGGTGGCCAGCTCCTGCGTCAACGGCACCACCTCGCAGCCGTCGATCAGTCGCCGCAGGCTCTGCTGTTTGTGCCCACGCCACACTTGCGCCAGCACCGCGGCGGGAACGTTCGGCTCCACACCCCGCATGAGTGCTCGCAGGTGAATGGCCCACAGACGTGGGTCATCGCGCTCGGCGGCAATCAGCGCGCCGGCGTCGTAGACCAACTGGGTCATGCCTCAGGACTCCCGGCGCCGGCCTCGTCTCCGGCGTCACGCTGCGCGTCGGCAAGCGCCTGGTCCGCCCAGGCAAGTTGGTCTCGGGTGAGCGCGCCGTGCTCCGACTCCCAGTCGGACACTGCCTGAAGACCTCGGTACAGCCGCTCGCTCCGCGCCACCAGCTCGTTCACGTAGGCCGAGGGTGTCGTGTTGGCCTCGCGGGCTCGGCGCTCGACCGCGGCCCACAGTTCCTCGTCGAACGACAGCGTCTTCTTCTTCACCGCCATACCTCGATGGTATGACTGCGGTATGACCATCGGCAAAAGCCACCCGGACCGAGAGACCCGGGTGGCCGCCGAGGTGTCTCAGAGCTGGACGATTTGGGTTCGTTCGGGGCCTACGCCGATGGCGGAGATTCGGGCTCCGCTGAGGGATTCGACGGCGCGGACGTAGGTTTGGGCTTCCTTCGGGAGGTCGTCGAAGGCGCGGCAGCCGGAGATGTCCTCGGACCAGCCGTCGAACTCCTCGTAGACCGGGACCGCGTGGTGGAAGTCGGTCTGGGTCATCGGCATCTCGTCGTGCCGGACGCCGCCGACGTCGTACGCGACGCAGACGGGGATCTTCTCGCGCCCGGTCAGCGTGTCCAGCTTGGTGAGGACGAAGTCGGAGACGCCGTTCACGCGGGCGGCGTACCGGGCGATGACCGCGTCGTACCAGCCACACCGGCGCGGCCGGCCGGTCGTCGTACCGAACTCCGCACCCTGCTGCCGCAGCCACTCACCGTCGGCGTCCAGCAGCTCGGTCGGGAACGGCCCCTCGCCAACGCGGGTGGTGTAGGCCTTGACCACCGCCATGACGCGGTCGATCCGGGTCGGCGGGATTCCGGACCCCGTGCACGCGCCCGCGGAGATCGCGTTCGAGGACGTGACGAACGGGTACGTCCCGTGGTCGACGTCCAGCAGCGTGGCCTGGCCGGCCTCCATCAGCACGGTCTTGCCGTCGTCGAGCGCCTTGTTCAGCAGCAGGCTGGTGTCCGCCACCATCGGCCTGAGGCGGTCGGCGTACCCGAGCAGCTCGTCTAGCACCTCGGAGATCTCGACCGCGCGACGGTTGTAGACCTTCACCAGCAGCTGGTTCTTCTGCTCCAGCGCGCCGGTGACCTTCTGCTCGAGGATCTTCTCGTCGTACAGGTCCTGGACCCGGATGCCGATCCGGTTCATCTTGTCCGCGTACGTCGGCCCGATGCCGCGGCCCGTGGTCCCGATCTTCCGGCTGCCGAGGAACCGCTCGGTCACCTTGTCGAGAGTCCGGTTGTACGGCGGGATCAGATGAGCACTCGCACTGACCACGAGCCGGGAGGTGTCCACACCCCGGGCCTGCAGCGCGTCGAGTTCCTCGAACAGCACACTCAGGTCGACCACGACCCCGTTGCCGATCACCGGGGTGACCCCCGGGGTGAGGATCCCGCTCGGCAGCAGGTGCAGTGCGTACTTCTCGGACCCGATCACGACCGTGTGGCCGGCGTTGTTGCCGCCGTTGAACTTGACCACGTAGTCGATGACCTCGCCCGTGTTGCCGAGCAGGTCGGTCGCCTTGCCTTTGCCCTCATCGCCCCACTGGGCGCCGACGAGCACGATCGCGGGCATCTCAGCCCTCCTCTTCACGCGTCGGCCGAGGCCTCACGACAACCCGGCGGCCGAACGCTGGAAACGGTGAAGCCCGGAGACGTTCACCGGACATTCATCCGGCGACGCATCCAGGCTCTTGCGACCAAAGCTTACCGGAACCAGACTCCAGCGCGTGGGCACCGTCCACAGGGCTGAAACGATCACTTCAAGTATCTGTTTCATCACCTAACGGGTTGCCATTTTGCGTGATCGCGTGCACACTCTTAGTCAGCGGCCCGCCGAAACTGCCGCAGGGGACGGTTCCGGCGGGCCGCTTCCTCGTTCTCTCGACCTATTGCAGGTCTGAGGGGTTCGACGCGAGCCATTCCTTCACCCGGCGATCCGCCTCCTCCCGCGAGACGTCCTCGACCTTGGTCAGGATCGCCCAGCGGTGCCCGAACGGGTCGATCACCGTCCCGTACCGGTCGCCGGTCATGAACGTCTGCACCTGCTCGACCGGCTTCGCCCCCGCCGCGACCGCTTTCGCGAAGGTCGCGTCCACATCCGGCACGTAGTGCACCAGCGACGAGTGCACCCACTCGCCGTTCGGCGCCCGCAGCCCGATCTGCGGCATCTGGTCGCTCAACTGCAGCATCGAGTCGCCGAACTTCAGCTCGGCCTGGCCGACCCGCCCGTCCGGCATGTCCTGCCGGCTGATCACCTCGGCCCCGAACACCTCTTGGTAGAACTCGATCGCCTTCGGCCCGTCCGCCACGGCGAGGTACGGCGTCAGCGAGTGATAACCGTCGGGGATGGGGTTTACCGTGTTCGTCGTCATGGCCCTCAGTCAACCGCCGGGACGCCGTACCGGTCTTGTAAGAAAGCGACAGCCAGTTTTGACCACGCCTCCCGAGAGCGAGAAGGGCATCCTGCATCCGCGGGAGCAGGCCCGGCACCGAACGCTGAGCCGGCTCGCCGCCGGGCCGGAGGCCGGCCGGTTCGTCGAGTGGTACTGGATCGTCGAGTGGGACCTGGACGAGCCGTACACAGCCGAGGTGCTGCCGTACCCGAGCGTCAACGTCACCTTCGAGCAGCCCGGCGGGGCCTTCGTGAACGGGGTCTGCACCCGCAAGTTCGAGCGGGAACTGGTCGGCCGGGGCCACGTGTTCGGGGTGAAGTTCTGGGCCGGCGGGTTCGGTGCGGTGACCGGGCTGGACGTCGCGTCGTTCCGCGACCAGGTGCTGCCGCTGACCGCGGTGTTCCCGGACGGGGATCGGCTCGCGGACCTGATGTTCGCCGCGGATTCCGACGTACGGCGCCGTGCGGTGTTCGAGGCGTTCATCCGCGACCACCTCACGCCGCCGGACCCGTCGTACGAACTGGTCCGGGAGATCGTCACGACGATGGCGGCGGACCGTTCGGTGTCGCGGGTGGACCAGATCACCGAGCAGTTCGGCGTCCCGATCCGCACGCTGCAGCGGCTGTTCCGGCGGTACGTCGGTGTCGGCCCGAAGTGGGTGCTTCGACGCTATCGCCTGCACGACGGCGCCGAGTTGCTCGCGCAGGGCGAGGTCGCCGAGCTGGCCGAGTTGTCGGCGTCGCTCGGGTACTTCGACCAGGCCCACTTCTCCAAGGAGTTCAAGCAGCAGATCGGCCTCACCCCGGCCGAGTACGCCGCCCGAGCCGCCGCCGAACGCCAGATCACCTACCGGTGACGCGCCTCCCGTGCGAGAGGCGCGTCACCGGCGTCAGCGGGCGTACACGATGTTCGGCCGGGTCGGGTGGGTCATGCCCTGGCCGATGAAGAAGCTCGTGTGTGGTGGCTGGTTGTAGGCGGTGTTCTGCCACGCGACGCCTAGCCGGTAGACCGGGTCGTGCATCAGCGTGTGGATCCGGCGGTCGGTCTCGTACGGCGTTCCGTAGATGCGCAGCTCCGAGCTGTCCGCACTGCGCCAGGCGATCTCCTCCCGCCAGTCGCCGAACAGGTCGGCCTGGATTGCGGGTGTCCCCTTCGTCCCGTTGTTGGAGCGGGCGCCCGGGTCGGTGAGCAGCACGCCCGAGGTCTGCGTCCGCCAGTCCCACTTGGCGATCGTCGGCGTACCGGTCGAGGTGGTCGCGTTCCAGTCGTGGTCGACGATCTCACGCAGTGGGTCGCCGTCCCACCAGGCCAGGAAGTTGGCCGCCGGAATGCTTGTCGACAGCAACTCACCGGTGGACGACTTGAGCTGACCGACCCGCGAGTTCCAGGCCGCGTCACCTCCGACTGCCCAGCCTTCAGCACCTGGGTAGCGCGGGTCGACGTCGCCGGCCGCGGCTCGTCCGGTGTCACGTGCCGCCGGGATGTCCCACAGGATCGCGCCGGTCCGGGCGTCGCGCATGGTCGCGCCGCGGTTGCCGCTGCGGCCCATGTCCTCGTGCGCGGCGAACACCTCGAGCCCCGGACGACTCGGCACGAGATCGGAGACGTGCAACGCGTCACCGTGCCCGAGACCGGTGCTGTAGAGCAACGAGCCGTCGTCGTCGACCGTCATCGAACCGAAGACGATCTCGTCCTTGCCGTCGGCATCGACGTCGGCAACGGAGAGGTTGTGGTTACCCATCCCGTAGCCGCCTTCGCTGCCCGGGTCGTTACTGTCGAACACCCAGCGCTTCTGCAGCTTGCCGTCCACCAGGTCGTACGCCGCCAGCACGGCGCGGGTGTAGTAGCCACGACTGAACACCACGCTGGGGTGCTCGCCGTCCAGGTACGCCACACCAGCCAGGAACCTGTCGACGCGGTTGCCATAGGTGTCACCCCAGGAGCCGACGTCACCACGCGGCGGCGTGTAGTCCACGGTGTCGAGCGCCTTGCCGGTCAGTCCCTCGAACACGGTGAGGTACTCCGGTCCGGTCAGCACGTAACCGGAGCTGTTGCGGTAGTCGGCGTTCGGGTCGCCGATCACAGTCCCGGCGCCGTCCGTCGTACCGTCGGCCGTCTTCATCGTCACCTCGGCCCGGCCGTCGCCGTCCAGGTCGTACACCTGGACCTGCGTGTAGTGAGCGCCTGCCCGGATGTTCGGGCCCAGGTTGATACGCCAGAGCCGGGTGCCGTCGAGCTTGTAGGCATCGATGTACACGATGCCCGTATAGCCGGCCTGCGAGTTGTCCTTGGCGTTGGAGGGCGACCAGAGCTGGATGATCTCGTAGCGGCCGTCACCGTCGACATCACCGACACTCGCGTCTCCGGCGCTGTAGGTGTACGGCTGGCCGTCCTTGGTGTAGTCGTCGGCCGGCTTGTCCAACGGCACGGAGTAGTAGTTCTTCGTCCAGGTCCCGAACTCCTCCGTGACCGGGTACTCGCGCTCGTCGTCGATGGCAGTGACTCGGTACCGGGAGGTCGCTGTACCGCTCGCATCGAGGAAGTTCGTCGACGTCTTGATCGGCTTGGCGGTGATCCGGGCACCGTCGCGGTAGACGTTGAACCCGAGCGACGGACGGTCAGTCCCCAGCAGCCGCCAGCCGACGAGCACCTTGCCGTCAGCAGTCGGTACGGCGGACGGCGCCCGATCGAGGTACTCGGCCTGCCGCTTCAGAACTGTCGCCGCAGGCGTGACCAGTGTTTCGGAGGGACCGGAGACACCACCGGCATTCACTGCCGAGACGCGGTAGTAGTACTTGATCGTGGTCAGGACGTCCTTGTCGGTGAACGACTTCCCAGTGGTCAACCCAACGGTTCGGTAGACGCCGTCGGCGGCCTCCGACCGGGCAACGAGATAGGCGGTCGCGGACGCCACACTCTGCCAGTGGAAGGTGAGTTCGTTCTTGTCGATGTCCTGGAGCTTCAGCAACTGCGGCGCGGCAGGAACGGGTACGGCGGGGTCGATCATCGCAGCCCGGACCGTGGCCGAAGGCACCGACTCCAGGCCGGTGTTGTCGACTGCGGTGACGGAGTATTCGTAGGTCAAGCCCGCGACGACTGTGGTGTCGACGAGGCCCGGTGTGGTGGTGTCCGCGATCTTGACCGGCTCGGGGTTCTCAGGTCCGCGGCGGTACACCCGGTAGCCGGCTGCATCGTCGGCCGCGGTCCAGGAGATGGTTGCGGCTTCGGGACTCGCCTCCACCTTGATGCCGGTGGGCGCGACCAGGAGCGGCGTGACGTCGATCCCGTTGAGCCGGGAGCCTGCTCCGCCGACGAGGACGTTCAGCTGGCCGTCGCCGATGGAGATCGGTCCGTGCAGCCGCTCGGTGACGCTCGCCCGGCCGGCGTTGCCGTTACCGGAGGCCCGGCCTTCGATGGTGAAGTCTGTTCGGCTGGTGCCGATCCAGTCGCCGCTGTAGGTCTTGACCATGTAGGTCCCGTTCGGCACGTCGAGCTTGAACTCGAACGGGCTGCCGGACAGCACGAAGTCGCGTTGTAGGTCGTTGGGGACCCCCGCCGTACTGCCGCGGTCCCTGTCACCCATTGCCTCTGGCGGCTGGGTGAAGCCGTAGCCACGCGACGGTGTGTACGTCATGGTCCGGTTGACCTCGGTGTAGCCGGCAGCGACGGGTGAACCGACCGGACCGAAGTCGAACTTGTACTTGGCGCGTTTGGTGGTGAAGGTGATCTCCGTCGAGGGTGCTGACTCTCCGCGGCCGTTCACCGCAGTCACGCGGTAGGAGTACGGCTGCCCCTCGGCCAGCCCCTGTACGACGGAGCTGGCGACTGTCGTCGTACCCACCAAGGTGTAGCCGGCGTCGGACTTGCGGTAGATGCGGTAGATGTCAGCGCCGTCCACAGCGGTCCATTTCAGCGTCGCACCGGCGTTGGAGATGCTCGTGGCGATCAGCCCGGTCGGTGAGGCCGGGACAGTCGCCGGCGGCTCTACTTCGACCACGTGCTTGGCAATCGGGACGTCCAGCTCGGCGACGTCCGTCGCGACCAGTCTGGCCATCTGGATGGCGCCGTACTCCTGGAAGTGGGTGTCGTCGACGGTCCCGTTCGGGCGGCCCGGGTAGATGCCCGGATCGACGTGCAGGAAGACGGCCTTGGCCGCCTCCGGGCCGATCTCGTCCAGGTAGGAGCGGCTCGAGGCGGACAGGTCGACCAGGGCCACGTTCTCCTCGGCCGCGAGTTCCTTCATCTTGGCGACGTACTCGGGGAAGCTGACGTTGAACTTCAGCGTCACCGGGTCGAAGCTGCGGCGGGACACCGGTGTGACCAGGACCGGGACCGCCCCGCGCTGCCTGGCGCCGTGCACGTAGGTCCGCAGGTACTCCTTGTAGTCCGCGGGCGAGGCGTAGCGATCGTCCACACCCTGGGTCGCATCGTTGTGACCGAACTGGACGAACAGGTAGTCGTTCGGCCGGATCGCGCCGAGGATCTCGTCGAGGCGGCCCTGGCTGATGAAGTTCTTCGAACTGCGGCCGCCGATCGCCTTGTTCACGAACAGCACGTCGTTGGTGAAGAAGCGGCCGATCATCTGGCCCCAGCCGGCCTGCGGCGCGAAGCCGGGGTCGTACGTCTGCACGGTCGAGTCGCCGGCGATGAACACGGTCGGCTTCGCACCCGCGGTCCGGGCCGGCAGCCGGGTGATCACGAGCGAGTTGAGTTTGGCCGCCGTACCGCTGAAGTCCAGGTTCAGTTGTCCGTCGACCAGCGAGATCGGGAACGTCATGCTGAGGTACTCGCCGGCCGGTTTCGCGGTCAGCTGGACCTTGGCCATCTTCTCGGCGGTGATGGCGATCTCGCCGGCCTCGGCGGAGTCCCCGGCGACGAGCGCGACCGTGTAGTCGCCGTTCGGGAGGTCGACGAGGAACGACGTACTGCCGACGGTCACGAAGTCCTGGCGGATCGGGTCGCTGCCGCCCCGATCGGTGGCCGTCACCTTGCTCGGGTCGGTGAAGCCGTAGCCTCGCGTGGCGTCGTACTGCAGTGCTCCGACGCCGGTGTACCCGTCAGCCACGGGGCTGTCCGTCGTACCGAAGTCGAAGCGGTGGACTGTCTCTGCCGCCTGCGCTGCGGTCGGCAGCTGGGCTGCTAGGGCTATTGCCGCTACTGCGGCGGCCAGCCGGCGCAAGCGACGCCTGGCGAGTGGTGCACTCATGGGGAACTCCTGGCGGGGACGTAGGCGAGCGGGCCTGCGGAAAGCGTTCTCCACACTGGAACACCGAGTATGCGGATCGGGTGTCCGGCGGAACAGACCTCGCCGTCAGTTCCGCTGGCCGGATCCGGACACCCTGACGACAAAGGCCATCGCCGTCGCGACCAGCGTGGCCAGCAGGGCGACCGCGAAGCCGTACTGGGCGCTGTGGGCGTCGACGGCTCGCCCTGCGAAGGCCGCGCCCAGGGCGATGCCTGCCGCGCTACCCGAGTTCAGCCAGGTGAACGCTTGAGTGAGTACGGCGGACTCCACCTCAGCCTCGGCGAGTACGGCGGACAGCGTCTGGAACGGAGCGATGGCGAGTCCAGGCAGTGCCAGCGCAATCCCAACAGCCAAAGGCGTTTCGACCAGCAGCAGTGGGACGGTGCTGATGGTGAGTGCTGTCAGGACGAGGACGAACTGGTTGCGGGCCGGCATACGCCACCGCCTGGCGCCGTACGCGAGTCCGGCGACCAGGCCGACCAGGCTGGTGATGCTGTAGAGCGGTCCGGCCAGGGACGGGCTGCCACGGCCGACGGCGTACGCGGTGACCGCGACCTGCATGGAGCCGAAGAAGATGCCGATACCGATGTTCGTGGCAATCAAGGCCACAAAGCCCTTGTGCAGCAGGCGATCCGGCTTCACAGTGCGATCCCGCTTGACCGGCGGGGGCGCCGTACTGCGTTGCAGAGCCAAGGAGAAGCCGCCTAGCAGTACGAGACTGGTCGCCAGCGACATACCGACGACTGGGCCTGCGAGCGAGCTGACCGTACCTATGAGCGCGGGGCCGACCATGAAAGCAATGCCGACGCCCAAGGACTCCAGGGCGAACGCGGACGAGAGCAACGGTGTGCCTCGAAGCGCCTGCGACCAACGGGCCGCGGTCTGCGCACCAATCTGAGGCAGTGACGCACCGGTCAGTGCTCCTACGGCAACCAGAGACCACAGCGATGCGTGCGTGACCGTGAGGCCGATCAGGAGGGCGACGGCCGTCGCGTGAGCGATGAGCGTTGCAGGCAGCATGCGGGTCTGGCCGAACCGGTCGATGAGCCGGGCGACCTGCGGACCCGCCAGAGCTTCCGCAACCGCGAATCCGCCGGTCACGCTGCCCGCCACGGCGTACGACCCGGTGGATCCGTGCACCAGCCAGACGATGCCGAGACTGGTCATCGCGACACCGATGCGAGCCGGTGCCGCGGTGAGGTAGAACTTCCACGCCCCGGGAGTACGCAGTACCGCTGCGTAGTTGCCGGTGGGCGTGCTAATCCGTCCGGTGAGTGCCGGCACGGTGAGACCTTCCGCTGCCCGAAGGGGCGGGGACCGACCGTGGGCGTCCAGCTTCACCGGTCCGTCGAATCCGCCTACAACCGTCCATGTTCGGCAGGAAGCGGGGACGCACGCCGCCTACCGGCTATGTCAACGGGCAGAAAACCTCGTGGTTCAGGTTGACGGGGTCAGCTTACCGTCTCGCAGGACGGGCACGCAGTGACTGCTGTCCACTTCCGCAGCGATCGCGACGTCCTCCGCGAAGCCGTACTGCGTGAGTTCGCGACCGCCGGCGCATTCGTGCAGGAGCTTCGGGAGCTCGGCTTCGGCGTCTCTGTAAGCGGCTGCCGCGGCTCTGGCCTCGGGCGAGAACCCGTCCGTGTCGAGAGCGGCCAGGAATCCGCCGGCACCCCAGAGATCCTCGACAGCCGGCCGTAGCGAGCCGTCCTTCCACCGCTCCCCTGCCGCGATCGCCACCACCTTGAGACCCGGGTCTTCGGCGAGACGCGCGTTCACCCACGCCGCTGCGGCGAGTCGGTTACGCAGCGACACCGCCAGCACGGTCGTTCCGCTGTCACTGAGCTGGTGGCAGATGGTCGAGCCGTTGGGTGAGGGCAGCACGAGCCGCTCGATGCCCTGCGCTCGGCGGATGGTGACCGGCGACAAGCTCACGTCGCCGGGGCCGGCTGCTGAACGGCCGACGGCCAGCACTGCGTCATGGCGCTGCGCGTACGTGACGGCGGTCTCGTCACGCCAGCGGTAGGGGTAGACGACGATGCCACGGTCTGCGGCGACCGTGACGGTCGTGGTGAACGACAGCACGTCCACGACCGCGGTGATGCTGCCTGGTACGGCGGCTGCGCCCGACGGCGCCCAGTCGAAGCCGACCCGGAATCCGTCCTGCGCGTAGGGGCTGGTCACCCGACGGATGATGCCGCCGGGCCACCAGCCCCACAACCGGATTTACCCCGGCACCGGCTCAGCTCAGGGCGTCCGCCGCCGTCGCCGAGGAGTCCCGCAGGAAGGTGGCGCAGCGCTCGGCCTCGTCCTTCTCCTCGATGATCGAGGCCGCCTTGGCCAGGGCCGCCAGGCAGCGCAGGAACCCGCGGTTCGGTTCGTGCTCCCACGGGATCGGGCCGTGCCCCTTCCAGCCGTTGCGGCGAAGCAGGTCCAGACCGCGGTGGTAGCCGGTCCGGGCGAACGCGTACGCCTCGATCGTGCGCCCGTCGGCCAGCGCCGCCTCGGCCAGCTGACTCCAGGCCAGTGACGACGCCGGGAACTTGGCCGCGACGTCCACCGCAGCGGCCCCCGCGGCGAGTTCCGCCGCCGCCGGGTCTACGGGGAGTAGTGTCTCGGGTGGACCGGAGAGCAGATTGTTCAATTCCATAAGCACATCTTCGCCGATCACGCAGCCCAACCGGCACGTGACCGTCTGACGAAATCCGTTGACCGTTCACCGACCGGCCACGGATGCTTGAGACCCTGCGTCAATGCCGCCGTGGTTCCCAGCTACGGCCGGAAGGAGGCACCGGATGAGCGTCATAGTCCTGAACGCGTCGTACGAGCCCCTGCACACCGTCTCGATCCAGCACGCCATCCGGATGCTGGTGCGAGAGGTCGCAGTGGTGGAAGAGGCGCACGGAGAGCGGACGATCGGCCCTTTTCCGGTCCCACGCGTGCTGCGACTGGTCCGGTACGTGGTGACGCACTGGCGGTACGCGGCCGGCCGGATGAAGTACAGCAAGCACGGAGTGTTGCGACGGGACAAGTTCCGGTGCGCGTACTGCGGTCTGGACAACGCCGACACCATGGACCACGTCCAACCCAGATCCAGGGGCGGCCGCACCGAGTGGCTGAACGCCGTGGCCGCCCATGCCGCCTGCAACGAGCGGAAAGGCAACCGCACGCCCGCCGAGGCCGGCATGCCGCTCCTCTGGCAACCCTGGGTACCAACCCGCGCGGAGCTCGTCATCTGACATGACGGGCTTTTTTCATGCCCGCTGTCCACAGCTTTGAAGTCGTGGTGAGATCGCGGGTCCGATCGCGGCACTTTCTAGGGCATGAACCCTCAACTCGCCGTGATGGCCACCATCCGCGGCGGGGTGTTCACCCGTGCCGACGCGCGCGCCTGTGGCTACCCCGACCCGGACATCGACATCCTGCTGGACACCGGCGGCTGGCGCCGCGTCCGGCCGGGCACCTATGCCGCGCACCGGGCGCTCACGCTCGTCACCGAGGAGGTCCTGCATCTGCGGAAGGTCTACCGGGTGCTCCGCTCCGGTGGCGCTTCCGTCGTCGCCAGCCACCAGTCCGCGGCGGCCCTGCATGCCCTGCCGCTGTGGGGCCTCGACCTGTCCCGTGTACACGTGACCGCACCGCACGGCCGAGGCGGCTGCGTGGGCGGGGTCTACCGGCACATCCGTGATCCAGTCGGCCCCGGGGTCCAGGTGTGGAACAAGCTGCGGATGGTGTCACCGGCCCGCGCCGTCGTCGAGGTGGCCGCGACCTCGCCCGCCGCGCCCGCGGTCGTCCTGACCGAGGCCGCCTTGTACGCCGGTCTGGTCACCCGCCGGTCGCTGAAACGCGCTGTCGCGGACCACGGCAACGAACGCGCTGTCGCGGCGATCTCCCGGGCCGGTGCGGAGTCCGCCTCGGTGGCCGAATCCCGCCTGCGGTTCATCCTCGCCGGCGCGGGCCTGCCCAAGCCGTCGTCCGCACCGCCACCGGATGCCGATCCCTCGGAGCCTCCCGGCGCGGAGGTAGCGTCCTTGTGGTTCCCGGACGAGCGCACGGTTGTGGAGTTCGAGCCGCGATTCCCCTTCTGGTGTGAGGAAGCCGAGCCTGAGGACGAGGAGCCGACCGAGACTCCGGCCGGACCCGATCCGACGGCGCCCGATCCGCTCGAGCATTGCTGGATCTCCTGGAGAGACCTCGACGACCCGTTCCTCGTCGTCGACCGGGTCCGCGCCGGCTTCACCCGAGCCGCCCGCCGCAGCGGTATCAGGCACTTCGACGTCGCCCGGGCCCGGATGTGAGCGAGGGGCCCACCGCACGATGCGGTGAGCCCCTCGAAACCCCAGCTCTGTCAGGAGAAACAGATGTCAGGCGTTCAGCGACGTACCCGTGGAGCGGAGGCTCTCGCAGGCCTCGGCGACGCGCTTGGCCATGCCCTCCTCGGCCTGCTTGCCCCACGAGCGCGGGTCGTAGGCCTTCTTGTTGCCGACCTCGCCGTCCACCTTCAGCACACCGTCGTAGTTGGTGAACATGTGGGCCGCGACGGGCCGGGTGAACGCGTACTGCGTGTCGGTGTCGACGTTCATCTTGATCACGCCGTTGTCGACCGCGGCGCGGATCTCCTCCAGGGTCGAGCCGGAGCCGCCGTGGAAGACCAGGTCGAACGGGCGCTCCTTGCCGACCTTGGCGCCGACCTGGTCCTGGATCTCCTTCAGGATCTCCGGCCGCAGCTTGACCGCGCCCGGCTTGTAGACGCCGTGCACGTTGCCGAAGGTCAGCGCGGTGATGTAGCGGCCGTTCTCACCGGTGCCGAGCGCCTCGACCGTGGCCAGGCCGTCCTCGACGGTGGTGTAGAGCTTCTCGTTGATCTCGTTGGCGACACCGTCCTCCTCGCCACCGACGACACCGACCTCGATCTCCAGCACGATCTTCGCCGCGGCCGTCTTGGCCAGCAGCTCCTTGGCGATCTCGAGGTTCTCCTGCAGCGGCACCGCCGAGCCGTCCCACATGTGCGACTGGAACAGCGGGTTCTCACCGCGGGCGACCCGCTCCGCGGAGATCTCCAGCAGCGGGCGGACGAAGCCGTCCAGCTTGTCCTTCGGGCAGTGGTCGGTGTGCAGCGCGATGTTGACGGGGAAGTTCTTGGCGACCTCGTGCGCGTACGCCGCCAGCGCGACCGAACCGGTCACCATGTTCTTCACCGTCGACCCGGACAGGTACTCGGCGCCGCCGGTGGAGACCTGGACGATGCCGTCCGAGCCCGCCTCGGCGAAACCGCGGATCGCGGCGATCAGCGTCTGCGAGGAGCTCACGTTGATGGCCGGGTAGGCGAAGCGGTTCTGCTTGGCCTTGTCCAGCATCTCGGCGTAGACCTCAGGGGTGGCAATAGGCATGTCTCGCGGTACTCCTCACAACACAGTTCATGTGGGTTGTTGAGCTCCAGTATCACCGCCGGGCACCTCGTCGTACCCGGCGGCCCGCCAGCCGGACCGGCCAGGTGGCCGGGGAGCGATCGGCAGGCTTGCAGACCAGTGGATGAACAGGACCGGTCCAGTTCGTTGCGCGCCGATGACGGCGGCCGGTCCGGCTCAGGCCGACGACCCGGACCTCGGGCCGCGCGGGGTCAGGGCCATGTGCAGCCGGTAGCGGTCGGCCCTGTAGGCCGACCAGGACAGCTCGACGACCTTGCGGCCGGCGAAGGTGGTGCGCTCGAGGACCAGCAGGGGTGCCCGCCTGGCCACGCCGAGAACCCGGGCGACATGACCGTCGGCGTTGTCCGCCCGGACGGTCTGCTCACCGGAGGTGACGACGACGTCGTACTCGCTGGCGAAGACGTCGTACAGGGTGCCGAGCTCACGGCCGAGCAGGCCGGGGAAGAGCGCGGACGGGTAGTAGCCGATCTCGTACGCCATCGGCGACGCGTCGGCGGTGCGGAGGCGTTCGACCCGGATCACCTTGGTGCCCTTGGCGACCCGCAGACCCTTCGCGGTCTCGTCGGACGCCTCGATCTCGGTGGCCGACAGCACCACCGTGCCGGGCTCCAGGCCACGGGCCCGCATCTCCCGGGAGAACGAGGTCAGGTGCAGCTGGGAGTCGACCTGTGGACCGGTGACGAAGGTGCCCTTGCCGTGCACGCGTTCCAGCGCGCCGGACTCGACCAGGTCGCTGATCGCCTGCCGGACGGTCACCCGGGAGACGTTCAGCTTGTCCACCAGGGCGCGCTCGGACGGGATCGGGTCGCCGGGGTGAAGCTCGACATCGATCAGCCGTTCCAGTACCGATCGGACCTGGGCCCGCTTGGTCGCAACCATCGAATCTCGATCCTCCAGACCTGGGCGGGCCTCGGGGGTGCCCCGGGACGCCGCTCACTGCTATCGTGCGCAGCATACCTGTTAAGACCAGATAGGACCAGTGATCCCAGTGGTGTCTGTCCCCGCCCCGGAAACCCAGATGGCGCGCGAGATCGCCGAGCAGCCGGCCGCGCTGGCGGCCACGTTCGAGCACGTTCTGCCGCTGCGGCACGACATCACGCGACTGGCGGCGGGGCGCCGGCACGTGATCTTCGTCGCGCGCGGATCGTCCGACAACGCCGGCGTCTACGGCCGCTACCTGACCGAGATCCACGCCGGCCGGCAGGCGTCCCTGGCCGCCCCCTCGGTGGCCACCCTGTACGGCGCGAACCTCGACCTGTCGAACTCACTGGTGGTCGCGATCAGCCAGTCCGGCGCGACCCAGGAGATCGTCGACACCGCCGAGTGGGCCAAGCGGAACGGCGCGGCCATCGTCGGCATCACCAACGACGGCAACAGCCCGCTCGCCTCGACGGCCGACGTCGCCCTGATCACGCAGGCCGGCCAGGAGCTCGCCGTACCCGCGACCAAGACCTACACCACGCAGCTCGCGGCGATCACCGTCGCGGTCGACGCGCTGGCGCAGAAGCCGGGCACCCTGGACGCCGACATCGCCCGGGTCCCGGACGCCGCCTCGCAGATGCTGCAGGGCTCGGTCGAGGAGGCCGCCGACCTGCTCGCGGGTGCGCACGACGTCCTGGCCAGCGGTCGTGGTCTGACCTTCGGGACGACGCTCGAGGTCGCCCTCAAGCTGGAGGAGACCTGCCTGCAGCCGGTGCGCGGTCTGTCGTACGCCGACCTGAAGCACGGGCCGATCGCGGTCGTCGACGCGGACCTCGTCACGATCCTGGTCGCCGCGGGCGAGGGTCCCGCCCTGCCCGGCATGACCGAGCTGGCCGGCCTTGTCCGCGAGAAGGGCAGCAAGATCCTCGGCATCGGCGGCGACCCCGAGTTCGCCTCGCGCTGCGACGTCGACCTGGCCGGCCCCGACCTCCCCGAGACCCTGGCCCCGCTGGCCCTCGTCATCCCCGCCCAACGAGCCATCGAGTCCCTGGCCCGCAAGCTCGGCCTCAACCCCGACGCTCCCCGAGGCCTCCGCAAGGTCACCCAGACCGACTGACGTTCGGCAGAATCCACGGCCTCAGAAAGTCGTCGGGAAAAGTGCTCATTTGGTGAGCTGTTTGACTGGAAGTGTGGTGGTCATCAACCGGGAACACCAGGAAGGACCACCGAGATGTTGCGAGGATTCGCCACCGTCAGCTTCTACTCCACCGACATGCAGGCCGCCCGGGAGTGGTACACGAAGTTGCTCGGCATCGAGCCGTACTTCGCCGTACCGAACTTCGAGAATCCGGGGTATCTCGAGTACCGCTTCGGCGACTTCCAGTGCGAGCTCGGGATCATCGACGCGAAGTACGCACCGCACCAGGTCGGCAACCGCCCCGCCGGCGCGATCATCCACTGGCACGTCGACGACCTGGAGGGCACGCTCGACCGGCTCCTCTCGCTCGGCGCGACCCTGATCGAAGGCATCACCGAACGAGGCAACAACACCGGCTTCCGCACCGCCTCGGTCACCGACCCCTTCGGCAACATCATCGGCATCATGAACAACCCCCACTACCTGGAGATCCTGGCCAACCTGAACCCGTAACCCCTCCGCCAACCCCCGCTCGACACCGAGCTGAACACCTGCCCCCTCCGCCAACCCCCGCTCGGCACCGAGCCGAAGCCCTGGCCCTTCCGCCAACCACCGCTCGGCACCTGGTCGGCGCGGAGCGCAGCAGGTCCCCACGCCCGACGGCTTCCCGCGGCGGCGCATACCGAGAGCGAACTCCGGGCGGCGCAGTCCGCAGGTGAGCCGTCGGCCGCGTTCCTGCCATCCACCCCAAGCCCGCACGCACCGCGCCTGAAGGCGAACCCGGCGCTCGGCCAGGTACGGCCGCGGGGGTCAGAGGTGGCCGCGGGGTCAGAGGTGGCCGCGTGACTCAGAGGTAGCCGCGGGGGCAGCGGGGGTTAGAGGTGGCCGCGGTGGGTTAGGGCTGTGGTGATTTGGGTGGCGGTGGATTGGAGGTGGGGGAGGACTTCGGTGCGGAGGGAGGTGGGGGTGGAGCGGGAGGCGTGGGCGGAGACGTTGAGGGCGGCGATGGTTCGGCCTCGGGCGTTGTGGATGGGGGCGGCGATCGAGCGGAGGCCCAGTTCGAGCTCCTGGTCGACGAGGGCGTAGCCGTCGGTGCGGGCGCGGACGATGACGTCACGGAGTTCGTCGGGTGAGGTGATGGTGCGGTCGGTCAGGGGTTCGGTTTTGACCGACGAGAGGTACGCGGTGAGCTCGTTGTCGGGGAGGCCGGCGAGGAGGACGCGGCCCATGGAGGTCGCGTACGCCGGCAGCCGGGCGCCGACCCCGAGGGCGACGGTCATGATCCGGCTGGTCGGGACGCGGGCGACGTACACGATGTCCGGCAGGTCGAGGGTGGCGATCGAGCAGGACTCGCGGGTCTTCGCGCTGAGCTCCTCCATGAACGGTCCGGCGAGTTCGCCGAAGTCCAGCGACGACAGGTACGCCCAGCCGAGCGCGAGCACGCGCGGAGTGAGCGAGAACCGCCGGCCGTCGCTGCGGACGTACCCGAGCTCCTCCAGCGTGAGCAGGATCCGCCGCGCCGTCGCCGGTGAGATCCCGACGTCGCGAGCCACCTCGCTGAGCGTCAGCGACGGCGCCTCCGCCGAGAACGCGCGGATCACCGCGAGCCCCCGTTCGAGCCCTTGCAGGAACGTACCTGTGGACGCCTCACCGGCCATCGGCTAGCCTTTTCGTTGAAAGAAGATTTTTTCGCTCAGCGAAATCGTAGCGGAGCAGCGCATGCCAAGTCCAGTTCCACTCGGCGAAGCGATCGCGGCCCATGTGCACGACGGCGACACCGTGGCGCTCGAAGGCTTCACCCACCTGATCCCGTTCGCGGCCGCCCACGAGATCGCCCGGCAGGGCCGCCGTCATCTGACGCTGGTCCGGATGACGCCCGACGTCGTCTACGACCAACTGATCGGGCTCGGCGTCGCGGACGAGTTGGTGTTCTCGTACGGCGGCAATCCGGGTGTCGGCTCACTCCACCGGCTCCGGGACGCGGTCGAGGAGCACTGGCCGCATCGGCTCGTCGTCCACGAGCACAGTCACGCAGGCCTCGCCAACGCGTACGTCGCCGGCGCTGCCCGGCTGCCGTTCGCCGTACTGCGCGGATACCGCGGAACGGATCTGGAGGAGCAGCGGGACATCATCAGCCGGGTCACCTGCCCGTTCACCGGTGAGGAACTGGCCGCGGTGAGGGCGGTGAACCCGGATGTGGCGGTGATCCACGCCCAACTGGCGGATCGCGACGGCAACGTCATGCTGTGGGGTATCACCGGCGTGCAGCGCGAAGCGGTGCTGGCGGCGGACCGGGCGATCGTGACCGTGGAAGAGGTGGTCGACGAGTTCCCGGAGCGCACCGGCGCCGTAGTGCTCCCGAACTGGGTGCTGTCCGCGGTGTCCGTCGTACCGAACGGTGCGTGGCCGTCGTACGCCGCCGGGTACTCCGTGCGTGACAACGACTTCTACAAGGAGTGGGACGCCGTTTCACGTGACCGTACGGCGTTCCTGGAGTGGGCCCGGGTCAACGGACTCCCAGCCGCGCAGGAGGCGGGCACACATGCCTGAGACCTGGGACAGCGCGGACATGATGAATGTGGCGGCAGCAAGGGAGTTGTCCGACGGGGACGTCTGCCTGGTCGGCGTGGGTCCCCCGAACCTCGCGGCGAACTTGGCTCGGCGGACTCACGCGCCCCACTGCCGGCTCGTCTACGAATCGGGGGCCATCGACGCCAAGCCTCGCCGGCTGCCGTTGTCCATCGGTGACGACGATCTCGCCGCGACGGCGACCGCGGTGGTGTCGGTGCCGGAGATGTTCAACTACTGGGTGGGCGCCGGGCGGATCGATGTCGGGTTCCTCGGGGCGGCGCAGCTCGATCGGTACGGGAACATCAACACGACCGTGATCGGCGAGCACGCCAATCCCAAGACCCGGCTGCCGGGGGCGGGCGGAGCACCCGAGATTGCGGCGGCGGCCGGCCGGGTGATCGTCATCGTCAAGCAGTCGCCGCGGACGTTCGTGGAAAAGCTCGATTTCGTCACCTCCGTCGGCTACGGCCCGACCGGACGCGAACGCGAGGCCCCGGGCGCCGGTCCCACGCTCGTCATCACCGACCACGGCGTACTCGAACCCGACCCGGTCACCAACGAGCTGACCCTGACCAGACTGCATCCCGGCGTGACCGTCGACCAGGCCCGGCAGGCGACCGGCTGGGACCTGAAGGTTGCCGACAGCATCAAACAGGTGGACCCGCCGACCGAGAAGGAGCTGACGGCTCTCCGTCGCCTGCGCAGCCGGGAGGACTTCGATGCCTGACGGGTTCGTGCACACGTTCCTGCCCGGCCGGGTGGTGCTGGGCGCCGGGTCGCTGGACCGGGTCGCCGACGAGGTCGAGCAACTGGGAGTACGGCGCGTGTTGCTGATAGCCACCAGATCGGCCCGCGACGCGGCGGATGTGGTCGAGGTCCAACTCACCGACCGGTTCGCCGGCCGGATCGACGGCGTGACCCAGCATGTGCCGACCGCAGTCGCGGAGAACGCTCGAGAAATGGCGAGGGTGGTCGGCGCCGACGGGGTGGTCGCGATCGGCGGCGGGTCGGCGATCGGTCTGGCGAAGGCCGTCGCGCTGACGAGCGGGGTGCCGATCGTCGCGGTGCCGACGACCTACGCGGGATCCGAGATGACCCCGGTCTGGGGAGAGACGTCGGCCGACGGCAAGACCACCGGATCCGATCCGGCAGTGTTGCCAAAGGTCGTGGTCTACGACCCGGTCCTGAGTCTGCACCTGCCGAAGAAGGTGACCGCGGCCAGCGTCGCCAACGCCCTTGCCCACTGCGTGGAGGCGGTGTGGACGCCGCGAGCCGACCCGATCACCGAGACCATCGCGGTCGAAGCAGCACGCGCGCTCGCCATGGGACTCGAACCCGTGCTGCAAGCCCCAACCGATATCGATGCCCGAAGCAACCTCTTGTACGGCGCGTGTCTGGCCGGCTCGGCGTTCGCAGCTGCCGGGTCGGACCTGCACCACAAGCTCTGCCATTTCCTCGGCGGCACTTACAACCTCCCCCACGCCGAGACCCACGCCGCCGTACTCCCCCAGGTGGCCCGCCTCAAGGCGCCCGAAGTACCGCAAGCCAAGGCGCGCCTGGAAGCCGCCTTCGAAACAACGGATCTCGCAACCGGCCTCTACGACCTGTTCACCGCGGCCGGTATCCCCACCAACCTGAAGGATCTCGGCCTGAGCCACGACCAGGCCCAGGAAGCCGCTCACAAGGCAGACCTTGCTCCCACCGAGGTCCTCGACGACATCCTCACCCGCGCCTGGGCAGGGACCAGGCCCGAAGGAGCACCCCGATGAGACAGGCCTACATCCTGGACGCGGTCCGCACCCCGGTCGGCAAGCTGGGTGGTGCCCTCGCGTCCGCGCGGCCGGACGACCTCGCCGCAGCAACGCTCAAACAGCTCACAAGCCGCACGACGCTCGACCCGGCGGAGCTCGACGACGTCTTCCTCGGCAACGCGAACGGCGCCGGCGAGGAGAACCGCGACGTCGCCAGAATGGCCGCCCTGCTCGCCGGTTTCCCCACCAGCGTTCCGGGTACGACGGTCAATCGCCTGTGCGGATCCGGGCTCGAAGCAGCCATCCAGGCAGCCCGCGCGATCGAGACGAACGACGCCGACCTCGTGATCGCCGGCGGCGTCGAGTCGATGAGCCGGGCACCCTGGGTGCTGCCGAAGCCGGACCGCGCCTACCCCCACGGCAGCCTGACCGCCGAGTCGACGTCCCTCGGCTGGCGGCTGGTCAACCCGAGGATGCCGAAGGAGTGGACGATCTCTCTCGGCGAGGCGACCGAACTCCTCGCCGAGAAGTACCGGATCAGCCGCGAAGCCCAGGACCTGTTCGCCCTGGAGAGCCACGAGAAGGCGGCCAAGGCCTGGGCGGCCGGCGCCTTCGACGCCGAGCTCGTGCCGTGGGAAGTTCTCGGCATCGACGGTCCGCCCCTGACCCGCGACGAGTCGGTCCGCGACGGCGGCACCGTCGAAACCATGGCCCGGCTGAAACCGGCGTTCCGGTCGGACGGCACAGTCACCGCGGGCAACGCATCCACGCTGAACGACGGCGCGTCCGCCGTACTGATCGGATCCGAAGCGGCAGCCAGGCGACTCAGCCTCACACCGATGGCGCGGATCGTGAGCCGGGCTGTCCACGCGGTCGATCCGGAGTACTTCGGGATCGGTCCGGTCGAGGCATCCCGGAAAGCTTTGGCCAAGGCAGGAATCGGCTGGGGCGACCTGACTCTGGTCGAGCTCAACGAGGCCTACGCGGCCCAGAGCCTTGCTTGCCTGCAGCAATGGCCTGAACTGGACCGGAGCAGGGTGAACGTGAACGGCGGAGCGATCGCCCTCGGCCACCCGCTCGGCAGTTCCGGCACCCGCATTCTCACCACCCTCGCCCACGAACTCGGCCGGCGCGGCGGTGGATACGGCCTGGCAACGCTCTGCATCGGCGTGGGCCAGGGCCTGGCGATGGTGATCGAAGCATGAGGAGCGACCAGATGGACCTGCAAGGCGACGAGTTGACCGAGGCGGTGGTGGCCAGCTTCGACCACAGCGCCGACCCGCGCACCAAGACCGTCATGACCGCCTTGGTGCGTCACCTGCACGCGTTCGCCCGTGAGGTGGAGCTGACCGAGGACGAGTACTTCACCGCGATCGACTTCCTCACCCGGACCGGCCAGATCTCCACCGGTACCCGGCAGGAGTTCGTGCTGCTGGCCGACGTACTCGGGCTGTCGATGCTGACCGTCGGCCTGGAGAACCGCAAGCCGCCGGAGGCCACCCAGTCGACCGTGTTCGGGCCGTTCTTCGTCGAGGGATCACCCGAGGTCGAGAACGGCGGCGACATCGCGAACGGCGCCCCCGGACAGCCCTGCCTGGTGACGGGGCGCGTCCTGAACACCAAGGGCGAGCCGATCCCGGACGCCTTGGTCGAGACCTGGCAGGCCGACGAGGAAGGCTTCTACGACGTCCAGAAGGGCCTCGACGTACCGCAGAACCGCGGCCACCTGAGAACCGATGCCGAAGGCAACTATGCGTTCTGGTCGGTGAAGCCGGTCGCCTACCCGATCCCGGACGACGGCCCGGTCGGCGAACTGCTCCGCGCCGGCGGCCGCGGCCCGATGCGCCCGGCCCACATCCACTTCATGGTCACCGCACCCGGGTACGCGCGGCTGATCACGCACGTGTTCGCGGCCGGCGACGAGTACCTCGCCAACGACGCGGTCTTCGGCGTCAAGGACTCGCTGATCGCCGAGTTCACCGAACACCCGGCCGGCACGCCGGCCCCGTACGGCGAGACGCCGGACCAGCCCTACTACACCGTCCACTACGACTTGGTGCTCGCCACCACCGAGGAGACGCAGTGATCAGCACAGATGTCCTCATCGTCGGCAGTGGTCCCGCCGGCGGAGCCGCGTCGCTCTTCCTGTCCACGTACGGCGTCGACAACGTCGTACTGACCAGGTACGGCTGGACGGCGAACACGCCTCGTGCCCACATCACCAACCAGCGCACGATCGAACTGATGCGTGACATGGGCATCGAGGACCAGGTGATCGACAAGGGCACCGAACACGCTCTGATGGGTGAGACGGCGTTCTGCACGAGCCTGGCCGGTGAGGAGATCGGGCGGATCCGCACCTGGGGTACGCATCCGCGCCGGCTGGCCGACTACACCGAGGCGAGTCCGACGCTGCCCTGCGACCTGCCGCAGACGCTGTTCGAGCCGATCCTGCTCAGTACGGCGGCCAGTCGCGGTGCACGGCTCCGGTTCAACACCGAGTACCTGTCGCTCGAGCAGGACGACGACGGCGTCACCGCGACGGTCCGCGACCGGTTGAGTGACACGACGTACCAGATCCGCGCGAAGTACCTGGTCGGTGCGGACGGCGGCCGGAGCAAGGTGGCGCAGGACATCGGGCTGCCGATGGCCGGCGCGATGGACGTCGAGGGCTCGATGAACATCGTCTTCGAGGCCGACCTGTCCAGGTACGTCGCCCATCGCCCGAGCGTCCTGTACTGGGTGCTGCAGCCCGGCGCGGAGATCGGCGGGATCGGCGCCGGCCTGATCCGGATGGTCCGGCCGTGGAACGAGTGGCTGATCGTCTGGGGTTACGACATCACCCAGCCGGCGCCGGTGGTCGACGAGGCGATGGCGACCGAGATCGTGCACAACCTGGTCGGCGACGACAGCATCGACGTGAAGCTGAAGAGTACGTCGGTCTGGAGCGTCAACCACATGTACGCCGAGAAGGCCTCGAACGGCCGGGTGTTCTGTATGGGCGACGCGATCCACCGGCACCCGCCGAGCAACGGCCTCGGCTCGAACACCTCGGTCCAGGACGCGTACAACCTGGCCTGGAAGCTCGCCCTGGTGCTCCGCGGACAGGCCTCGCCGAAGCTGCTCGACACCTACGACGAGGAGCGGGTGCCGATCGCGCGGCAGATCGTCGAGCGGGCGAACAAGAGCCGGAACCAGTTCGGTCAGATCTTCCGGGCGCTCGGGATGACGCCGGACGCACCGCAGGGGCGGACGATCGAGTCACGCAAGGACGACACCCCGGAGGGTGCCGCCCAGCGTGCGGAACTGCGCGCCGCGATCGAGCTGAAGAACTACGAGTTCAACGCGCACGGTGTCGAGCTCGGCCAGCGCTACCGGTCGGCCGCGGTGATCGCCGACGGTACGCCGGAGCCGTCGTACGACCGGGATCCCGAGCTGTACTACCACCCGACGACCTGGCCGGGTGCGCGGATCCCGCACTGCTGGCTGACTCGCGGTTCGGACACCGTCAGCACCCTCGACATCGTCGGCAAGGGTCGGTTCACCCTGCTCACCGGTATCGGCGGCGACGCGTGGGTGAAGGCGGCACAGTCCGTCTCCGAACACCTCGGCGTACCGATCGAACCGTTCATGATCGGGCCCGGCCGGGAGCTGGACGACCTGTACGGCGACTGGTCGCGGGTGCGCGAGATCCCCGACGCCGGGTGCCTCCTGGTCCGCCCGGACGCGCACATCGCCTACCGGTCCTTCGACCTCCCCGCCGACGCCACCGATGCGCTGCAGCAGGCGGTTCTCACGCTGTTAGGTCGTGTCTGGTAATTCCGCGCCGTCGCGAGCAGGTGCTCGGTGCGGTGCATCGGCGTGCTGGAGCGGAGGTTGCGATGCGGAGCATCGTGGCCTTCGCGCCAGTGCGGCGAGGTGCCGTGCCGAGTGCCGCGCAGTAGGCGGGGAATTGCCAGACACGGCCTAAGCCGCTGAGGACTGGTCGGCCTCCTGCAGGATGCGGTCTAGGATCGCCGAGATCTCGGCGGTCTCGGCGTCCAGCAACGTGATCAGCGCGACCCGGGACGTTTCCGTGCGCGCCTCCAGAGCCGCCGCGCTCAGGGCGCGCACGGTCCCCAGTTCGTAGATCAGCTCGTCCCACAGTGAACTCATCAACTGCCCCCTATTCCCGTCACAAACCCAGTACGCCGTGCACGATGCACGCCGCCCCGCCCGAGTTGGGGTCTGACTTTGGTCGAGAAGCCTCACTTACTCACCGAACACAACGCCGCACCCAGGGTGGAAGTTACGGACCTGTCAGCAATCTCCAGCTGTGCGCCGGCACGAGCAGCGGGTCCTCGGCGGGCTCGTCGGCAGTCAGCCGCGCCGCATCGACCGGGAAGCGCCGGGGCTCGTCCGAGATGTTGAGCAGGAGGAGCAGCTCCGATCCGTCCCCCGTCGACCGCAGGGCGATCGTCTCGTTGGTGAGGTGCTCGACCTTCGTCCGTCCACGGCTCAGCCAGGCGTTGCGACGCCGTACGCCGATCAACCGCTGGTGCAGCTGGTACGTCGGCCGGCCGGACGGAGCCAGGTCCTCGGGCGAGTCCGGGAACGCCGGGCGGATCGCGTCGTCGCCGCCGGCCCGGTCCTCCTTCACACCGCGGAACGCCTGCTCGTCGCCGTAGTACACACTCGGAACGCCGCCGACCGCGAACAGGATCGCGAGCGCGTGACCGAGGTGCCTCTCGTCCTCCAGCCGGGACGCGATCCGGGTCACGTCGTGGTTGCCGACGAAGGTCTGCGGCACGAACGTGTCGAGCAGCGCGTCGTGCCGGCCGAGGGCGTAGGCGAGCTCGAAGAAGTTGCGGTCGTTCAGCGAACTCCAGATCGCCTTCCACAGCTCGTACTGCGTGACCGAGTCGAGCCCGCTCGTCTCGACGTACCCGGCGTAGTCGCCGTGGATGACCTCGCCGAAGAACCAGGCATCCGGGTACCGCTCCCGCGGCAGGACGGCACGCCAGAACTCCGGTGGTACGGCGTACGCGGCGTCGAGCCGCCAGCCGTCGACACCGGTTTCGAGCCAGTGGGACAGGACGTCGTTGACGTACTGCGCGACCGCGGGCTGCTCGTGGTCGAGGGCGACGAGATGCTCGTGCCCCTCGAAGGTGTCGTACGAGCCGTCCGCCCGACGACGGAACCATTCCGGCGGTCCTTCGAAGGACCGGGCGACGTGGTTGAACACACCGTCGAGCGCGATCCGCAGCCCGCGACGGTGAGCCGCGGCGACGAGCCGGTCGAAGTCGTCGTCGTCCCCGAGCCGTGGATCGATGCGGAAGTGATCCACGGTGTCGTAGCCGTGCGTCTCGGACGCGAACACCGGTCCGAGCAGGAGCCCCGAGCAGCCCAGGTCGATCGCGTAGTCCAGCCAGTTCTCCAACCGGCTGAGCCGGTGGACGAGCGGCGTACCGGCCTCCATTTCCGCACCGGTGAAGCCGAGCGGGTAGACGTGCCACCAGATCGTCTCGTCAGCCCACATGGTCTACGGCTTCTGGCCGAAGGTGTGGCGGCGGATCCAGGCGTGCAGGGCGATCGCGGCCGCGGCGCTGGCGTTGATGGAGCGGGTCGAGCCGAACTGGGCGATGGATAGCACGTCGGTGCAGATCGCGTGCGCCTCGGCGGTCAGGCCCGGGCCCTCCTGGCCGAAGAGCAGGACGCAGGCCGCGGGCAGTTCGTACGTCTCCAGCGGCACCGAGCCGGGCAGGTTGTCGATCCCGATCACGGGCAGTCCGCGCTCGGCGGCGTACGACGCCAGGTCCTCCAGGCGCGGGTGGTGACGGACGTGCTGGTAACGGTCGGTGACCATCGCGCCACGGCGGTTCCACTTCCGGTTGCCGACGATGTGCACCTCGGCGGCCAGGAAGGCGTTCGCAGTCCGGACGACCGAGCCGATGTTCAGGTCGTGCTGCCAGTTCTCGATCGCGACGTGGAACGGGTTCCGCTGCCGGTCCAGGTCGGCGACGATCGCCTCGAGCTTCCAGTAGCGGTATTTGTCCACCACGTTGCGGCGATCGCCGTGGGCGAGCAGCTCCGGGTCGAACCGCGGGTCGTCCGGCCATTCGCCCTCCCACGGCCCTACTCCGACCTCGTTCGGCCCCACCATGTCAGCACCGATCAGGTCCCGGTTTCTTCCGTCGACAAGCTCACGCACAGGTTGGGACGCTACCCTGTCCGCGTGCTTTCTCTTGTCGCGATGCTCATGCCGAACTGGATGGACCCGGAGTACCTGCTGAACTGGCTGGGTGACTGGGCCCTCTGGGGTACGGCCGCGGTCGTGTTCGTCGAGTGCGGGTTGCTGTTCCCGATCCTGCCCGGCGACTCGCTGCTGTTCGCCGTCGGCCTGTTCGTCGCGCACGGGACGATCGACGTACCGCTGTGGCTGACCTGTGTGGTCCTGACCGTGGCGGCCTTCCTCGGCAACGTGTCCGGCTACTACATCGGCCGGGTGCTCGGGACCACGCTGTTCACCAACCCGAACGCGCGGTTCCTGAAGCCGAAGTACATCGAGCAAACGCATGAGTTCTTCGAACGGTACGGCCCGCGGGCGCTGGTGCTGGCCCGGTTCGTGCCGATCGTGCGGACGTTCATCACCGTGGTGGCCGGCGCGGGCAAGATGGACCCGCGGAAGTTCTTCGTCTGGACCGGTGTCGGCGCCGTGCTGTGGGCCACCGGCCTCACCCTGCTCGGCCACGCCCTCGGCCGGGTGAAGTTCATCCACGAGCACCTCGAGTCGGCCATCCTGCTGATCGTGCTGGTCTCCGTGGTGCCGATGTTCGTCGAGTGGTTCCTGGCCAAGCGCCGCGGCCGCATCACCGCGCTGGCGGCCTCGGCCGACGACGCCGACGCCCCGAAGCCGGCGGCCACCACCAACCACCTCGGCGACTGATCTCGCGACAGCGCGCTACTGCCCGAACGGGAAGTGCGGGGCGGACCAGACCCAGTCCGTGGTGAGATCGGCGAGCGGGGCCACTTCCACCTCACCGCGCAGCAACGGGCCGACCACCCGACCGGAGCCGAGTGAGCACGCCACCCGGATCCGGTCAGCCGCCTGGTACCAGACCAGCGCCCCCCGTGGCGCCGCCCCCTCCTGCAGCAGGGCGTGATGGTCGAGCCACCGGACCGCGTCGGCCGCATCGTGCCAGCCGCTGTCCTGGGCGTAGCCGAAGGCCATTCGCTGGAACTTCAACGGCCAGTCCTGCCAGGCCGTCGACCCCACCCGTTCCAGTTGCCAGTTCAGCGCCGCCTCGGTGTCCCGCGGGTTCGCCACCCGCGGGACGCTCCGGCGCTCCACGGCTACCTCCCCCCAGGCCATAGCTGTTCCCCCGATTCCCCCGAACCGCCGGCCTGTTGCCGTGGCAGAAAGATCCTGTCCGACCGCGATACACCCGCCGTACATTCGCCGGCAGCCGTGAATCAGCCTGCCGCGGGGGTGGTGTCGAAGGCGGCGAGCTCGCGGCGGCACTCCGCGGCGCGGACGTCGTTCCCGGCCTGCTGCCAGACCCGCGCGGCGCGATCGAGCGTACGGCGGGCCGACTCGAGGTTGCCCGTGGACAGGTACAACTGCCCGAGGTGCTGCGCCGCCTGCCCTTCGACACTGCGATCGCCGAGCCGGTGGCCGATGTCGATCGAGTCCAGCAGCATCTTCCGCGCAGCCGCCACCTCGCCGCGCGCCATCAGCGTCTGGCCGAGGTCGGCCCGGGTGTACGCCGCGCAGTGGTCGTCGCCCATGCCGGTGAAGATCGCCAGCGCCGTGCGCAGTTGCCTGACGGCCTGGTCGTACCGCCCCTGCTTGGCCCGGAGCGCCGCGATCCGGCGCCGGACCTTGGCCTCGCGGTGGACGTCGGCCCGTCGTACGGCGAGCAGGAACGCCCTGGCCAGATAGTGTCCCGCCGTCACCGTGTCACCGCGGGACAGCCAGACGTTCGCGATCGCGGTCCGGGCCAGCGCTTCGGCATTGGCGTTGCCGACCTCGACGAAAGCCTCGACGGCCTGCTCGTACTGCTGCAGCCCTTCGTCCGGCCGGCCGCGTTCACGCAGCCAGGTGCCGAGTCCGACGCCGGCGATGCCCTCGCCGAGCCGGTCGCCGACCTCGGCGGACAGTTCCGCGGCCGCCGTCAGATGCCGCCACGCGGTGTCCCAGTCGTCCTGGTACAGCGCGAGTTGACCGAGGTTGCGGTGCATGATCGCCTCACCGCGCCGGTCACCGCACGCCATCGCGCTGAGCAGACCCTGCTGGTGCGAGCTGTTCCAGTCGTCGAAACCGGCCCGCATGTCCAGGTACGGCGCCCAGGCCGACGCGATCCGCCACGCGTGGTCGTGCAACCCGTTCTGCGCCGCGGCCCGGATCGCGGGCACGAACGTACTGCGTTCGCTGTCGAACCACGCGATCGCGTCGGTCTCGGTGAACGGCGACGGATCCGGCCCGCTCACCGGCCCGGTGTGCTCCAGCACGCCGAAGTACTCGAACGCGAGCGCGGCGTTGGCCCGGCGCATCTTGTTCAGGATCGCGTCCAGCACCGTCGTCACGTCCCGGACCGCCTGCGCCTTCTGCTCCTCGTCGCCGATCCCGAGGGCGTGCAGCCGGAGCAGGTCGTGGACCCGGTAACGCGCCGTACCGCGGTGGTCGACCGAGCTGATCCGGACCAGGTTGACCTCGATCAGCCGGTCCAGGCTGCGTCGTACGGCGGCCGGCGACGCGACCGCCTCGAGCGCCCGGGCCGAAAAGACTCCGACCGCGAAGTGCCCGATCAGCCGGTACAGCCGGGCCTCCTCCGGGCTGAGCGCGCCGTAGCTGAGATCGGCACTCGTGCGTACGGCAAGCTCGCCGATGCTCAACTCGTCCAGCCGGGACGACTCGTCGCGCAGCCGCCGGGCCAGCTCACGCGGGCTGAGGTCCGGCCGCTGCGCCAGTCGGCTGCCGACGATCCTGATGGCGAGCGGAAGGTTCGCGCAGGCGGTCAGGATCTCCTCGGCCTCCGGCGAGGCGGGGTCGACGCGGCCGGTGCCGGCCACCTGCTCGAGCAGAGCGGCCGCTTCGGCGTCGTCGAAGGTGTCCAGCGGCAAGCTGTCCGCGCCCGCCAGGTCCATCAACCGGTTGCGGCTGGTGACGACGACCGCGGAAGCGCCCGTACCGGGCATCAGCGGGGTCACCTGGCTCGCCGTGGCGACGTCGTCGAGGATGATCAGCACCCGGCGGCTGGCCAGCTCGGACCGCAGCATCGCCGACCGCCGCTCGGGATCGGTCGGGATCGCGTAGTCGGGCAGGTTGAGGCTGAGCAGCAGATCGGTGAGCGCTGCCGCCGGATCGCGCGGCTGCGTCGCGCCGTGCATGTCCAGGTAGATCTGGCCGTCCGGGAACGACTCCCGGACCAGATGGCCGAGCCGGACCGCGAGCGACGTCTTCCCGGTCCCGGGCGCACCGGAGATGACCGCGACCGGCGGGCGGACGGGGTCGCGGCCGCAGACGAGGTCGCGGAGCTGCTCCAGGTGTTCCTGGCGGCCGCTGAAGTCGGGCAGGTCGAGGGGCAACTGGCTCGGGGGCCGCTGCGGGTCCGTCAGCTCCGGCGCCGCCATCGGGCCTGGAGGTACGGCGTCCTGTCCGGGGCGTTCAGTCGTACGGGTGGCGGGGATACCCGGGTTCGGCCAGTTGGCGGAGCGGCCCTTCTCCGCACGGGCTCCGGCAGCTTCGAGTTCCGGGCCGGGTTTGATGTCCAACTCGTCCGCGAGGGTCTGCACGGCCTTGGCGTAGGCGGCCCGGGCTTCACCGACCCGGCCGGCGGCCAGCAACGCGTCGACCAGGCGCCGCCAGAGCTGCTCGTCGTACGGGTCGTCGGTCAGGCGCGCGCTGAGCAGGACTGCGGCACCGCTCGCGTCGCCATGCTCCAGCCGGAGTTCCAGCAGTGTGTCGACCAGGCCGCGGTGCTGCGCCTCCAGGCGGGCGAGCGAACCCTCCCACGCGGCCGGGATCGGCAGGTCCTCGAGCGGGCGGCCGCGCCAGAGTGCGTACGCCCGGGACAGCACCTGCATGGCCTGGCGGCCCTCACCGGCGTCCCGGAGGTGGCCCCCCTCGGCGAGCAGCGACTCGAACAGGCTGGCGTCCAGCTCGTCGACGCCGACCTCGATGCTGTAGCCGGCCGCCGAGGTGTCGATCGGAGCGGGCAGCCCGGCCTCCTGCAGCACGCCACGCAGTGCCCGGACATAGGTCCGGATGTTGGCGGTCGCGGACCGGGGCGGATTGTTCTCCCAGAGCGCGTCGGCGATCAGGTCGGTCGAGACGAACCGGTTCGGGTGCAGCAGCAGGGTGGCCAGCAGCTGACGCGGCTTGGCGGCCCGGAGCGGCTGCCCGTGGACGTGGCCGAGACGCAGAGGTCCGAGGATTCCGTACCTCAGACTGTCCACGTGCCTGCCCTCTCCCACTGTTGAACCGACCTATCGTGGCATCCCGTTGTACTCCTGCGGAAGGCCGATGTACGCCGGATGTATCTCGCTGCGGCACTGTTGACACCGGTACCGGGGGGAGGACAGGCCCGGGAGTGATGACTTGACCGCCGTCACGCCCGGGTCTGGCACTGGTAGGGAGCTCGGGGTCGGGGGCCTCGAACCACGGGGAACCGGTGCCTAGTGGCCACCGGTGAACGGCGGCTGTCCGTCCTGCGGGCTGGGGGAACCCGCAGGCGGGCCGCCCACCGGTGGCTGACCCCCCGGAATCTGCGGGTGGATCTGACCCGACGCCTGTGGCCCGGACTGCATCTGCGGCGGCGCCTGCTCACCGGCGACCGAGCCGATCGTCCCGAACGAGACCTGCGGCACCGACCGCACCTGCTCGTCCTTGACCTCGAAGTACCCGGCCTTCTCGAACTTGAAGGAGTTCGCGACGACGTTCGACGGGAACGCCTCGACCCGGGTGTTGTAGTCGCCCACATTGGCGTTGAAGAACCGCCGGCCGGCCGCGATCCGGTCCTCGGTGTCGGTCAGCTCGCGCTGCAGGTGGAGGAAGTTCTGGTTCGATCGCAGCTGCGGGTACGCCTCGACCGAGACCATCAGCTGACGCAGCGCACCGGACAGCTCGCTCTCCGCGGCGGCCCGCTGCTCCGGCGGGGCGCCCTGCACGTTCACCGCCTGGGTCCGCAGCCGGGCGACCTCCTCGAACACGTGCCGTTCGTGCGCGGCGTACGCCCGGACCGTCTCGACCAGGTTCGGGATCAGGTCGTAGCGACGGTGCAGTTCGACGTCGATCTGGCGCCACGACTCCTGGATCAGGTTCCGCTGCTTGACGAACCGGTTGTACGACACGACCAGCGCGATTCCCACGATCACGACGACCGCGACGACCGCGACGATGACGAAGGTCAGCATTCCCCTGCTCCCGAGTGTCGGCGATGCTCAGGTGCGACTCTACGGGTGATGAGGTCCCCCGACCCGCGGGTCGACGCCGGCGTAGTCCTTCCAGACGTACGGCGGGACCTGCTCGACCACCTGTTGCAGCAGGGACAGCCGGTTCATCACCTCGGCCGGGTCGTGCGCGCCCTTGTCCCAGCCGACCAGCGAATTGCCCTCGATCCGCCAGCCGATCTCGCCGCGGGCCAGCAGCAGTTCCATCATCCTCGGCGTCACCACCGCGTGCCCGAACCGCTCGTCGTCCGCCTTCACCCGGAACGCCCGGTTGAACTGGTCGCTCTCGAACTGGAGGTCGCGGAACCCGAACGCGTTCGCCACCGCCCCGCCGAAGATCCCCTCGTGCGTGACCTCCAGGTGCGGCAGCGCCCCGGGCAGTTGCAGTACGACGACGCCGAACTTGTGCGTGGTCGTCGTACGGCGGCCCTTCGAGTCGGTCGAGTGGGTCTGGTAGCTGTAGTCGAAGGCAACCATCTGGTGACCGTTGAACGCGCCGGACAGCACGTTCTTGACCTGCCAGTTGTCCCCGGTCCGGAACGGCGTACCCGACCATTGGCCGGCCAGAGCGTTGTTGGCCGGCTGGTACGTCCAGCCCTGCTGTGCGGCGAACCCGGCGAACAGCCCGCGCCGCTTCTTCGCGGCCAGGTGGTTCAGGTAGAAGATGCCGAGCGCGACCACGAAGGCGATCGGCACGAGCAGCGCCGGGTTGAACTCCATCAGCCGAGCCCGAGGTCCTCGAGCCCGAACACGGCCCGGTACTCCAGGCCCTCCGACTCCACCTTCTCCTGCGCGCCGGTCGCCCGATCCACGATCACCGCCACCGCGACCACCTCGGCGCCGGCCTCACGCAGCGCCTCGACCGCGGTCAGCACCGAGCCGCCGGTGGTGGAGGTGTCCTCGACCGCGAGCACCCGGCGGCCCTTCACGTCCGGGCCTTCGATCCGGCGCTGCAGGCCGTGCGTCTTCTCGGCCTTGCGGACGACGAACGCGTCCAGCCGGCGGCCCTGCTGCGCGGCCGCGTGCAGCATCGACATCGCGACCGGGTCCGCGCCGAGAGTCAGTCCGCCGACCGCGTCGTACTCGAGATCCTTGGTCAGTTCGAGCATCGCGGGGCCGATCAGCGGGGCCGCGTCCGCGTCCAGCGTGATCCGGCGCAGGTCGACGTAGTAGTCGGCTTCCTTCCCCGACGCCAGCGTCACCCGGCCGTGCACGACGGCCTTCGACTTCACCTGCTCCAGCAGTCCGTCCCGGTCGTAGCTCATGGCGCCTCAGCCTAGTTCACCGCTGAGTTCAGGCCTTCTTGCTCACCTTCACCAGATGACCGAAGGCCACCGATCTGTCCGGGGAGTGGAACAGGTCCTGGCAGGTGGTCAGCGTGATGATCGACTTCGTCGGGGTCTCTCGCGGTTTCCCGGGGACAGGATCGAGGACCCAGTTGTCGGTCGGCTTCACGGTCAGGTCGCGCGGCGATCCGTCGAGTTCGTAGGTGTAGACGGCCTCCGCGGTCTCGACGATCACCTCGTCGCCCTTGCGAAGCTCGAGCAGTTTGCGGAACGGAGATCCGTGCGTGACCCGGTGCCCGGCGATCGCGAAATTCCCCGGCCGGCCGGGGAGCTGGGTCTGCGGGTAGTGCCCGATCCCACGGGCCAGGTCGTCCTTGCCGACCCCTTCCACGACAGGTTTCTCCCAGTCCTTGCCGAACTTCGGGATCCGCAGCAGCACGATCGGCTCACCGGTTGCCGGCGCGACCTCGGACGGGGCCGGTTTCGCCCACTGCTCACGCAGCGCGTTCTCCGCCTCGCCCATCTTCCGGTCGGAGGTGATCCCGGTCCCGAAGTACTGCCAGCCGACCCACCCCAGCAGCCCGAGTCCCGCCACCAGCAGGACGACCCCCAGTCCCCGCACCACGCCCCGCGCCATGCGGACAAGTATGCAGATGATCTGAAAAGGCTGTGTACGACGTGTCGATGGACGCCGGTGGTTGCCCGGGACGACGATGTGGACGATCGTCGTACTGGAGGTGCGCTGTGAAGGCACTCGTCAAGGCCGAGGCCAAGGCCGGTCTGTGGTTGCAGGACGTTCCGGAGCCGAAGATCGAGGCCGACGAGGTCTTGATCAAGGTGCTCCGCACGGGTCTGTGCGGCACCGACCTGCACATCCAGAGCTGGGACCACTGGGCGCAGAAGAACGTGCCGGTGCCGATGGTGACCGGGCACGAGTTCTGCGGTGAGGTGGTCGACATCGGCGTCGGTGTCCGCGACGTCGCCGTCGGTGACCTGGTCAGCGGCGAAGGCCACCTGGTCTGCGGCCGCTGCCGCAACTGCCGGGCCGGCCGCCGCCACCTCTGCATCGAGACCCGCGGCCTCGGTGTCCACGTGCCGGGCGCTTTCGCGGAGTACGTCGCTCTGCCCGCGAGCAACGCGTGGGTGCACAAGGACCCCGTCGACCTGGACGTCGCGGCGATCTTCGACCCGTTCGGCAACGCCGTACACACGGCGCTGTCGTTCCCCCTGGTCGGCGAGGACGTCCTGATCACCGGAGCCGGGCCGATCGGCGTGATGGCCGCGGCGGTCGCGCTGCACGCCGGCGCGCGGAACGTGGTGATCACCGACCTGTCGGAGTACCGGCTGGACCTGGCCCGCAAGATCGGCGTCACCCGCGCGGCGAACGTGGGTTCGGAGAGCATCGCGGACGCGCAGCAGAGCCTGGGGATGCGGGAAGGGTTCGACGTCGGGATGGAGATGTCCGGGCAGCCGGCCGCGCTGCGGGACATGATCGCCAACATGACGCACGGCGGCCGGATCGCGATGCTCGGACTGCCCGCGGACGAGATCGCGATCGACTGGAGCACGGTCGTGCTCAACATGCTGACGATCAAGGGCATCTACGGCCGGGAGATGTTCGAGACCTGGTACTCGATGTCGGTGATGCTGGAACGCGGCCTGGACCTGACCCCGGTGATCACCCACCGGTTCGGGTACGGCGACTTCGAGCACGCCTTCGACGTGGCCCGGCAGGGGCACTGCGGCAAGGTGATCATGGACTGGACGACGGAATCCCTGGAGGAGAAGCACTGATGTTCGGGCGGATGCGGGACGACCTGGCGGCGACCATCGGCGAGATCCGGGACGCCGGGCTGTACAAGTCCGAGCGGGTGATCACCTCACCGCAGCAGTCGCTGATCTCCGTCGCCTCCGCCCAGGAGGTGTTGAACTTCTGCGCCAACAACTACCTCGGCCTGGCCGACCACCCCGAGGTGATCGCGGCCGCCCGCGCCGCCCTGGACGAGTGGGGCTTCGGGATGGCCTCGGTCCGCTTCATCTGCGGCACCCAGCAGATCCACAAGGACCTGGAAGGTGCCTTGAGCAACTTCCTGGGCACCGAGGACACCATCCTGTACAGCTCCTGTTTCGACGCCAACGGCGGCCTGTTCGAGACCCTGCTCGGCGCCGAGGACGCGGTCATCTCCGACGAGCTCAACCACGCCAGCATCATCGACGGCATCCGGCTGTCCAAGGCCCGGCGGTACCGCTACAAGAACCGCGACATGGCCGACCTGGAGGCGCAGCTCAAGGACGCCGCCGACGCCCGCTACCGGCTGATCGCCACCGACGGCGTCTTCTCGATGGACGGGTACGTCGCTCCGCTCGACGAGATCTGCGACCTGGCCGACCGGTACGACGCCCTCGTGATGGTGGACGACTCGCACGCGGTCGGTTTCGTCGGCCCGGACGGCGCCGGGACGCCGTCGCTGTTCGGTGTGAAGGACCGGGTCGACGTACTGACCGGAACCCTCGGCAAGGCTCTCGGCGGCGCCTCCGGCGGTTACGTCTCCGGCCGCCGCGAGATCGTCGAACTGCTCCGCCAGCGCTCCCGCCCGTACCTGTTCTCCAACTCGCTGGCCCCGTCGGTCACTGCCGCGTCGCTGAAGGCCCTCGAACTCATCGCCGGCTCCACCGCCCTCCGCGACAAGCTCAAGGCCAACACCACCCTCTTCCGCACCAAGATGACCGAGGCCGGCTTCGACGTACTGCCCGGCGATCACCCCATCTCCCCCGTCATGATCGGCGACGCCGCCGAAGCCGGCCGCCTGGCCGACAAGCTCCTCGAGCTCGGCGTGTACGTCATCGGCTTCTCCTACCCCGTCGTACCCCACGGCAAGGCCCGCATCCGCGTCCAACTCTCCGCCGCCCACTCCACCGAAGACGTAGAGCAGGCCATAGCCGCCTTCGTCGAGGCCCGCGCCGCCCTTACCTGATCGTCCTGACCGTTGGTGCCGCTGATGGTACCGCTCGCGGTACCATCAGCTCATGGCCATGAATCTGCGGCTCAGTCCCGAGATGGCGTCGGCGCTCCAGGCCGAGGCCGAGCGCACCGGCAGGTCACAGCAGGAGATCGTCCGGGAAGCTGTCACCCGTCATCTGCACCTGGTCGAAGATGATGCCTCCGCAAGCGATCGAGAACGGGCCAGGGCAGCACAGGTAGTACGTCCGGCCCGGGTGGCCTATCGGAGGGTGACGCCACGACTCCGCCTCCCGAAGGGCACTGACAGTCTCGGCCTGCTCGATCGGGACGACCGCTTCTGATGCGTGTCTACATGGACAGCAGCGCCCTGATCAAGCGAGTGATCGTGGAGCAGGAATCCACTGAGCTGGTGGACTTCCTCGATGCGCACTACCAGCAGGCCGACCTCTTGGCATCGTCTTCGCTCGCCTGGGTCGAGGTGTCACGCGCCGTACTGGCGCGAGCCAAGGCATCGGCGGATGCCGGCGATCTGATCGATGGGGCGATGTCCGGCATCGACGAACGCCCCATGACAGCCGAGGTGGTCAGCGTCGCTCGGCGGACCGAGCCGCTGGTGCTGCGGAGCTTCGATGCCATCCACCTTGCAACGGCGGTGTTGATCGACGCCGACCTCGTCGTCACGTACGACGACCGACTGGCGGACGCCTGCCGCCGGAACTCCCTCGCCGTCGCGTCACCCGGCCGCGAGTGAGGCCCGCGCCGACCTCAGCTGACCCAGGACCTAGGGTGTTGCGGTCTGTCCGGGTGAGGGAGTGTCATGCGTCGGTCGGTGGTTGTTGCTGGGGTGGTGGGGCTGCTGTTCGTTGCGGCCTGTGGTGAGGACGGGGAGACGCCGGTGGCGGCCTCCTCGAGTCCACCGGCTTCGCCGAGTGCGACACCTGGTACGACGCCCAGTCCGGAGCGGAGTGCTCCCGTCGTACGGGCCACGCCGGCGCAGCTGAGCATGGCCGCGGCCGGCAAGCAGTACCTGCTGGTGACCCGGCCGTACAACGTCGCGCTGGAGCGCTTCGAGAAGGCAGCCAACACCGGCGCCTCGGTGGCAACGCTGCGGTCCCGGGCTCGGGCGGTCGCCGCCGCCAACCTGGCTGAGTCGAAGCAGCTCCAGGCGATCCCCTGGCCCTCCAAGGTCGACAAACAGATCCGGGCGTTGACCGAAGCCGACGCTGCGGCCCGGCCGCACTGGTTGCGGGCGGCCGAGGCCGACAGCCTCTCGGAGATGGCGCGTCACCTGAAGCTCGCGTCGGCCGAGAGCGGCAAGGCACCCGCCGCCGAGATCCGCCGGTTGCTCGGACTCCCGAAGTACGACGAGAAGGACTACAGCTGATTGTCGGTGCTCGCGGGGAGGATGCGGGTATGGCGGTTCTGAGTGCTAAGGCGGTCGGCCGGGCGACGCTTGCCAGGCAGATGTTGCTGGAGCGGGCGGACGTGTCTGCGGTGGAGGCTGTGGGCCGGTTGGCCGGGATGCAGGGACAGGAGCCGAAGCATCCCTACGTGGGGTTGTGGTCTCGGGTCGCCGGGTTTGCGGAGGGAGACCTGGATCGGGCCGTCGAGGAGCGGGAGGTCGTGCGGGCCACCCTGTTCCGCGGGACGTTGCACCTGGTCACGGCCGAGGACTACCTGCGGTTCAGGACGACCTTGGCGCCGGTGCTCGAGGCGGGGCTCCGGATACTGAAGGAGCGGGGTGAGGGACTCGAGCCGCAGAAGGTGGTGAAGGCGGCGCAGAAACTGCTGGCGAAGGAACCGTTGACCTTCACCGAGGTGCGGGACGCGTTGCAGAAGGAGTTCCCGGCCGTGAACGAGCGGGCGCTCGGCTTCTGCACCCGGATGATGGTGCCGTTGGTGATCCACCCGACGGGCACCCGGTGGAGTTGGCCGGCGAACGCGCGGTTCACCCCCGCCGAGGCCTGGCTGGGCGGCAAGCTCCATCCGAAGCCGGTGCCCGACGAGCTCGTACTCCGCTACCTGCAGGCGTTCGGTCCGGCGACCCCGGCCGACTTCCAGACGTGGTCGGGGCTGCCGAAGGCGAAGCCCGTGTTCGACGGCCTGGAGCTGGAGCGGTTCACCGACGACGCCGGGAAGACGCTGTACGACGTACCCGATGCACCGCGACCTGATCCGGACACCCCGGCTCCGGTCCGGTTCCTGCCGGAGTTCGACAACCTGCTGCTCGCCCATGCCAAACGCGAGCGGATCATCGCGGATGAGCACAAGCCGGCCGTCTTCACGAAGAACCTTCGCGTCAAGGCGACGTATACCGTCGACGGCCTGGTCGCCGGGCTGTGGACGGCGGCGAAGAAGCGCGGTGTGGCGACTCTCACCCTCACGCCGTTCGGGCGTACGACGAAGAAGACGCTGGCCGAGCTGGAGCGTGAGGGAACGGGGCTGCTGCGATTCCTGGAGCCCGATGCGAAGACCTTCGAGGTGGTTACGGATGGGTGATGAGGTTGTTGTCACACGTCGGATGACTGGGCCGGAACCCTCCGGCCCGGTGGAATAGACGAATGAGCACAGTCCCCACCATCACTCTGGACAACGGTGTCGCGATCCCGCAGCTGGGCCTGGGGGTCTGGCAGATCGAGGACGAGATCGTCACCGACGTCGTGACGACCGCGTTCGAGGCGGGCTACCGGCACGTGGACACGGCGGCGATCTACGGCAACGAGGCCGGCGTCGGGCGGGCGATCGCCGCGTCGGGCCTGCCCCGCGACGAACTCTTCATCACCACCAAGCTCTGGAACAGCGACCAGGGCTACGACACGACGCTGAAGGCGTTCGACGCCAGCCTGGAGCGGCTCGGGCTGGAGTACGTCGACCTGTACCTGATCCACTGGCAGGCGCTGAAGAAGGACAAGTACGTCGAGACCTGGAAGGCGTTCGAGCAGCTGTACGCCGACAAGCGGGTCCGCGCGATCGGGGTGTCGAACTTCCACGAACCGGCGCTGCGGCGGCTGTTCGACGAGACCACGATCCGGCCGGCGGTGAACCAGATCGAGCTGCACCCGGCGCTGCCGCAGGACGGGCTGCGCGCGTTCAACGCGGAGAACGACATCGTCACGCAGGCCTGGAGCCCGCTGGCCCAGGGCGAGCTGCTCGACCAGCCGACGCTGAAGACGCTGGCCGACAAGCACGGCAAGACGCCGGCCCAGGTGGTGATCCGCTGGCACCTGCAGCTCGGCAACGTGGTCATCCCGAAGTCGAAGACCCCGAGCCGGATCAAGGAGAACATCGACGTGTTCGACTTCCAGCTCGACAACGACGACATGGCCGCGATCGCCGACCTCGAGACCGGCGTCCGCACCGGCGGCGACCCGGACACCTTCGGCTGAGCCCCAGGCCGGCCGAGTCAGTCTCGGCCGGCCTCAGAGCAGGTAGAGGAAGCGGGCCAGGACCGGTGAGCGGTTGTCCGGCGACCAGGCGACGGAGAGTTGCCAGGGTGGCAGGTCGTCGGACAACTCGCGGTAGACGACCGCGTCCGGGTTCGACGGCGGCGTCGGCCCGATCAGCAGTGAGACCCCGAGTCCCGCCGCGACCAGCGAGACGATCGTCTGGACGTCGGCAGCCTCCTGCTCGATCCGCGGCGTGAACCCGACCGCACGGCAGTAACCGACGAGCGTGTCGTAGACGACGGGCCCACTGGAGCGCGTGTAGAAGACGAACGGGTCGTCCGCGAGTTCCTCGAGCCGGATCCGCTTCCGCCGTACCAGCCGATGGCGCGCCGGAAGGACCGCGACCAGCGGATCGTTCGACACCGCCCGGGTCAACAAGCCGTCCATGCGGCCCGCCTGACCCTGCGCGGTCCGCGCACCCTCCGGCGTGGTCGGGCGCATCAGGCCGACATCGATCCGGCCGTCGCGCAACGCCTCTGTCTGCCGGATCGTCGTCAGGCTCTCCAGATCGAGCACCACCTCGGGATACGCCTGCCGGAACGTGCCCAGCAACCGCGGCAGCGCCTCGAACGTCGCGGACTGGACGAACCGCAACCGCAGCGTCCCGAGCTCACCGCGCTGGGTCCGCTGGGCGGTGCGGACCGCCTCCTCCGACCGCCGCAGCAGGTCCTGCGCGTCGGCCAGGAACGCCTCCCCGGCCGCGGTCAGCACGAAGCGGCGACGGACCCGGGCGAACAGTTCAACTCCCAGGTCGCGCTCGAGGGCGGCGATCTGCCGGCTGAGCGACGGCTGCGTGAGGTGCAGCCGGGTCGCGGCCCGGCCGACGTTCATCTCCTCGGCCACCACCACGAACGATCTGAGTTGACGCAGTTCCATGACCAGATCATGCACCAAACACATCAACTCTGCGAAGAACTTTCATTGGACGTATCAAGGCCCGAGTTCCTACTGTCGAAGTGTCGAAAGGAACCACCGTGATGTACGTCCCCTACAACGTGATCAAGACCATCCATGAGGAGACACACTCCGCCTATCCGAACGCCCGGGTCGTCCCGCACATCCCGCGTCCGCGTCGCCACCCGATCCGCGCGGTACGACGTTTTCTGCAAGCCCGGGCGGCGTCACCACAGTCCGCGCCGGCCTCCCCAGAGCCCGCCCCGGCGGCACCGCAGCCGCTCCCACCGCTGACGTTGGTCGCCGGCGAGCTGTGCGAAGCTGAGGTCCGTGATCGAGGTACGGAGGCTGCGAGTACTGCGCGCGCTTGCTGATCACGGCACCGTGACCGCGGCCGCCGAGGTGCTGCACCTGACGCCCTCGGCGGTCTCGCAGCAACTGGCGGCCCTCGAGTCCGAGGTCGGGCAGGAACTGCTCGAACGCCGCGGCCGCCGCGTCGCCATCACCTCGGCCGGGCGCCTGCTGCTCACCCACACCGACGCCATTCTCACCGAGGTCGAACGCGCCGAGGAGGCCATGCGGCTGCACGCGCACGGGGTGACCGGCGAAGTCAGGGTGACTGCGTTCGCCACCGCGATCAGCCTGCTCGTCGCTCCCGCTCTCGCCCGCCTCCGCGAGACGAACCCCGGCCTCACCCTCGTCATCCGCGATGCCGAGGCCCACCAAGGCATCACCCAACTGCTCGACGGCGACGCGGACCTCGCGATCGCCGTCGAGCACCGCGGTTCGCCGAAGCCGGACGATCAGCGGCTGGTCCGGATCCCCTTGTACGCCGAGCCTTTCGTCGCCGTACTGCCGGCGTCGCACCCGGCTGTCTCGGCGGACACGATCGAGCTGCCGATGCTCGCCGCTGACGACTGGGTGATGCCGTCACCCGGCAACCCGATCCGGGACGTGGTCCTGCTGGCCTGCGAACAGGCCGGCTTCCAGCCCCGGATCGTCCACCAGTCCGACGACTTCCACGCCGTCGCCGCCCTGGTCGCGGCCGGCGGCGGTGTCTCGCTCGTCCCGCGCCTCGCCGTACCCGCGCTCGCCGTGACCCGCCCGCTGACCGAACCCGTGCCCACCCGGCGCGTGTACGCCGCTGTGCGCCAGAGCCGGGCCGATCACCCGCTCGTCACCGCGACCCTCGCCGTACTGACCGAGGTCGCCGAGAAGCTCTGACGCGGCAGCCCGGTCAGCGCAGCCGGGCGGCGGCGGTTCGGGTCAGGGCTTCGAAGTGAGCCGGGGCCACGCCGGTGCCCATTTCGCGGAACGCCAGGACCGAGACCAGATTGCCCTGGCGGGTGACGGCGTACGGGAAGCCGCCGTCCTCGCTACCGGGGTCGTTCGGGAGCGGGTAGTCGTACCAGCGCAGGATGACGGTCGCGTCCCCGACCGGCAGCGTCCGGTTCTCGGTCAGCTTGCGGGCGTGGGTGGGCGAGGGGTCGAGCGCCGTGCAGACCTTGATCGTCGCGACGATCTTGTCGTACGCCGCCTTCGCCGCGCGCGCATCGTCGTACCGGGTCAGCCACTGCCCGCCGGACGCGTCCAGCTCGGTGGTGAAGTTCCGGTTCAGGCTTCCGCGGACGGCGTTTCCGCGCGTGGACGAGGGGCCGCAGATCGGATCGCTGGACGCGGTGGTCGTGACCCAGCCACGTCTCGGATCCGCCTTGGCCACATCCGCTCCGGTCATCAGCATCGCCGTGCGCAACCGCGCCGCCGCCGGCTGCTGCGCCGGGGTCGCCACCACGGTCGGCGTCTTCCGCGGCGCCGGGATCGACCGCTCCGGCGTCGGGCTCGGCGACCCGCTCGGCGCCGGACTCGGTGTCAGGCTCGGTGTCACGCTGGGCGTGGCACTCGGGCGGCCCGCCGTACTCGCGTTGCCCGACGGCGTACTCCCGTCGGTTTCATTGCCGCAGGCCACCAACAGCAGACCGGCCATCGCCAGCCCGGCCGCACCCGTCAGCCGGCTCAGCGCCGCGCGACTCGTTCCCCGTGTGGACATGGCACCAACCTTCTCGCTCGATGTGCACCCTTGGACGCACACCGCAGCGGGTTGGTTGGCGCGTGATGCCTCAGACCCGGCGGCGGCCGTCGAGGCCGATGGTGGAGACGCGGGCGATGAGGGTTTGCGGGGTGTAGCGGGCGGCTGCCATCAGGAGCTTGTAGCGGCGGGTGGGGATCGAGATCGCCTTGCCGCGCATCAGGTCCTTCCAGGCCAGCTCGACCATCTCGTCCGCGTCCAGCCACAGGAACGACGGGATGATCGTCTTGTCCATCCCCATCCGGTCGTGGAACTCGGTCCGCACGAACCCCGGGCACAACGCCATCACCGCGACACCCTTGGCGTGCAGCTCGATCGCCAGCCCGGCGGAGAAGTTCGTCACCCACGACTTGTGGGCGCTGTAGCTCCCGCGCTGCAGGAAGCCGGCGACCGACGACACGTTGATCACCGCGCCGGAGCCGCGCTCGATCATCGGCAGTACGGCGGCGTGTGTCAGCCGGAGCACCACGCGGACCAGGAGGTCGAACTGCTTCTCCTCGACCTCGACCGGGTTCGCCCAGAACGGCTTCTTCTGGCCGAAGCCGGCGTTGTTCACCAGGACCTCGATCGGCCCGGTCCGGAACCGGTCCTCCACCTTCGCCAGGTCGTCGCGATCGGTCAGGTCGGCGGGGAGGACTTCGCAGGCGACGCCGTACCGCCGGGTGATCTCGGCCGCGGTCTCCTTCAGCCGCGCCTCGTCCCGGGACACCAGCACCAGGTCGTACTCCTCCCGCGCCAGCTTGTCCGCGAACGCCCGTCCGATCCCGGTCGCCGGCCCGGTGATGAGCGCAGTCGCCACGTTCTCCCGTCCTCCCGTAGGTATCAGGGCCCAGTCTGTCACTACTCTGGACCGGTGCTGACGGACATCGACACCTGGGTGCTGGATCTCGACAACACGCTCTATCCGGCCGACTCCGCCCTCGCCGAGCAGGTCACGCACGGCATCCTCTCGTCCGTCGCCGAGATCTACGGCACCGACCTCCCCAGCGCCAGCCAGATCCAGGCCGAGCTGGTGGCGCAGTACGGCACCTCACTCCGCGGTGCGATGACGACGCGGAACATCGACCCGCACGACTTCCTCAGCTTCGAGCGCCGCATCGACTACTCGGTGCTGAGCCCGGACCCGGCACTCGCCGCCGCGCTCACCAGCCTGCCGGGCCGCCGCTACGTCTACACGAACGGCTCGGCGTACCACGCCGAACAGGCGCTCCGGCAACTCGGCCTGACCGCGTGCTTCGACGGCATCTTCGACATCCTGGCCGGCGACCTGATCCCGAAACCGTACGCCGAGAGCTTCGACGCGTTCCTGACCCGCTTCACCGTCGATCCCGGCCGCGCCGCCATGTTCGACGACCTTCCGGTCAACCTCGAGGTCCCGTACGCCCGTGGCATGGCGACCGTGCTGGTCGGCGGACCACGTGGGGCCGGTGGCGCGGCGGCGTACCTGGAGATCGGGAGCAGGCAGTGGCAGGTCTGGGACCTGCCCGCCTTCCTTCACTCCTTGACGGCGCCGGCGGTCAGGCCCTCGACGATGTAGCGGCTGGCGACGGCGAACAGGATCATCGTCGGCACGATGCTCAGCACGGCGGCCGCCGACATCGATCCCCAGTCGATGTTGTAACTGCTGATGAAGCCGTTCAGCGCGGCCGGGATCGTCTTGTTGCTGTCGCTGTTCAGCAGCGTCACCGACAGGAACAGCTCGTTCCAGCAGTTGACGAAGTTGAAGATGAACGACGCCGCGATCCCCGGCGTCATCACCGGCACCAGCACCCGGAACAACGCGGACAGCCGCGAACAGCCGTCCACCATCGCCGCCTCCTCCAGCGACGCCGGCACGTTCTCGAAGAACCCACGCAGCATCACCGTGCACAGCGGGATCGACATGGCGACGTACACCAGGACCAGACCCCAGCGGTTGTCGACCAGATACATCCGCGTCATCAGGATGTAGAGCGAGCCGAGCGCGATGAACCCGGGGATCATCTGCGTCACCAGGAACGCGCCCATCACCGCGCCCTTGGAGACGAACTCGAACCTGGCCAGCACGTACGCCGACAACAGCGAGACCACCGTGGCCAGCGCGGCCGCGACCAGCGACACGATCAGGCTGTTGCCGATGAAGACACCGAAGTTCGACTGGTCGAACAGACCGCGGTAGTTCTCCAGCGACCACGTGGCCGGCCAGTACCTCAACGGATACGCGAAGATCGTGCCCGGATCCTTGAACGACGTGATCAGGATCCAGTACAGCGGGAACACCGTGACGATCAGGCAGATCCCCAGCCCGCCGAACTTCACGATCCGGCCGGGCAGCGTCTCGGAGCGGATCACGACAGTCCCTTCCTCGGCCGGATCGCGAGCAGGTAGAACACCGCGAACAGCAGCAGCACGAACACGACCATCACGCCCATCGCCGAGGCGCGTCCGTAGTCGCCCTCCTGGGTCACCTGGATCATGTACGACGTGACGATGTGGGTCTCGTTCGCCGGGCCGCCGCCGGTCATGCCGAAGATGAGTTCGGGCGAGTTGAAGATCCAGATCACCCGCAGCAGCACGGTCAGCGCGAGCGTGGTCCGGATCGACGGGATCGTGATGCTGAACAGCGTCCGGACCTTGCCGGCCCCGTCGATCGCGCCCGCCTCGTACAGCTCCTCCGGTACGCCTTGCAGTGCCGCGAGGATCATGATCGCGAAGAACGTCACGCCGTACCAGACGTTCGCGACGATCACGGAGAACATCGCGTAGCGGGCGTCGGCCAGCCACGGCACCGGGGTGTCGATCAGGTGCGTCTTCATCAGCAGGTCGTTGACGACGCCGAACTCGCCGTTGAACATCCAGCGGAACAGGATGCCGATCAGGAACCCCGACACCGCCCACGGGAAGAACACCAGCGCCTGGTACGCACCGCGGAAACGGAACCGCCGCCGCAGCCACAGCGCCATCGTGAACCCGATCAGGAACTGCGGGACGAGCGAGCCGGCCACCCAGACGATCGAGTTCGTCACCGTGCCGCGGAACATCTCGTCGCGCAGCAGGGTGCGGAAGTTGCCCAGGCCGACCCACGACGTGTCGGACAGGTCGTTCAGGTTGTAGTTCCGGAACGCCATCTGGATCCCGCTCAGCAGCGGGTAGTACGTGAACAGCCCGACAAACACCAACGCCGGCACCATGAACGCAAACAACACCAACGCTGTCCGCCCACTAAACCGCCGCCGCCCACCCCCCGACCGAGGTCGTGGATTCCGAGCCTCCGGCCGGGCGGCCCGGCTCGTCTCTGTCACCGCCATCCGCACTTCCATTCCAATCGGGCGACCGCACGCCCGGACGCCACTCCTATCCGGACACCCGAACGCCCCGGCACGAGTCCGACCCGGACACCCGAACACCCCGGCACGAGTCCGACCCGGACACCCGAACACCCCGGCACGAGTCCGACCCGGACACCCGAACACCCCGGCACCAGTCCGACCCGGACACCCGAACGCCCCGGCACGAGTCCGGGCCTCTGTCCTCTCCCCGCCGGCTTCGCGCGCAGCGCGGAGCCGGCGGGCTGTGAGGTGGGAAGACGGCGGGCCGCTGTAATCAGTTCCCGGCCCACTTCTTGGTCCAGTAGTCGTCCCAGCTCTGCAGGATCTCGGCGGGTTGGGCCTTGCCGGTGATCAGTTTCTGTACGTCGGCATCGGACTTGTTGCCCCACTCGGTCGACCACGGCACGCCGCGCGGCTGGGTGACCACGATGTACGTGTCGGGCGACTCGTTCATCGCGACGTACGACGCCCACGGACCGTCCTTGAAGAACGGGTCCTCAGCAGCCGACTTCAGGATCGGCACCAGGCTGTTCTCCTTCGAGAACGTCATCGCGGCCTCACCCGAGGTCAGGAACTTCACCAGTTCCACCGCTTCCTTCTTGTGCTCACTGCCCTGCGCGACCCCCCAGCCCGCGTTCGCCAGCGGTTGCGCCGCCTTCCCGGTCGGTCCGACCGGCAGCGGCGCTGTACCCCACTGGTCTTCCTTGATCGTCTTGGACTGCTTCACGGTCGCGATGACCTCGGGGTCCTGCAGCAGGAAGCCCGTCGTACCGGAGGTGAAGCCCTGCACCATCTCCGGGTAGCCCCAGCTGACCGCCGACGGCGGGGAGGCGTTCTTGAACAGGTCGAGGTACAGATTCAGCGCGTCGACCGCCTTCGGCGACGAGAAGATCGTCTTGCCGTTCGTCAGCTTGAACGCGTTGTCCCGGTTGATCTCGTCGATCACGTACCCGGAGATGACCGCGATCGCGTTGCCGCCGGCCCCGAGCCCGCCGCGGAACGAGTAGCCGTACACGTTCTTCGACGGGTTGTTGATCTTCTTCGCCTGCTCGACGAGTTCCGCCCAGCTCTTCGGCGGGCCGCTGAACCCGGCCTGCTGGACCAGGTCCTTGCGGTAGAACAGCGACAGGCCGTAGAAGCCGTACGGCACCATGTACGACTTGCCGCCCTCTTCGGTGACCTTGCGGGCGTTCGGGGTGAGCGCGTCGAGGCCCTCCCAGCCCTTCAGGTCGGGCGCCATGTCGTAGATCCACTTGTTGGTCGAGAACGGGCCGACGGTGGTGTCGCGCACCTCGAGGACGTCGACGCCCTTGCCGGACTGCAGCATCTGCTGGATCTTCTGGTCCGCCTGATTGGTCGGCGGCGAGATCAGCTGCACCTTGATCCCGGAGTTCTTCGCCTCGAAGTCGGCGATCAGTTTCTTCAGCAGCGTGGTCCGGGCCGGGTTGGTCAGGCTCTCGACCATCTGCAGCGTGACCTGCCCGTCGGCCTTCTCGGCGGGGCCGGGGCCACAGGCGGTGAGCAGCAGGGCGGCGGCGGTCGCCGCGGCGGTGAGAGATGCGAACATCGTGCGTGGTCGGTGGGGCATGGCGCTTTCTCCTCAGCGGATGTAGGCCCAGGGGAGGGCATCAGATGTGGGCGCGGACATCTGATGAGTTGATCGACCGCTTCCCGCACCCTAGTGACCGTCGCGCGGGAATGACAAGCGTTCGGCGACAATGTGACCGTAAGATGTCTGAGGACTTACTCTTCTGGTGAGTGGTGAGCGACTCTTCGGACGAGGCGTCCGCGACGAGGAGGTAGGAATGGCAGCCACGGACAACGCGCTGGCCGGCCTGCGTCAGATGATCGCGTCCGGCCGGCTCGGGCCGGGGGCGAAGTTCCCGCCGGAGCCGGAGCTGTGCGACCACCTCGGCGTGTCCCGCAGTTCGCTCCGCGAGGCGGTCCGCTCGCTGGCGGCGCTCGGCGTGATCGAGTCGCGGCACGGCTCCGGCACGTACGTCTCGGCATTGGATCCGGCCGAGATCATCAGCCGGTTCTCGCTGTCGGTCGAGCTGATCCCGCTGGAGGGCGTCCTGCAGTTGATGGAGGTACGCCGGGTGCTCGAGGCTCATGCGACCGCGGCCGCCGCGGCCCGGCAGGATCCGGACCTGGCGCAGCGACTGGGTGAGATCCTCGATCGGCTCGAGGCGACCACCGACGCGACCGAGATCCAGCAGCTGGACGCCGAGTTCCACGGCGCGATCTGCACAGCCGGCGGGAACCCGACCGTGACCGCGCTGACGGGTGTGATCCGCGGTCGCGGCGGTCACTACCGGATCTTCGAGCCGGGCGAGGAGTTCGACGCGATCAAGCAGACCAGCGACCGCGGCCACCGGGCCATCCTCGCCGCCATCGCCTCCCGCGATCCGGCGGCGGCCGCCACCGCCGCCTCCGCCCACATCGCCCAGACCGAACTCTGGCTCCGCGCCCTCCGCCCGGAACCCCAGGTCGACCTGCCCGCCGAGTAGCTACAGCCCTCGGCCGAGCTCGGCCGCGCGAAGGGTCAGGTACCGCTGCTCGGGAACACTGGCCGTCCTCCCCGCGGCTCGCAGGTAGCAGGCGCGAGCGGCCGGCAGATCCCCGGCCAGTTGGAGCAAATGGGCTCGGACCGCGTCGAGGCGATGCGAGCGACTGATCCGCTCGTCGCTGTCGAGAGTTCCCAGCAGCGCCAGACCGGCCCGCGGGCCGTGCACCTTCGCGACGGCAACAGCGCGGCTGAGCGTGACCACCGGTCCAGGAGCCACACGCTCCAGTACGTCGTACAGCGCAAGGATCTGTGGCCAGTCGGTCGTGTGGTCGGACGTCGCCTCGTCGTGCACGGCCGCGATCGCCGCCTGGACCTGATAGCGACCGATCGGATACCTGCCGAGGGTGCTGGTGATCAGTCCGAGCCCTTCGGAGATCTCGGCGCCGTTCCACAGCTCACGGTCCTGCAGCTCGAGTGGCACCAGCGATCCCGCAGCGTCTGTCCGCGCCGGCCGCCGGGCATCGGTGAGCAGCATCAGCGCGAGGAGTCCCGCGGTCTCGCCGTCGTCCGGCAGCAGCCGATGCAACAGCCGGGTGAGCCGAATGGCCTCGGTCGTCAGGTCGGTCCGGACGAGCTCGGGCCCCGAGGACGCCGTGTATCCCTCGTTGAAGATCAGATACAGCACACCCCGTACGACGTCGAGGCGTTCGGCTCGCTGCGGAGCGGCAGGCAACTCGAAGCGGCCGCCGGCCGCCATCACCCGGCTCTTGGCCCGGGTGATGCGCTTGGCCATCGTGGCTTCGGGAACGAGGAACGCGGCGGCGATCTCGGCCGTGCTCAAACCGCCGACGGCTCGCAGTGTGAGAGCAAGCTGGGAGGCGGCCGGAAGCGATGGATGACAGCACAGGAAGAGAAGGGTCAGCGTGTCGTCGACTTCCTCGGGCTGCGAGGCACCCTTGGCCGTCGGATCGCGTCGTACCTCGTCCTCACGGCGTCGACGCGCGCTGTCGCTTCGCCATTCGTCGACCAGGGAACGGCGCGCCACGGTGAGCAGCCAGGCTCGAGGCTGCTCCGGTACGCCGTGCTCGGGCCACTGGACCGCCGCGGCCAGGAGCGCCTCCTGTACGGCGTCCTCACAGGCATCGAACTGTCCGTACCGCCGGACGAGCACACCGAGGACCTGCGGCGCCAGCTCGCGCAGCAGGTCCTCCAGGTGCGTCGTACTCACAGCGCGTCGGCGTGATCCATGAGCCGGCGAACCTCCATCGGATAGCCGGTGAACGCGACGACCCGCGAGGTGATCTCGAGCGCCCGCTCCTCGCTCCCCTCGATGATCCAGTAGCCGGCCAGGGCCTCCTTGATCTCCGCGAACGGTCCATCCGTCGCGAGCGGAACACCGTCGACAACCCTGACCGTCTTGGCCTGACCGGGGTCCACCAGCTGCTGACTCGACACCAGTTCTCCGGAGTCGCGCAACTCGCCGTCGATGGTCGTCATCAACTGGTGCATCTCGGTGATCCACTCCGGCGTCCGGTTCGCCAGGGAGGCACCCAGGCCGCCGGTCATCATGATCATGTACTTCATCCCGAAACCCTTTCGTCGAGCGCCGCCCTCGGGCGCCGTGCCCGGTAGTCGGAGCCGCCGACCGGTTCTGGACACTCCCACCGAACCGCCGGGGTCAGCCGGCCGGCCGTGCCACCTCGGTCTCGTCGACGACGATGGTGTGGTAGCTCTCGATCCGCGACACGATGGCTTCGCGCGGGCCGTCCAGCCACGGCGCGCTCGAGTAGAAGCTGTCCTCCAGTTTCTCCCGCTGCTCGAGCGAGTCGAAGCGGCGGATCAGGTACGCCTCCTCGTGGCCGGCTTCGGCGACCAGCGACGGGCCCGAGCTCACGACGGTGATGCCGTGCTCCGCGAGCAGCGGCTCCGCCTCCTCCCGCATGACCCGGACGAACTCGTCCCGGGTGCCCGGCTTGAGGCGATACGTGCGGATCTCCAGAATCATGGCGTCAAACTAGTGGTGCGCCCCGACACTTTCCGGTTCCACACCAGCGAGGTCGACCACGTCGTACGGACTATGCGGTCGAGGCGACCGAAGGCCAGGCGACTCGGCGCCGGACGGTCGGTCATGCCCTAAGGTCGGGAACATGCGCGAACACGCTGAGCGGTTGACCGGGCTCGGGACGACGATCTTCGCCGAGATGTCCGCCCTCGCGGCGGCGACCAACTCGGTGAACCTCGGCCAGGGGTTCCCGGACCGCGACGGGCCGGACTCGCTGCTCGAGGACGCGATCAGCGCGATCCGCGCGGGCGCGAACCAGTACCCGCCCGCCCGCGGCGTCCCCGCGCTCCGGCAGGCGATCGCCGACCACCAGAAGCGGTTCTACGACCTGTCGTACGACCCCGACACCCAGGTCCTCGTCACCACCGGCGCCACCGAGGCGATCGCGGCCGCCTTGCTCGCGTTCGTGGAACCCGGTGACGAGGTGGTCGCGCTGGAGCCGTACTACGACTCGTACGCGGCCTGCATCGCGTTCGCCGGCGGCCGCCGCGTCCCGGTCACCCTGCGTGCCCCCGACTTCCGCCTCGACCTCGACGAACTCCGCGCCGCCGTCACCCCGCGCACCAAGGTCCTGCTGATCAACTCGCCGCACAACCCGACCGGCACCGTCCTCACCGACGACGAACTCCGCGGCATCAGTGCCGTCGCCGTCGACCACGACCTGGTCGTCATCACCGACGAGGTCTACGAACACCTCGTGTACGACGGAGGCCGGCACCAGCCGCTGGCGTCGTACGACGGGATGGCCGAACGCACCGTGTCGATCAGCAGCGCCGGCAAGACCTTCTCCGTCACCGGCTGGAAGATCGGCTGGGTCACCGGCACTCCTTCGGTGGTGACCGCGGTGACCACCGCCAAACAGTTCCTCACCTTCACCTCCGGCGCGCCGTTCCAGCCGGCCGTCGCCGGAGCGCTTGCCCTCGGCAACGACTACTTCGACGCCCTGCGCGCCGACCTGCAGTCCCGCCGCGACCTGCTCTGCGACGGCCTCGAACACCTCGGCTTCGGAGTCCACCGCCCACAGGGCACCTACTTCGTCACCACCGACATCCGCCCCCTCGGCCACACCGACGGCATCGAGTTCTGCCGCATGCTCCCCGAACGCACCGGCGTCGTCGCCATCCCCCACCAGGTCTTCTACGACACCCCCGAACCCGGCCGCCCCCTGGTCCGCTGGGCCTTCTGCAAACAACCCCACATCCTCCAAGAAGCCCTAACCCGCCTCCAAAAACTCTGACGTCGGGGCTCGGTCGAATGCCGGCTACTTGGGGAGGAAGCGGGCGAGGGTTTGGGGGTCTCGGGCGATGGCTGTGGTGTTGTCGTCGGTGGTGAGGATTGGGCGTTGGATGAGGATGGGGTTGTTGGTCATCGCCTCGATCCAGGTGGTGCGGTGGGCCGGGTCCCGGGGGATGTCGCGGAGGGGTTTGGCGGCGGGTTCGTTGTGGCGGACCAGGTCCCAGGGTTCGAGGCCGAGGCGGGACAGGACCGCGGTGAGTTCGTCCGCGGTGGGCGGGTCGTCCAGATAGCGCCGGACGGTGTACGAGACACCGGCCTCGTCGAGGGCCTTGGTGGCGGTGCGGCATTTCGAGCAGGCCGGGTTGATCCAGATCTCCACGTGAGGTCCTTCAGTCAGCGGTGGTGGAACCAGAGCTTGGTCGGTTGCTGCAGCATCAGGTACAGGAGTGTGCCGTGGATGGCGAGGGTGAGGATGCTCCTGGGCAGTTCCATCAGCCCGCCGGCGATCCCGATCGCGGCGACGGCGATGAGCAGGTAGCGGGCCCAGGCGCGACGCTTGAGCAGGAAGATCGCCGGGAGGATGTACGCGACCGCGCAGATCAGGATGACGGCGACGACCTGACCTCGGGCGTCCTTCGAGCCGAGGACGATCTCCGCGATCTGTTCGCCGGCGGAGCTCAACGCGAGCGCGGCGAGCAGGAGGCAGATGGCGCCGAGTCCGATCGACATCACCGCGGCGACGGTGACCTGTTTCGGTGGACCCGGCTGGTAACCGTACGGATTCGGATCGCCGCCGAACGCATCGCCGTACGGCCCCGGGTAGTCGCCGTACGGGCTCCGAGGATCACCGTACGGCGGCGAGCCGGGCGGGTGTGAGCCCGGGGAGCCGTACGGCGGCGAGCCGGGCGGGTGTGAACCCGGTGGACCGGGCGACCGCGAGCCGGGCGGCTGTGAACCCGGGGAACCGGGCGACGGCGAGCCGGGTGCGCCGAAGACGCCCTGGTGCGGCCCGGGGCGGTCCTCGCCGGGATTGTTGCCCTGCTGGTCGGTCATGCCCTGAAGAGTTCCTTCCCACCGGCTCACCCCGATCCTCGCAGATCGGCTCAAACACACCGTTCAGGAGTCGGCGACGACGCGGATGTCGAGGTTGGGGAAGGTCAGGAACGGGCTGAGGTCGTCGGCGGTGAGGTCGTCGCCGGGGAAGTACGCCGGGTCGGGGTGGAAGTGGACCGTGGTGCCGGTGGTCGCCGTGGTCGCGGTGGTGGGGATCGGTTCCAGGTCGGTGACCGGGAGGCCGTGTTCGTAGCGTTGGGTCCAGGAGCCGTTGAGGCGGCGGTTGGTGTGGACGAGCCAGTCGCTGAGGGCCGCGACGACGGACATCCCTCGGCGCGGGTGCCCGTCGGTGAGGAGCGGGCTGGACGGGTTCGCGAAGAAGCGGAGGTCCTGGGTAGCCATGATCGGCTTCTTGATCAGCCGGCCGTGTTCGTCGACGCGGGTGTCGGTGCCGCGGCCGTCGTCCTCGACCGCGATGGAGCCGTCGGGGTGCAGGGTGACCGTGCACGTGCCGCGACGGCCGCCTGATTCGGCTTCGTCCTCGGGGTAAGCGATGACTTCGAGGACCAGATGCAGCAACCCGCCCGGCGAATAGCCGGCGGAGTTGGAGCGGATCAGCTGCAGATGCTGCTGGTCGACCGAGCCTGCCCAGTCGTGCGTGGTGTTGACCCAGTCGGCCCGCGGTTGCGTCACGCACCCATTCTCCCGGATTCCTTTCACCGCCGGAGCCGGTCTACACGTGGACACAACCACGTTCGGAGGGAGAGTCATGCGCAGGATCATCGCGTCAGCCCTGGTGACGCTCGACGGTGTCGCCGAGGACCCGGGCGGTTACGGGGGTACGTCGTACGGCGGCTGGGCGCAGCCGTACTTCGGTGAGGAATCCGTCCGCCGATCACTCGAGAAGCTGTCGACGTGCGACTACTTCCTGTGCGGACGCCGTACCTATGAGATGTTCGCCGCAGCCTGGGCCACCGCGCAGGGCCCGTACGCCGATCGCCTGCGCACCCTCCCCAAACTCGTTGCCTCGGCCACGCTGACCGGCGGGCTGACGTGGAACGCGTCCCTGCTCGAGGGCGACGCGATCACCGCCCTCGATGAGATCAAGCGGCAGCCCGGTGGCGACGTCATCATGTACGGCAACCCGACGCTCCTCCGCTCACTCCTCGAGCACGGGCTCGTCGACGAACTCACCCTCGCCATACATCCCCTGGTCCTGGGCAGCGGCGCCAAGTTGTTCCCCGACGGAACACCACGCACCGGCCTCGATCTCGTCAGCCAGACCACTCTCGCCAACGGCGTCACGACCCTGACGTATCACCCGTCCTGAGTGAGAACGCAACAGCCGGGCCCGGATGCAGACCGGGCCCGGCTGTCTGCCGGACGAGCGTCAGGCGGGGATTACGTCGAGGGCGTCCTTGGCCTCGTTGAGGGTGACCTTGACGGTGTCGCCGTCGCGGACTTGGCCGGAGAGGAGGTTGCGGGCCAGCTCGTCGCCGATGGCGGACTGGACCAGGCGGCGGAGCGGGCGGGCGCCGTACACCGGGTCGTAGCCGGTCATCGCGAGCCACTCCATCGCGTCCTCGCCGACGTCCAGGGTGATCCGGCGATCGGTCAGGCGGCGCTGCAGCGCGGCGATCTGCAGGGCGACGATCTGGGTCAGTTCCTCACTGCCCAGGGCGTCGAACAGCACGATCTCGTCCAGCCGGTTGATGAACTCCGGCTTGAACGACTGCCGCACCACCGCCATCACCTGGTCGCGCTTGACCTGGTCGTCCAGCGTGAGGTCGGCCAGGTACGCCGAGCCGAGGTTGCTGGTCAGGATCAGGATGACGTTGCGGAAGTCGACGGTCCGGCCCTGACCGTCGGTCAACCGGCCGTCGTCCAGCACCTGCAGCAGGAGGTCGAAGACCTCGGGGTGCGCCTTCTCCACCTCGTCGAGCAGGATCACCGAGTACGGGCGCCGGCGCACGGCCTCGGTGAGCTGGCCGCCCTCCTCGTACCCGACGTAGCCGGGCGGGGCGCCGACGAGCCGCGCGACGCTGTGCTTCTCGCCGTACTCCGACATGTCGATCCGGACCATGGCGCGCTCGTCGTCGAACAGGAAGTCCGCGAGCGCCTTCGCCAGCTCGGTCTTGCCGACACCGGTCGGGCCGAGGAACAGGAAGCTGCCGGTCGGCCGATCGGGGTCGGAGATGCCGGCCCGGGCGCGGCGGACGGCGTCGCTGACGGCCTTGACCGCCTCGCGCTGACCGATCAGCCGGCGACCCAGCTCGTCCTCCATCCGGAGCAGCTTGCCGGTCTCGCCCTCGAGCAGCCGGCCGGTCGGGATGCCGGTCCACATCGCGATCACCTCGGCGATCTCGGTCGGGCCGACCTCCTCGTTGACCATCGCCTCGGGACCCTCGGTGGCCTCCGACTCGGCCGCGGCCGCCTCGAGCTCCTTCGTCAGCTGCGGGATCTCGCCGTACAGGATCCGGGCCGCGGTCTCCAGGTCGCCGTCGCGCTGGGCGCGCTCGGCCTGGCCGCGCAACTCGTCGATCCGCTCCTTGATCTCACCGACGCGGTTCAGGCCGGACTTCTCCTGCTCCCAGCGGGACTCCAGCGCCCGCAGCTCCTCCTCGCGGTCGGCGAGGTCGGCGCGCAGCCGCTCCAGCCGCTCCTGGCTGGACGGGTCCTCCTCGCGGGACAGCGCGAGCTCCTCCATCTTCAGCCGGTCGACGGTACGGCGGAGCGAGTCGATCTCGACCGGGGACGAGTCGATCTCCATCCGCAGCCGGGACGCGGCCTCGTCGACCAGGTCGATCGCCTTGTCCGGCAACTGGCGGCCGCTGATGTAGCGGTGCGACAGCGTCGCCGCCGCGACCAGGGCGGAGTCGGAGATGGCGACCTTGTGGTGCGCCTCGTAGCGCTCCTTCAGGCCGCGCAGGATCGCGATCGTGTCCTCGACGCTCGGCTCGCCGACGAAGACCTGCTGGAAGCGGCGCTCCAGCGCCGGGTCCTTCTCGATGCGGGTCCGGTACTCGTCCAGGGTGGTGGCACCGATCATCCGCAGCTCACCGCGGGCCAGCATCGGCTTCAGCATGTTGCCGGCGTCCATCGCGCCCTCGCCGGTGGCACCGGCGCCGACGACGGTGTGCAACTCGTCGATGAAGGTGATGATCTGACCGTCGGACTCCTTGATCTCGGTCAGCACCGCCTTCAGCCGCTCCTCGAACTCACCGCGGTACTTCGCGCCGGCGACCATCGCGCCGAGGTCGAGGCTGATCAGCCGGCGGCCGCGCAGCGACTCGGGCACGTCACCGGCCACGATCCGCTGGGCCAGGCCCTCGACGACGGCGGTCTTGCCGACGCCGGGCTCACCGATCAGGACCGGGTTGTTCTTGGTCCGGCGGGACAGCACCTGGACCACCCGGCGGATCTCGGCGTCACGCCCGATCACCGGGTCGAGCTTGCCCTCCTTGGCCCGCTCGGTCAGGTCGACGCCGTACTTCTCCAGGGTCTTGGTGGTGCCCTCGGCCTCGGGCGAGGTGATCCGGCGGTTGCCGCGTATCCGGTCGAACGCCTGCAGCAGCGCGTCCGGGGTCACGCCGAGCGCGGTCTTCGCATTGCCTTCGACGGTGGCGAGCGAGATCAGCAGGTGCTCCGTGGAGACGTACTCGTCCCCGAGCCCGAGGGCCCGCTGCTCGGCCTGGTTCAGCACGTCGCTGGTCTTCGGCGACAGGCTGGGCGCCTGCACACTGCCGCCGCTCGCCTTCGGCAGGCGGCCGAGGAAGTCGGCGGTACGACGGCGGACAGCGTCGACATCGGCTCCCGCAGCCTGAAGCAGCCCGGCGGTGGTCCCCTCCGGCTGTGCGAGCAGTGCGGACAGGAGGTGAATGGGTTCCACGGTCGGGTTGCCCGCCGCGGAGGTCTGACGGATCGCGACCGACAGGGTTTCCCGGGCCAGCGTCGTCAACCGCTGAACGTCCATCTGGTTCCAGCCTTTCAAGCTCGAGCAACAGCAGTCACTGGATACAACCTATCCAAACTTGAGTCCATTCCACTCAACTCTAGGAAATTCTGGGGAGAACTCAGGGTCCTCCTCGGGGTCGGCGATGCTCTTGCTACAAGTTGTATCCGTTTGGTGGCTGCTGGTTGAGGTGAGTTGGCTTGCTGTGGACAACCGAGGAGTACCAGCGGATGTCGGCCGTCGGGATCGCGGCGGCGGTCGGTTCGGGGGTGGTGTCGGCGGGCGAGGTGTCGGCGGGCGAGGTGGTCGAGGCGGCGCTCGTGCGGATCCGGGAGATCGATGAGGGGCTTCGGGCCTTCCGGGAGGTCTGGGCGGATCGGGCTCGCGCGCAGGCCGCCGCGATCGACCGGGAGATCGCGGAGAGTGCGATCGGCAAGCGGCCGCTGCTCGGTGTACCGATCGCGGTCAAAGGCGGAAGTACGGCGTACGTCGGTCCGCTGATCGCCGCCGGGGCGATCCCAGTCGGCGCGACGGCTACGCCAGGACCGGGGACCAGTTGGCAGACGTGGGGACAGACCGACCGCGGTCCGACCGTCAACCCGTGGGACGCCTCTGTGGTGCCCGGTGGTTCGTCGGCGGGTGCGGCGGTGGCGGTCGCCACCTCGATGGTGCCGTTGGCCACCGGGACCGACGGCGCGGGTTCGGTCCGCATCCCGGCGGCGTGGTGTGGAGTCCTCGGGCTCAAGCCGACCAACGGCGCGATCCCGAGCGCGGACCGGACCGGGCTCGCGGTGGGCGGTGTGATCGGTCGGCACCTCGTCGACCTGCGGCAGTACTGGTCCGTGATGAGCGGGCAGGACGCTCCCCCGCGTCCACCGGCCCTCCGGGTGACCTGGTCCGCCGACCTCGGTTTCGCTCCCACCGCGCCGGACGTTGCGTCGATCGCCCGTACGGTGTTGAGCGACTTGGTGTCCAAGGGCATCTTTGAGCCAGTGGACGTTCCGGTCCAGTTGCTCGACCCCGCACCGGCCTGGATGGCGATCCGAGCGGACGGCGAACCAGACCGCACCGGCGTACGTCGCGCGAACGACGACCGACTGCGGCGAGCCTTCGCTTTGACCGACGTCGTCGCGACACCCACCACGCCGAATCTCCCGCACGGTCACGACGGGCCGGGCGACACGTTCAGTGTCGCGCTCACCTGGGCCTTCAACCTGAGCGGACACCCGGCGATCAGCCTTCCAGCCGGATTCGCGCAGTCAGGTCTGCCGGTCGGCCTGCAACTCGTCACCCGGCACGGGCAGGAACACCGTCTGCTGGCCGCGCTGATCGGCGCGGACGTCCGGTTCGAGGCCGGCCGTATGGTCCAGGCACGGGAGTCGCAGGCGCCGGAGGCGGCGGAGCCACACGGAAACTGAAGCCACGCGGGAAACCGAGCCGCAGGAGCTCGGGGCGGAGCCACACGGGAAACCGAGCCGCAGGAGCGCGGGGCGGAGCCACACGGAAACTGAGGCGGAGGCGCGCGGGGCGAAGCGGTGCGGAAGCTGAAGCGGAGGCGCACGGGGCGAAGCGGTGCGGAAGCTGAAGCGGAGGCGCACGGGGCGAAGCGGTGCGGAAGCTGAGCCGCAGGGCGGTCCGGGGTGGACCACCCTGCGGGAGCCGAAGGGCGCCTGGGGGTGGGACGCGCCTTCGGGGGTGGAGACGTCGGGGGACAACATCTCCACCGGCCGGAGGTTCCGAGGGGGGAGCGGAAGCCTCCGGGTCGCTGGGCTCAGCACAACCGGCCCGAGCCCACGCTCTTCATGTCAGCCTGGACTCAGCACAACCGGCCCGAGCCCACGCTCTTCATGTCAGCCTGGGCTCAGCACAACCGGGCTGAGCCCACGCTCTTCACTGTCAGCCTGGGCTCAGCACAACCGGGCTGAGCCCACGCTCTTCACTGTCAGCCTGGGCTCAGCACGGCCGGCCGGAGCCCGCGCTCTTCAACTGTCAGCGGGGGCCCAGCACGATCGGCCTGAGCTCGGGCTCTTCACTGTCAGCGGGGGCCCAGCTCCAGGGGCTGGGTCCGGATCCAGCGGGTGGTCTGCTGCCGGCCCATGGCGATCACGTCGCCGGCCGGGCCGGCCGAGAAGACCCGGCTGCCGGTGCTCCGCCGGGAGGCACCGACACCCCGCTGGACTTCTGCCAGTAGCTGGTTGACCTGCCTGCGCAGGTCCTCCACTTCGGACTGTAGCGCGAGGATGTGCCGAATTCCCGCCAGGTTGATGCCCTCTTCCTGGGACAGGTGCTGCACGTACCTCAGCTTCGCCACGTCGTACGCCGAATACCGCCGGCCGCGGCCGGACGCCCGACTGGGCGTGACCAGGCCGAGCCGGTCGTACTGGCGCAGGGTCTGCGGGTGCATGCCGGCCAGCTGGGCCGCCACCGAGATCACGTAGATCGGGGTGCGGTCGTCCCAGGTCGGCACCTGGTTGAACGGGATCCCCATCACGCGCTCCCGAACAACCCTGCCCGCAGGTCGGGCTGATCCGACGCCGCGTTGAACTCCTGCAGCTTGGCGCGCTGCTCGTCGGTCAGCTCGTGCGGCACCTGGACCTCGAGAGTGAGCAGCAGGTCGCCCTTGCTGCCGTCCCGCCGGACCGAACCCTTGCCGCGGACGCGCAGCTTGCTGCCGTTCGCCGTACCGGCCGGAATCCGGACAGTGACCGGCAGACCGTCCAGGGTCGGCACCTTGATCTCGGCACCCAGCGCGGCCTCGGTGAAGGTCACCGGGACGTTCAGCGTCAGGTGCTCGCCCTGGCGACCGAAGATCCGGTGCGGCTTGACGTGCACGGTGACGTAGAGGTCGCCCGCCGGGCCACCCCGCTCACCGGCCGCACCCTTGCCCTTGAGCCGGATCCGCTGGCCGTCCTGCACGCCCGCCGGGATGCGGACCTGCATGGTCTTGCTCGACTGGCCGCGGCCGGAGCCGTGGCAGGTCTCGCACGGCTGGTCGACGACCAGGCCGCGGCCCTTGCACTCGGTGCACGGCTCGGTCATGGCGAACACGCCGCCCTGGACCGAGGTCTGCATCCCCGTGCCCTCGCACTTCAGGCAGACCTTCGGCACCGTTCCGTACTTCGCACCGGTGCCGCGGCAGGTCTTGCACGGCTCGTCGCTGGTCATCCGGAGCCCGACGGTGACACCGTTCACGGCCTCGGCGAACTCGATCGTCGCCTCGGTCTCGATGTCGGCACCACGCCGCGGCCGGGCCGTGGACGTGGTGGTCGTGGTCCGGCCACCGCCGAACATGCCGCCCAGGATGTCGCCGAGGCCGCCACCGGCGGTGGCGCCGCCGCGGTTGAACAGGTCGCCGACGTCGAAGTTGAAGCCGCCACCGGAACCGGCGCCACTCGGCATCCGGAAGCCGCCGCTGCCGAACAGCCGGCGTGCCTCGTCGTACTCCTTGCGCTTCTTCGGGTCACCGACGACGTCGTACGCCTCGGAGACCTCCTTGAATCTCGCCTCCGCGGTCGCGTCCCCGGCGTTGGAGTCGGGGTGGTACTTGCGCGCCAGCTTGCGGTAGGCCTTCTTGATCTCGTCCGCTTCGGCGGTCTTGGAGACGCCGAGAACCTTGTAGAAGTCCTTCTCGAGCCAGTCCTTCGTGCTCATCCGACGCCTCCCCTCTCGCCCTGTCGGTTACTCCGCAGACTTGTCTGCGGGCTGGTCGTCATCTGTGCTCTCCACCGGTACGTCGGCCTTCGCGGCCTCGGCCGGCAGTTGCTCGGTCGGCTCCGAGACGGCCACCCGGGCCGGCCGCAGGACCCGATCGCCGAGGCGGTACCCCGGCTGCATCACCATCGTCGCGGTCGGTCCGTCGACCTCGTCGGAGTAGTTGTGCAGCAGGGCCTCGTGGATGCGCGGGTCGAAGGGGTCGCCCTTCTCGCCGTACTTCACCAGACCGAGCTTCTCGGTGACCCGCTCGAGCGACTCGGCGACCGCCTTGAAGGCGCCCTCCAGCTCGCCCGCCTCCCGGGCCCGGCCGATGTCGTCGAGGATCCCGAGCAGCTCTGTTAGCACCGAGCCGATCACGACCTCCCGCGCGGCCTCCCGGTCGCGGTCAACCCGGCGCTTGTAGTTGACGTACTCGGCCTGCAGCCGCTGCAGGTCCGCCGTACGCTCGGCCAGCGCCTCGGTCAGCAGTGCCTCCTGGGCGGACGGGCCGATCAGGTCCGACGGGTCCTTCGGCGGTTGCGCGCCCGGGGTGCCCGGCATGCCCGGTGCGGCGCCGGCCGCGGGAGCGTCCGAAGTGGACTGCTCCCGCAGCTCGCCGGTGTCCGGGTCGATCCGGCGCTTGTCCCGGACGACGGGCTCACCGTCGCCGAACTCGCTGCCAGTCGGTCGATCCGTCACTTGTCCTCCGTCTTGTCCTGCGGCCGGTCCTCGTCCACGATCTCGGCGTCGACGACGTCGTCGTCGGTGCTGCCCGAGCTGTCGGCGGACGAGGTGCTCTCCTCGGAAGAGCCGGCGGCCTGGGCGTTCGCGTACATCGCGGCACCCATCTTCTGGCTGGACTGGGCGAGCTTCTCCGACGCGGACTTGATCGCGTCGGCGTCGTCACCCTCGAGCGCCTTCTTCAGCTCCGCGACGCCGTCCTTGACCTCGGTCTTGACGTCGTCCGGGACCTTGTCCTCGTTCTCCGACAGGAACTTCTCGGTCTGGTAAACGAGGCTCTCGGCCTGGTTGCGGGCCTCCACCGCCTCGCGGCGCTTGCGGTCCTCCTCGGCGTACTGCTCGGCGTCGCGGACCATCCGATCGATGTCGTCCTTCGGCAGCGCCGAACCGCCGGTGACGGTCATCCGCTGCTCCTTGCCGGTGGCCAGGTCCTTCGCGTTGACGTGCACGATGCCGTTCGCGTCGATGTCGAAGGTGACCTCGATCTGCGGGACATTCCGAGGGGCGGGCGGCAAACCAGTGAGTTCGAAGTTGCCGAGCGACTTGTTGTCGCGGGCCATCTCGCGCTCGCCCTGGTAGACCTGGATCATCACCGACGGCTGGTTGTCCTCGGCCGTGGTGAAGATCTCCGAGCCCTTGGTCGGGATCGTGGTGTTGCGCTCGATGATCTTGGTGAACACACCGCCCTTGGTCTCGATACCGAGGCTCAGCGGGGTCACGTCGAGCAGCAGGACGTCCTTGACCTCACCCTTCAGCACACCGGCCTGCAGGGACGCGCCGACGGCGACGACCTCGTCCGGGTTCACGCCCTTGTTCGGCTCCTTGCCGCCGGTCAGCTCGCGGACCAGGTCGGCCACCGCGGGCATCCGGGTCGAACCGCCGACCAGGATGACGTGGTCGATCTTCGACACGTCGATGCCGGCGTCCTTGATGACCGCCTTGAACGGGGCGCGGGCGCGCTCCAGCAGGTCGTTGGTCATCTTCTGGAACTCGGCCCGGGAGAGCTTCTCCTCCAGGTGCAGCGGGCCGGACTCGGTCAGGCTCAGGTACGGCAGGTGGATGGTCGTCTCGGCCGCGGCGGACAGCTCGATCTTGGCCTTCTCGGCGGCCTCGGTGAGGCGCTGCATGGCCATCTTGTCGCCGGACAGGTCGGTGCCGTTCTTGTTCTTGAACTGGGTCACCAGCCACTGGACGATCCGGTTGTCCCAGTCGTCACCACCCAGGTGGTTGTCACCGCTGGTCGCCTTCACCTCGAAGACACCGTCGCCGATCTCCAGCAGGGAGACGTCGAAGGTGCCGCCACCGAGGTCGAAGACCAGGATGGTCTGCTCGGTGCCCTTGTCCAGGCCGTACGCGAGCGCGGCCGCGGTCGGCTCGTTGACGATCCGGTGCACCTTCAGCCCGGCGATCTCACCGGCCTCCTTGGTCGCCTGGCGCTGCGCGTCGGAGAAGTACGCCGGCACGGTGATGACCGCGTCGGTGACCTGCTCCCCGAGGTACGCCTCGGCGTCCCGCTTCAGCTTCTGCAGCACGAACGCGCTGATCTGCTGCGGCGTGAACTTCTTCCCGTCGATGTCCACGCTCCAGTTCTCGCCCATGTGGCGCTTGACGGAGCGGATGGTGCGGTCGACGTTCGTGGTGGCCTGGCGCTTCGCCACCTCGCCGACCAGGACCTCGCCGTTCTTGGCGAAGGCCACGACCGAGGGCGTCGTACGCGCTCCCTCGGCGTTGGGGATGACGGTGGGCTCGCCACCTTCCAGTACGGCGATGACGGAGTTCGTCGTACCGAGATCGATACCGACCGCGCGGGCCATGTGCTTACCTCCACGAAGTTGAGTGATGCGGACTCAATGTTGCCGTTCTGCCGCCCGGGTTTCAAATCCGTGACTGAACAAACTTGAGTACACCTGACTCAACATGACACACCCCCTGGGTCATTCCCAACCCCGGCCCCCGATTCCCAGGGATCGCCCAGGGAACTCCCGGCCCGGCCACGGATCCGGGGCGGTGGTCGGACCCCTGCCGCGGAAAAGGGTTTCCGTGGGATGGTGTCACGGTGAAGCTCCGCCCCATGACCTCAGCCGACGACGCCGCGGTGCTCGCCCTGAACGCCGCCGCGGAAGGCCTGGTCGAGCCACTCCGACCGGACCGGCTGGACTGGCTCCGGCTGATCGCCGCCCACGCCGCCGTGGTCGAACTGGACGACGAGGTGGCGGCCTTCGTCCTCACCTTCACGCCCGGGTCGGCGCACGACAGCCTCGACTTCCAGTGGTTCACCGAGACGTACGCCGACCGCTTCCTGCACCTGGACCGGATCGTGGTGGCCGAACAGCACCGGCGCAAGGGCATCGCGACCGCGGTCTACCGGGCGGTCGAGCGGGCCGCGAAGCCGTTCGACCGGCTCGTCTGCGGGATCAGTTCCGACCCTCCCGACGTGGCCGGCCTGGCCTTCCACGCCGGCCGCGGCTTCGTCGAGGTCGGCAAGCTCAACCGTCCCGACGGCACCACCACGGCGCTGTGCTCCAAGGAGCTGAGCGACTAAATCGGGTGCGTGCCACGCGGCCAGCGGTCACCCTGGAGGCATGTCCAGACAGATGCAGGAGCGGCTGCGCAACGCGTTCGTGTGGCGGACGGACCGCGGCGCCTGAAGCAGCTACGCCGACGTCACCGGGTGGTGGCGCGACGCCGAGTTGCTACGTGATCTTGGCCCCGCATTGGGTCGCCTGTACGACGTGACGCCGACCGTCGTCCTGGGTCCGGTGTCCCGGGGGTCCCTGCTCGGTGCGTTGACCGCGGCCGCGCTGGGCGTCGGGTTCGTCGAGATCCGGAAGGACTGCGGTCAGGCGACGGACAGCGACCGATGGGTGCGGCGTACGACGGGTCCCGACTACCGGGATCGGCACGTCGTCTTCGGTTTCCGGCGTGACCTGGTCATGGCCGGCGACCGGGTCCTGATGGTCGACGACTGGGCGGACACCGGTGCGACCGCCCTGGTCGCCCGTGCCCTGGTGGAGGACTGTGGCGCCCGGTGGATCGGCGCCGCCTGCGTCGTCGACGCCCTCGGCAACGCCCGACTACGCCACGACCTCCCCCTCCGCGGACTGATCGACGTACGACGGCTCTAGACCGGGCGTCCGCCGACGAACGTTTGGGTGACGAGGGGGACGCCGGGGCGGTAGGCGAGGTGGATGTACGACGGCGCGTCGAGGACGGCCAGGTCGGCACGGGAACCCGGCGTCAGTCGGCCAACGTCTGTGCGGCGGAGGGACGCGGCACCACCCGCGGTCGCCGACCACAGGGCCTCGGCCGGGGTCATGTGCATCTCCCGGACAGCCAGAGCGATGCAAAGCGGCATCGACGAGGAGTAGCCGGAGCCCGGGTTGCAGTCGGTGGCCAGGGCTACGGTCACTCCGGCGTCAATCAGGCGCCTGGCGTCCGGGTACGGCGATCGCGTGGAGAACTCGACCGCGGGAAGCAGCCCGGCGACCACGCCCGTCGAGGCCAGGGCGTCGATGTCGGAGTCGGTGAGGTAGGTGCAGTGGTCGGCCGCGGCCGCACCGACCTCGCAGGCCAGCTGGACACCAGGCCCCTCTCCCAGCTGGTTGGCGTGGACCCGCGCCTGCAGCCCCTTCGCCTGCCCTGCCGTGAGGATCGCCCGGGCCTGGTCCTCGTCGAAGGCGCCGCGTTCCACGAAGACGTCGACCCACTTGGCGTACGGCGCGGTCGCCTCGAGCATCGGACCGGTCACGAGTGACACGTAACCGGCCGGGTCCTCGGCGAACTCCGCCGGTACGACGTGCGCCCCGAGATAGGTCGTGTCGTCGGTGAACTGGCCCGCGATCCTCAGCGCCCGGGCCTCGTCCGCGACCGTCAGGCCGTAACCGGACTTGATCTCGACCGATGTGGTGCCCTGGCGGCGCATCTCGGTCACCAGCCGGGCCACGTTCGCGGTCAGCGCCTCGTCGGTGGCCTGCCGGGTCGCCGCCACCGTGGTCCGGATCCCGCCGGCGGAGTACGGCGTACCGGTCATCCGGGCGGCGAACTCCTCCGCCCGGTCACCGGCGAACACCAGGTGCGCGTGGGAGTCGACGAACCCGGGGACGACCGCGCGGCCACCCAGGTCCAGAGCCTGATCGGCCCCCGGGGCATCACGGCGGGACCCGACCCAGGCGACCTTGCTGCCCTCGATCACCAGCGCCGCGTCCCGGATCTCGCCAAGCAACGCACCACGCGCCGGATCGTTGGTCACCAGCGAACCGATGCCGGTCAGCAACAGAGAGGTCACGAGGTCACCGCCGCGATCGAGGCCGCCAGGTCGGCCGCCACGTCGAGCTTCGCGTGATTGCCGTCAGCAACCACTTGCCGGCCGCCGACGATCACGTCGGTGACGTCGGCCGCGGAGGCCGCGAACACGGCAGTCTCCACGGTGGCTCCGGTCCCCGCCGTACGCACACTGTCCAGCCGTACGGCGACCAGGTCCGCGCGAGCCCCCACCTCGATCACCCCGGCGTCGGCGAAGCCGAGTGAGCGGTGGCCGTCGGCGGTCGCGGCCCTGAGCAGCTCGGGAGCGGACCAGTGGCCGCGCTCCTGGGACGCCAGCCGTTCGTCCAGCTCGACCGCGCGCATCTCCTCGAACAGATCGATCACCGCGTGACTGTCCGACCCGAGCGTCAGTGGCGACCCGGCGTCGCGCAGCGCCACCGACGGACCGATGCCGTCGGCCAGGTCGCGCTCGGTCGTCGGGCAGAAGCAGGAGTACGTCGCCGCGCCGCCGAGCAGACCGACGTCCACGTCGGTGAGATGGGTCGCGTGGACGGCGCTCGTCCGCCCGCTGAGGAAGCCGGTCTCGTCCAGCACCTGCGCCGGCGTACGGCCGTAGGCGTCAAGGCAGGCCACGTTCTCGCCGACCTGCTCGGACAGGTGGATGTGCAGCGGGGCGTCCGGCAATGCCGAGGCGACCGCGCCGAGTTGGTCCTGGGGCACACCTCTCACCGAGTGCGCCGCGGCGCCGATCACCACGTCGTCGGAGCCGTCCAGCAGCGAGATCCGCGCGGCCCAGCCTGCCGCGTCGCCGTCGCTGAAGCGTTGCTGCACCTGGTTCAGCGGCTGGTCGATGCCGCCGGCAACGTAACAGGTGTCCAGCAGGGTGATCCGGAGCCCCGCGTCCCGGGCGGCCGCGATCAGCGCCTTGCCCATCGCGTTCGGGTCGTCGTACCGCCGTCCGCCCGGGGGGTGATGCAGGTAGTGGAACTCGCCGACGGCAGTGATCCCGGCCAGCACCATCTCGCCGTACACGGCCCGCGCGAGGTGGTAGTACGACTCCGGGGTGAGCGTCGACGCGACGGCGTACATCTGCTCACGCCAGGTCCAGAACGTGCCGCGCTCGGCCTGCGTCCGGCCGCGCAAGGCCCGGTGGAAGGCGTGGCTGTGACAGTTCGCCAACCCGGGCAGGACGAGGCCGTTCAATCGGACCGCGTCACCTGGCTCCGCACCGGTCTCGACCGCGGCGAACCGGCCGTCGGCGACCGTCACCAGGACCCGCTCGGCCACCCCGGTCGGCAGCACGGCGCTCGAGCACCAGTACGACGTCACTTCGCGAGATCCTTCAGTACGGCGGCCAGCGCGTCCACGCCGGCCAGGCAGTCGTCCATCTCGGCGTACTCGGCCGGCGAGTGCGAGACGCCGGTCGGGTTCCGCACGAACAGCATGGCGGTCGGGATGCCGGCGGCGGAGAACACGCCGGCGTCGTGCCCGGCCCCGGTCGGCAACACCGGCGCTCCGTCGAGTACGCCGACCAGACGGTCCCGCAACCCGGCCGGGAAGTCGACCACCGGCGACACCGATTCGGGGACCACGTCGACCGTCGTACCGTCGCGCTCGGCGCGCTCCGTCGCCTGCCTGGTGATTGCCGCTAGCAACGACTCCAGGGTCGCGTCGTCGGCGGCCCGGGCGTCCAGCCAGGCGGTCACCTGCGACGGTACGGCGTTGGTGCCGTTGGGCTCGACCGCGAGGCGGCCGAACGTCGCACGGGCGCCGGCGAGGCGGGCCTGCTTGTTCGCGGCAAGGGCGGTCATGGCGTAGGTGAGCATCGGGTCGCGGCGGTCTTCCATCAGCGTCGTACCGGCGTGGTTGGCCTCGCCGCGGAAGGTGAAGCGGTACCGCCCGTGCGGCCAGATCGAACTCGCCACGCCGACCGGTGCGGTCAGTCCCCGGCCTTGCTCGACGTGCAACTCGACGAACGTCCCCATCCGCTCCAGCAGCGGCGACGGTCCGACGCCGGCCGGGTCGGTCCCGGCCGCCTCCAGCGCGGCGGCGAGCGAGACGCCCGACCGGTCCTTCAGCGCGAGAGCCTTCTCGGCGGGCAGCACTCCGGCCGCCACCCGCGACCCGAGACACGGCATCCCGAACCGCGAGCCTTCCTCCTCCACGAACACCCCGACCCCGATCGGCACCGAGGGCTCGAACCCCTCACTCCTCAGCCGATCCACCGCCGCCAGCGCCGACACCACCCCCAACGGCCCATCAAAAGCCCCACCATCAACCACCGAATCCAGATGACTCCCAGTCACCACACCAGCACCCTCTGACGAACCCCACCAGGCGATGAGGTTGCCCAGGCCGTCGGAATCGACGGTGAGGTTGCGGGTGGTGCACTGGTCCAGGAACCAGTGGGTGGCTTCGCGTTCGGTCGGCGTCCAGCCGCCGCGGCGGTAGCCCCCGGTGTCGGGGTCCCGGCCGACGGCGGCCAACGCCGCCCACATCTCCTCGAAACTCAAGACAGCGGGTTCTTCGACAGCCAGTCCTTGGCGACCGCGTTCGGCGACTCCTTGCCGACGTCGATCCGCTTGACCATGTCGGTCAGGCCGTCCGTCGTCAGCTTGGCGGATACCGCGTTGAGCGTCGACACGACGTCGTCCGACTTGTGGTCGGTCCGGATCAGCGGAACGATGTTGTTCGGCGGCAGGATGTTCTCCGGGTCCTCCAGCATGACCAGGTTGTTGTCCTTGATCAGCGCCTGGGTGGTGAAGAAGTTCGACACCTGGATCTGGTTGTCCAGCAGCGCCTTCAGGCTCAGCGGGCCGCCCGCGTCGAGCGTCTTGTACTCCTTGAACTCGACGTCGTACTTCTCCTTCAGGCCCTTCAGCCCGGCGTCACGCACCTTGAACTCGGAGCTGCCGCCCGCGACCATGTCCTTCGCCACCGGCTTCAGGTCGGCCAGCGACTTCAGGCTGTACTTGTCCGCGGTCGCCTTGGTCACCACGATGGTGTCCTCGTCGGCCGCCGGCGACTTCTCCAGCACCTCGAGCCCGGACGGCAGCGAGCCCTTCAGCGCGTCGTACGTCGCCTGTTCCTCGGTCTCGGTGGCGTCCTTCTTGAAGTAGTGCAGGGCCGCGCCGGTGTACTCCGGCAGCAGGTGCACCGACCCGTCCTTGATCGCGGCCATGTAGGTCTCCCGGTTGCCGATGTTCGGCTTCTGGGTCACCTCGATGCCCTTGGCGGCGAGCGCCTGGCCGTAGATCTCCGCCAGCAGCTGGCTTTCGGAGAAGTCGGCGGACCCGACCGTGATGCTGGTCACCTTGTCCGGCGCGGGCGAGGAGCCCGCATCGCTGTCCCCGAGCTGGTCGCCCCCACCCCCACAACCGGCCAGGCCGAGCACCGCCACCCCGGCGATCGCAGTACGGATGAGCGTGGATCTCAACACGAGAGCCTCCAGTGTCTCGTCAGCCACCGGCGGGCGCCGGTGGATGGTTCGGTGGGGCGGAACATCTGAGTCAAGTTGATCAGGTACGTCGGACAGTTCAGCTCGACTTGAGACCGTCGGAGACGGCGATCCGGCCGAGGACGGCGAACATCACGTCGAGCAGGATGGCGAGCAGGGCCACCAGCAGGGCGCCGGTGAACATCTGCGGGAAGTCGCGCAGCTTCAGCCCGTCGACCACGTAGCGGCCGAGGCCGCCGAGCGCGACGAGCGCGGCGATCGTCGCGGTCGAGACGATCTGCAGGGTCGCGCCGCGCAGACCGGAGATGATCAGCGGCATCGCGATCGGGATCTCCACCTTGGTCAGGATCTCGCGTCCGGTCATCCCCATCCCCCGGGCGGCGTCGATCGTGGCCGGATCGACACCGGACACACCGGCGTACGTCGAGGCCAGGATCGGCGGGATGCCGAGCGCGACCAGCGCGATCAGCACCGGCAGGAACCCGATCTGGTCGGTCAGCAGCACCGCGAGCATCAGCAGCCCGAGGCTCGGCAGGGCCCGGGCCGCGTTGCCGAGGTTGATCGCCAGGAAGGCCCAGCGCCGGGTGTGGCCGATCCGCAACCCCACCGGCAGGGCGATCGCCGCCGAGAGGCCGAGAGCGGCGAACGTGTACCAGATGTGCTGCAGGATCCTGGCCCAGATGCCTTCCGGGCCGGACCAGTTGAAGGGGTCGGTCAGGTATTCCCACATGTCACGCCACCTCCACCGGCGGAGTGTGGATCACGCGCGCCCACGGCGTCAGCACCCGCTGCAGGCCGACCAGAACCAGGTCGGCGAGCAGTGCCAGCAGCAGCGAGAGCACAACGCCCACCACCACGGGGGTGAGGAAGTCCCTCTGGAAGCCCAGGGTGAAGAGCTCGCCCAGTCCACCGATACCGATCACCGCGCCGACGCTCACCATCGAGATGTTCGCCACGGTGACGACGCGCAGGCCGGCGAAGATCACCGGTACGGCGATCGGCAGGTCGATGGCGATCAAGCGGTGCAGGGAGCCGTACCCGACCGCGACCGCCGACTGCCGGACTTCGACCGGCACCGAACGCAGTCCGTCGATCACGTTCCGGATGAGCAGCGAGACCGTGTAGATGGTGAGGGCCACGACGATGTTGACCGCGGACAGCACCAGCGTGCCGAGGATCGCCGGCAGCACGATGAACAAGGCGATCGACGGCAGTGAGTACAGCACGCCGCCGAACGCGATCAGCGGGTTCGCCAGCCAGGAGAACCTGGTCGCCACGTAACCGAGCGGCACCGAGATCAGCAGCCCCAGCAGGACCGGCAGGATCGCCAGGTAGAGATGCTCGCGCAGCTGTTCCCAGATCAGCCCGAGGTTGTCACCGATCCACGTCATGGGGCCTCCCGGACTGGACTGAGGAGCGGAGGGAGCCCGGTCATGGGGCCCCCGGCCTGGACTGAGGAGCGGAGGGAGCGAAGCGACTGGAGCGACGAGGGAAGGCCGGGAGCCAAGGCCCCATGACCCGCCGCGCCGGAGGCGCGGCATGCAGCACAGCGACTGGAGCGACGAGGGAAGGCCGGGAGGCAAAGCCCCATGACGCGCCGCGCGGCAGCGCGGCAATGTGCACAGTCATTGCCGCAACGCCTCCGCGACTATGGTCTGGTCGACGACGCCGACGGCCTTGCCGTGGCCGTCAACACAGACGCCCCAGCCGGTGGGTGAGGTCAGTACGGCGTCCAGCGCGGCACGCAGCGAGTCGCCCTGCCGGAAGAGTGCGCCGATCGGGTGCAGCACATGGTCGCCGCGCCATCCGACCGGTGCGCCGTCGTCGTCCAGCACGAGCTCGGACGGCAACGGCTTGAGTGGCAGTTCCTCCGGATGCACGAAGGTGAGGGCCCGGTAGCCGCGGTCCTGCCCGACGAACCCGCGGACGAAGTCGTCGACCGGGTTCGCCAGCAACTCGGCCGGCGGCGCGAACTGGGCCAGCTTGCCGCCGACCCGCAGTACCGCGACGTTGTCGCCGAGTTTGATCGCCTCGTCGATGTCGTGGGTGACGAAGACGATCGTCTTGCCGATGTCGCGTTGCAGCCGGAGCAGTTCCTCCTGCAACTGGTGCCGGACGATCGGGTCGACGGCGCTGAACGGCTCGTCCATCAGCATGATCGCCGGGTCGGCCGCCAGCGCCCGGGCGACGCCGACTCGTTGCTGCTGGCCACCGGACAGCTGGGACGGGTACCGCTCGGCCAGCTTCAGGTCGAGACCGACGCGCTCCAGCAACTCCATCGCGGTGGAGCGGGTCTTCCGTTTGTCCCAGCCCAGCAGCCGGGGCACCGTGGCGACGTTGTCCACCACCGTCTTGTGCGGGAACAGCCCGGCGTGCTGGATCACGTACCCGATGCCGCGGCGCAGCGCCACCGGGTCCTTGCCGGTGATGTCCTCGCCGTCGATCGAGATGGTCCCGCTGGTCCGCTCGATGGTGCGGTTGATCATCCGCAGCGACGTGGTCTTGCCGCAGCCGGACGGCCCGACGAACACGGTGATCTGGCCGCTCGGGATCCGCAGGGACAGGTTGTCGACGGCGACGGTGCCGTCCGGATACCGCTTGGTGACGTCCTCGAACTCGATCATGGCGCCCCTTCGCGCTCGTCGTCGGTCGCGGCTTCGACCCTAACGGAACGAGAGACCGAAGCCACGTGATCGCTCGATGTCTCGCTCCCCGGAAAGCGCACCCTAGCGGTGGAGAATGCCATGGTCGCACTCCGTCAGCAGTTGCCGGGTCGTGGTCAGGATTCCTGCATCGGAACCCGGACACCTCGTTCGGCGGCGACCTCCGCTGCCTTGTCGTAACCGGCGTCCACGTGCCGGATGACACCGGTCGCCGGGTCGTTGGTGAGTACGCGTTCCAGCTTCTGCCGGGCCAACTCGGTGCCGTCGGCAACCGACACCTGACCGGCGTGGATGGACCGGCCGATGCCGACGCCGCCGCCGTGGTGGATCGACACCCACGACGCGCCGCTGGCCACGTTCACCATCGCGTTCAGCAACGGCCAGTCCGCGATCGCGTCCGAGCCGTCCAGCATTCCCTCGGTCTCCCGGTACGGCGACGCGACGCTGCCGGTGTCGAGGTGGTCCCGGCCGATCACGATCGGCGCCTCGAGTTCACCGGACGCGACCATGTCGTTGAACCGCAGCCCGGCCTTGTCCCGCTCACCCTGGCCCAGCCAGCAGATCCGGGCCGGCAGGCCCTGGTACGCGACGCGCTCGCCGGCCATCTTGATCCACCGGGCCAGGTGCTCGTTGTCCGGGAACAGGTCGAGGATCGCCTGGTCGGTCCTGGCGATGTCGGCCGGGTTGCCGGACAGCGCCGCCCACCGGAACGGTCCCTTCCCCTCGCAGAACAAGGGCCGGATGTACGCCGGGACGAAGCCGGGGAACTCGAACGCCCGGGCGTACCCGGCCTTCCGGGCCTCGTCGCGGATCGAGTTGCCGTAGTCGAACACCTCGGCACCGGCGTCCTGGAAGCCGACCATCGCCTCGACGTGCTTGGCCATCGACTCCTGCGCCCGCCGGGTGAACCCGGCCGGGTCCTTCTCCCGCGCGGTCGTCCAGTCCTCGAACTCGATCCCGACCGGCAGGTACATCAACGGGTCGTGCGCCGACGTCTGGTCGGTCACCACATCGATCGGCGCACCGCGCCGCAGCAGGTCCGGCACGATCGTGGCCGCGTTGCCCAGGACACCGATCGACAGCGGCTTCCGTGCCGCCTTGGCCTCCTCGGCCAGTCGCAGCGCTTCGTCCACGGACGAGGCGCGGACGTCGAGGTAGCGGTGCTCGATCCGCCGGTCGATCCGGGAGGAGTCGACGTCGATGCAGATCGCCACCCCGTCGTTCATCGTCACCGCCAGCGGCTGCGCACCGCCCATGCCGCCGAGCCCGGCGGTCAGCGTGATGGTGCCGGCCAGGGAGCCGCCGAACTTCTTCTCGGCCACCGCACCGAACGTCTCGTACGTGCCCTGCAGGATGCCCTGGGTGCCGATGTAGATCCACGAGCCGGCCGTCATCTGGCCGTACATCGTCAGCCCCATCGCCTCGAGCTTGCGGAACTCCTCCCAGGTGGCCCAGTCGCCCACCAGGTTCGAGTTCGCGATCAGCACCCGCGGCGCCCACTCGTGGGTCTGCAGTACGCCGACCGGCCGGCCGGACTGCACGAGCATGGTCTCGTCGTCCTTCAGCGTGGTCAGCGTGCGGACCATCGCGTCGAACGAGTTCCAGTCCCGGGCGGCCTTGCCGGACCCGCCGTACACGACCAGTTCGTCGGGGTGTTCGGCCACCTCGGGGTCGAGGTTGTTCTGCAGCATCCGCAGCGCGGCCTCCTGCTGCCACCCGCGGGCGGTCAGGGTGGTACCGCGGGGCGCACGCACGGGACGGGGTCCGGACATGGGTGATCCAGCCTTTCTCTTCAGGACAGCGGACCGGTGACTGCTTCGGCCACCGTCAGATAGGTGCCGTCGGCAACGAGCCGGACGGACTGCTCGATCTCGGGGGCGAGGTGCCGGTCGGTGCCCGGCCCCTCGACGTACTCCCGCAGGGCGTCCCGGACGGCGGCGGTGGCCGGTGCCGGGGCGAGGGGTGCGCGCAGGTCGAGCGCCCGCGCGGCGGTCAGGATCTCGACGGCGAGGACCCGCTGCAGGCCGTCGATCGCGGTCCGCAGCTTGCGGGCGGCCGACCAGCCCATCGAGACGTGGTCCTCCTGCATCGCACTGCTCGGGATCGAGTCCACGCTGGCCGGTACGGCGAGTCGCTTCAACTCGGACACGATCGCGGCCTGGGTGTACTGCGCGATCATGTGGCCGCTGTCCACGCCCGGATCGTCGGCCAGGAACGCGTTCAGCCCGTGGTTCCGGGCCACGTCGAGGAAGCGGTCGGTACGGCGTTCGCTGATGCCGGCCAGGTCCGCGACGGCGATCGCGAGGAAGTCCAGCACGTAGCCGACCGGCGCACCGTGGAAGTTTCCGTTGGACTCGACCCGGCCGTCCGGGAGAACGACCGGGTTGTCGATCGCGGCGGCCAGTTCGCGGTCGGCGACCGTGGCCGCGTGCGCCGCGGTGTCGCGGGCGGCGCCGTGCACCTGCGGCGAACAGCGCAGCGAGTAGGCGTCCTGGACCCGGTTGCACTCCGGGCCGCGGTGGCTCGCGACGATGTCGCTGCCGGCCAGGAGCGCCCGCAGGTTGGCGGCGGCGGAGCGCTGACCGGGATGCGGCCGCAGGGCCTGCAGGTCGTCGGCGAACACCCGGTCGGTGCCGAGTTGCGCCTCGACGCTCATGGCCGCGGCCAGGTCGGCGGTCTTCAGGAGCCGGTCGAGATCGGCCAGGGCCAGTACCAGCATGCCGAGCATGCCGTCGGTCCCGTTGATCAGCGCGAGACCTTCCTTCTCGGCCAGCACGATCGGCGTCAGCCCGTGCGCCCGCAGCGCCTCGCCGGCGTCGAGAAGGTTGCCGTCGGCATCTCGCACCTGTCCCTCGCCCATCACGGCGAGAGCGACATGGGCCAACGGCGCGAGGTCGCCGGAACAGCCGAGGCTGCCGTACTCGTGCACCACCGGAGTCAGGTGCGCGTTGAGCAGCTCGGCGTACGCCTGGGCCGTGTCGACCTTCACACCCGTGCGGCCGGTCGCGAGCGTCGACAGCCGGAGCAGCGCGAGCGCCCGGACTACCTCGGTCTCGACCTCCGGTCCGGAACCGGCCGCGTGTGACCGGACCAGGCTGCGCTGCAGCTGGGCACGCAGTTCCGGAGCGATGTGCCGGGTCGCGAGCGCACCGAAGCCGGTCGAGACCCCGTAGTGCGGGGTGTCCGCGTGCGCGAGGGCCTCGACGGCGGCCCGCGACTTCGCGATCTCCTCGAGCGCCTGGTCGTCGATCCGCACCCGGGCTCCGTGCCGCGCCACCGCCACGACGTCGGCCGCGCTCAGCGGTCCGACGCCGACGATCACCTCGTTCTGCTCTTCCACGCGTTCATTCCACCGCGCCGCACCGCGATCCGACAGCAGCGCCATGCACTTTGTGTCTCGCATCCGAGACATGGACCGCTGGTCACTTAGAGTTCAGGAATGGTGTTCGAGATCCGGACGGCGGGGCCGGAGGATGCGGTGGGGATCGCCCGGGTCTGGGCCGCCGCGATGCCGCAACTGGTGAAGACGGCACGCGGCATCCAGGCCGAACTGCGCAACAGCAGACGTCGGGTCGCGCTGATTTCGGTCGACGGCTCCGAGGTGGTCGGGTACGGCAACGTGTTCCTGCCCGATCCGGGCGACCGGGCGCCGCGGGTCAGGATCTCGGTGCAGGTACCGCCCGATCTGCGCAGGCGTGGCATCGGCGGCCCGTTGGCCGAGGCGGTCTGCGCGGAAGCGGCGAAGGCTGGTGCGGCGAGCCTTCTGGTCGTCGTCGAGGACAACGACGAGTCCAAGGGGTTCGCGATCCGGCGCGGGTTCACGATCGGCCGCCGGATGAGCCATTCGCGCGCGGACCTGAGCGCCGTACCCGAGCCGGCTGCGCCGCCCGAGGGACTGCGCGTCACCGACTTCGGGCAACTGAACCCGGAGCAGGTCTGGCAGGCGGTGGTCGCCGTTGCCGAAGGCGACCCGAGTGGCCTGTCGTTCGCGCCGCCGTACGACGAATGGCTGGCGACCGACTGGGGTCACCCGGACCTGCGGCGCGACCTGAGCGTCGCGGTGCTCGACGGTGACACGGTCGCGTCGTTCGTGATCACCACGGCGGATCCGGACCGCCGGGTCATCTGGTCGAACCTGACCGGCACGATCCCGGCGCACCGTGGCCGCGGACTGGCCAAGGTGGTGAAGTCGGCGGCGCTGGCCCGCGCCCGGGACGCCGGATTCACCCATGCGTACACCGGCAACGACGCGGCCAACGCGCCGATGCTGACAGTGAACTCGTGGCTCGGCTACAAGGTGTCGTCGGCCGCCTGGACCGCGGAGAAGACCCTCTGATGCGACCGTTCGTCTCACTCACGTTCTTCGGCATCCTCTCGGTCGCCGTCGGAGTCCTGCTGTCCGGCGACGACCAGGATGTCGACTGGATCGTCGCGGGCGGCCTGTTCGCCGTCGCGCTGGCCGGTGAGGGTTTCCGGCTGTGGCTACGCCGCGGCCGCGCCAAGTCGCGCGAAACGTCCGGAATCTGAGATCCGGCGGTTACGCTGCCGTTGTGAGCGGCAACGTTCCCGCCTCGACCCGCACTCTGCGGGTACTGACGTTCCTGGCCACCCAGCCCGGACCCGTCCCGATGGAGCGCATCGCCTCCGCGGTCGGCCTGCCGCGCTCGTCGACGTACCACTTGCTGCGAGCAATGATCGACGAGGGATTCGTGGTGCATCTGCCGGAGGAGAAGCGGTACGGGCTTGGGGTGGCCGCGTTCGAGATCGGCTCGGCGTACCTGCGCCACGACCCGCTCGAGCGGCTCGCCCGGCCGCTGCTCGTCCAGTTGGTCGCCGAGGTCGGGCAGACGGCGCATCTCGGCGTACTGCACGGTCGTGAGCTCGTCTACCTGCTGAAGGAGCAGCCGCCCCGGCCGGTCACGCTGGTGACGGACGTCGGCGTACGTCTGCCGGCGACCCTGACCGCATCCGGCCGTGCCCTGCTCGCCGAGCTTCCGCCGGCGCAGGTGCGGGCGTTGTTCCCGAGTCCGGAGACCTTTGTACGGCGTACCGATCACGGACCGCAGACACTCAGCCAGCTCCGGCGCCTGCTCGCCGAGGAGAAACGCCAGGGGTATGCCGTCGAGGACTCGTTCATCACCCCGGGCCTCTCGTCCGTGGCCAGCGCAGCCGTCGACCACGCCGGCCACCCGGTCGCCGCCATCAGCGTCACCTTCCGCACCGACGCCATCCCCCCGGCCGACCGCCGCGCCCTCGCCCACCGCATCCGCCAAGCCGCCACCGCCCTAACCCGCCGCCTCCACGGCTAGAACTTCTGCGTCAGGCCCACGGCGTGCTGGGGGTACAGCCCACGCGTGCTACGCAGCCGTTCCTCGTCGCTCCGCTCCTCGTCACGACCGCTGAGCGCGCTCCCACCCACCCTCGTGCTTATCGCCCGAGCATCCGGGCGTGCTTTCGCCCGCGACCTGCCGGCTGTCGCCGGCGTGCGCGTGCTGGCGCCCGCGGCCTGGAACTCGGGGCGAAATGGTGTGAGTCGGCCGTCCCAGGGTGGGTGAGATGGTCGTTCGGCTCTGGAGAGCGACCGTTGGGCGATGACTGGTTGCGAGCGGGTGAGGACTCTGGGTGAAGATCGAGGGGAACACCCCCGTTCCGCCCAGACGAAGGTGGTCTCATGCGTCGTCTCAAGCAGCTCGCTCTTGCTCTCACTCTTCTCGCCATCCCGCTCACCCCGACCGCCTCGGCCCAGCTGTCGCCCGACTGGATCGGGAGTTGGTCGGTGGCCGTCACTCCGCCGGGTACGTCCGGACTGTCGGCGACCGGTGTCACGAACACGACCCTGCGCCAGGTCGCCCACGTGTCGATCGGCGGCTCCGAGATCCGGCTGCGGTTGTCCAACGTCTACGGCACCTCGCCGCTCGTCGTGGGCAGGGTCACCGTCACCCCGCGAGCCGACGAGCTCGCCGGTACGCCGACAGTGCAGCCGGCCGACCTGGTCCCGGTGCTGTTCGGCGGCAAGCCTTCCGTGACGATCCCGGTGGGTGCGGAGTGGGTGTCCGACCCGGTGCGAGTCGCCGTACCGGACGACACGGACCTCGTGATCAGCACGTACTTCCCCGGTCCGACCGGTCCGCTGACTCAGCACCCGGCCGGGTACGCGACCGGCTTCCGGGCCTCCGGTGACCAGACCGACGGCGACGGGTCGCAGTACCAGGCGATCCCCGGCATGGCCCGCTACATCATCGAAGGCGTCGACGTGCGGAGCCGGGTCCGCGGCTCGGTCGTGCTCTTCGGTGACTCGATCACCGACGGCGTGGTCTCGCCGGTCGACCGGAACCTGCGCTACCCGGACCAGCTGGCCGACCGGTTGCTGGCCGAGCCGCCGTCCCGCGAACTCGGTGTCCTCAACGCCGGGATCAGCGGCAACCGGCTGCTCAACAACGCCGGTACGGCGGGCGACTCGACGCTGGCCCGGTTCGACCGGGACGTGCTCGGGCAGGCCGGCGTACGGACCGTCGTACTGCTGGAAGGCATCAACGACATCGGCGGAAGTCGCGGCGCGGTCGAGCCGGCGGCCCTGATCGCGGTGCACCGCCAGTTCATCCAGCGCGCGCACCAGGCCGGGTTGAAGGTGATCGGCGCGACGCTGACGCCGTTCGAGGGCGCCGGTTACTACACGCCCGAGGGCGAGGCGGACCGGCAGGCGCTCAACCACTGGATCCGCACCTCCGGTGAGTACGACGCCGTCGTCGACTTCGACAAGGCGGTCCGCGACCCGGCGAACCCGTCGAGGATGCTCCCGGCGTACGACGTCGGCGACCACCTGCACCCGAACGCCGAAGGGTTCAAGGCGATGGCCCAGGCCTTCGACCTGAAGGAGTTCTAACCCGACTCGGCGGGATGCTCGACCTGGCGGTCGCCCCACTGCGTCAGCAGACCGCGGGCGATCTCCAGGTCCTCCCGCAGCGACCGGTCCGCGAGGTCACCCGGCAACGCGGTGAGCGCGTCGGCCAGCCACGGCCCGACCGCGGCCGGCGCGAGATCGTCAGGCGTCAACCCGGCAAGGCGAATCGCCCGCACCGCGGTGACCAGTTCACTGGCCAGTACTTCACGCAGTGCGTCGAGGAGCTGAGCCGTGAGTACGGCGGCCTGTGGCGCGAAGCTGGCGTGGTGCTCGGCGCCGCGTGACAGCGTCGCCGTGCCGAGCGTGGCCGGCTGGGCCGCCGAACGGACCGCGGCCAGGGCATCGTGGGCGACGTACTCGATCATCATCACGCCCGAGCTCGCCTCCGCGCCGCTGGCCAGGAACCGGCTCAGCCCGGTGTACTCCGGGTCGACCAGGTTCGCGACCCGGGACGTCGACAGGGTCGCCACACTGTGCAGGCTCAACCGGAGCGAGTCGAGCGCGAGGGCGATCGGCATCGCATGCCAGTTGCCGTTGTGCAGCACGGTGTCACCGGCCACCAACGGGTTCTCCGCGGAAGCGTTGATGTCGATCCGCAAACTGTTGCCCAGAGCATCCACATGGTCGACGGCCGGGCCGAGGACCTGCGCGAAGGCCCTGAGACCGAAGGGGTCCTGGACCCGGGCCGGTGGAATCGGCAGACCGTCGAGCAGCCCGCGCATCCGGCGCGCCACCCGGACCTGCCCGGGTTGCGGGCGGGCCTCGTGGACGCGTACGTCGTACACCTCGGCGTTGCCGCGGAGCGCGACATGGGACAGCGCTCCGACGAGCGGTACGACGTTGATCAGCGTGGCGGCTTCGACGTACGCGAGGCAGCACTCGGCCAAGGTGATGGCGTTGCTGGAGAGCAGCGGCAACGCACTGGTCCCGTCGATGACGTCACCGAGCGCGAGACCGAGCTCGGCCAGCGGGCCGAGATCGCCGGTCCCGATCGCGCCGCCCCGGTGCAGGTCGGGCAGGTCGCCGTCGTTGAGGAGGGCAACGATCGCGTCAGCGACCTCCGGGGCGAGGCCCGATCCGCCGGCCGCGAGCTGGTTGACGCGGATCAGCAGGCCGATCCGGATCACGTCCGCCGGGTACGACGTCGTACCGGTGGTCGAGTGTGATCCGAGCAGTCGTGCCCCGTGCTCCGGATCCGAGGTGAGTACGTCGCGATTCGCACCGACCCCGGTGGTCCGGCCGTAGACCGGTCGATGCCGGGCCACCTCCGCCACCGCGGCAGCCGACTCACTCATCCGCTTCCGGGCGTCATCACTCAGCCGCACCGCGGTCCGCCGCTGACCCAACGCAACAGCCTCGAGCGGCGTCAGCCCGCCGCCGGAAAGCTCCACCGGTTCCATCCACCCAGTGTGAGGCGACGCACTCGTCCGCACACAGCACTGACGACCAGCCGCCGTCTCGAATCCGAGACCCAGACGGCGGCGGGGCCTTGAATAGCACAACGGGGCCTTGGACAGGAATTACCTGCTCAAGGCCCCGAAGACTTGGCCGAGGTCCCGCCGGGTTACGACTGGCCGTAGCGCTTCTTGAACTTCTCCACCCGGCCCTGGGTGTCCATCACGCGCTGCTGGCCCGTGTAGAACGGGTGCGAGGCGGACGAGATCTCGACGTCGACGACCGGGTAGGTGTTCCCGTCGTGCCACACGATGGTCTCGTTGCTCTCGCGCGTCGAACCGGTGAGGAAGCTGAAGTCGCCGGACTTGTCCCGGAAGACGACGCGGCGGTAGTCGGGGTGGATGTCCTTCTTCATGCTGCGGTACTTCCTTCCAGATAAGGGGCGAACGGATCGGTCAGGGGGTGGACCGCTTCGTCCGCACGGAGGACACAACCGTCGAGGCGCTCGCGTAATTCCCGGACGTCCAGGCCGATCCCGGTGATGGACAGGTACGACGCCCGGTCGCCGTACACCGGGTCCCATTCCAGGGCCGAGCGGGCCTGGTGCTGCTGCCCGACCCCGGACCACCGATCGGCCGGCAGATCGGCCAGCCACGGACCGAGGACGCCGATCGAGATGTTGGTGCCGAAGCTGTCCCAGCTGAGCCGGTTCCGGTGCTGGGTCGCGAGCCACACCGTCCCCCGGCCCCGCGCCGTACCGGCGACGAGCTCCTCGAGCGCGTCGTACAGCCGCTCGGGGTGGAACGGCCGGTTCGACTGCCAGACCAGCGTCCGCACCGGGCCGCTGTCCACGGCGGCGCTGATCGAGCCGGGCTCGGTCCAGGTCTCGGCCGCGTCGGGGTCATGCAGTCGTACGCCGAGCAGTCCGGCCGGCGTGGTCCGGACGAGCAGCTGCGGATTGAGCGCTTGCACCAGCGCCCGGACGGTCTCGTCGTCGCTGCTGAGCACGGCCGCGTTCGCGTACTCCACCTGACGGGCGATCACCTCGGCGATCGCGCGGCCGTCCTCGGCGGCGGTCGGGACGCCGCGGTCCTGGATCAACTGGTCGCCGGTCACGTCGTCGATCACGCTGCCGGTGTCGACCGTGGTGACGACGGCGTCCACCCGCAGTTCGCCGGCGCCGTCACGGGCGATCTCCTCGGCCAGCGCCTGCGTGTCCCCGGCGCCGGGGACCGAGACGATCGCGACGTCGTACCGTTCGACGGCCGCGATGCTGACCAGCAGGGCGACCAGTGAACCGCGCATCGCGCAGGAGACACAGGGGTGACCCATCCGGATCACTTCGCGGTCGATCACCCCGGCGGCGGTCCGGGCGATCCGTACGACGGACCCGCCGGCCAGGCCGCTGACGTCGTACTCGACCAGGACCCCGGACGATCCGGCGGCGGCCAGCAGATTCCCCGCCACGGCGGCGCGGAACGGCTCGTCGACACCCGTCAGCACGGTCACCGGTAGCATCAGCACTCCCGCCTTATTGAAAACGATAACCAGTACAATGTACACTCCGGATCGGAATAGCGGCCACCCGGCCGGTGTTCTTCCCGGCGAGGGTCACCCGCCAGGTGATCCAGGAAAGGACAGTATGGCCAAGCGCAACGACCTCCGCCCGATCGTCAAGCTGCGGAGTACGGCGGGCACCGGGTTCACCTACGTCACCCGGAAGAACCGGCGCAACAACCCCGACCGGCTGGTGATGCGCAAGTACGACCCGGCGATCCGGCAGCACGTCGACTTCCGCGAAGAGCGGTAAGTCGTGGCGAAGACCAGCAAGATCGCCAAGAACGAGCAGCGCAAGCGGACCGTCGCCCGGTACGCCGAGCGGCGGGCCGAGCTGAAGCGGATCATCGCCGACCCTGCCACGTCCTTCGAGGAGCGCGGCGCGGCGCAGCTCAAGCTGCAGAAGCTCCCGCGGGACGCGAGCCCGATCCGGGTCCGCAACCGCGACGTCGCCGACGGCCGCCCGCGCGGTTACCTGCGCAAGGCCGGCATCTCGCGCGTCCGCTTCCGCACCATGGCACACCGCGGCGAGCTTCCCGGCATCACCAAGTCGTCCTGGTGATGCACCGGTAGTGCCCGCGCCGCGACGTGGATGCCGCGGCCCCGGGCAGCACGACGGCCCTCCCCGAAGTCAGGTGGCTTCGCGGAGGGCCGTCGTACGTCTCAGAGACGGTTGTACGCCTTCAGGGTCCGGAGAGCGGCGACGGTGACGAGGCCGCGGTACTCGAGGGTGGCGGCCTGGCTGGGCGGCTCCCAGGTGAGGGCCCAGCCGCCGTCGGGTTGCTGATCGGCGATCAGGCGATCCAGGTGCGCCTCGAGTTGGGCCTCGTCGAACAGCGGGCGCCAGAAGCTGTCCGGGGTCGGCGCGAAGTGCAGCGGTGTCACGCCGTACGACGGATCCGCGGCGTCGGCGCGGTACCACTTGAGCTTGGGCAGCCAGGCGCGGACCCTGTCGAGGTCGACGTCGTCGGTGTGCTCGAGGAACTCCATCGAGACGTGCATCGCGTGGGCATCCTCGGGGAAACCCTTGGCCAGCTCGGCAGCGCACCAGGCGGCGGCCTTGTCACGCCACGGGTGGTCGAACCCGAACCGGTACAGCTGACCCACCAGACCGGCCGTCGGGTTGAGGCTGGGCTCGTACGTCCACTCGCTGATGTGCTCGGCCCGCGGATAACCCTCGACGGCCGGGCCGCAGAGCGGGACGGCCCCATCGGGCGTCGCAACCGACTGCAACCAGTCGACGGCGCGGCGGATCAGCTCCTCGTCACGCGCTCCGGCGGTCAGCAGCGTCTCGAACGCGACCTGCACATCGAGCGGGAGGCTGTCCGGGCACCGCTTGTCCGGCTCCAGCCCGTGCCCGAAGCCGCCGTCCGCGTTCTGATAGCCGCGCAAGGCGTCCACGACCCCGGCCGCATCCGCCCCCTCGAACACCGTGGCGAACACCCGCCGCTCGACCAGCCGCGCCTCACGCCGTACGAAATCCCGACCTGCGCTGAAGATGTCCATACCCTCACCCTGGCGCAGACCGCCGGCAAAGTCTTGAACGAAACAGACATCACGGCTGAAAGCGGTAGCCCATGCCCGGCTCGGTGAGCAGATGTTTGGGGCGAGCCGGGTCGGGCTCCAGCTTGCGGCGGAGCTGGCCCATGTAGAAGCGGAGGTTGCCGCCGGCGGTCTCGTAGCCCGGTCCCCAAACCTCCGTGAGGAGCTGGCGTTGCGACAGGAGCTTGCCGGGGTGACGGACCAGGACCTCGAGCAGGTGCCACTCGGTCGGAGTGAGCCGGATGTCCTCACCCGTCGCCAACGTGATCCGCTTGGCTGCCAGGTCGACGGTGATGCCGCCGACCGTCACCACCGGCTGGTCCTGCGAGGTCGTGCTGCGTCGCAGTACGGCGCGCATCCGGGCGAGCAACTCGTCGATCCCGAACGGCTTGGTCACGTAGTCGTCGGCGCCGGCGTCCAGCGCCTCGACCTTGTCGGTCTGGTCGGTCCGGCCGGACAGCACCAGGATCGGCGCCTCGGTCCAGCCGCGCAGGCCACGGATCACGTCGATCCCGTCGAAGTCCGGCAATCCCAGGTCGAGGATCACCAGCTCCGGCGGGTACTGCGCCGCCACCTTCAGGGCCGCCGTACCCGAACCCGCCAGATGCACCTCGTACCCCCGGGCTCTGAGGTTGATCTGCAAGGCGCGGACGATCTGCGGTTCGTCGTCGACGACCAGCACGCGCGTCATTCGGACACCTCCGGCTGCGTCGTTCCGGGCACCTTCGGCTGCGTCGTTCCGGGCACCTTCGGTGCGGATCGTTCCCGGGCTCCCGGGACCGGCGCGTCGGCCGGCCGCAGGGTCGCGGTCGGGATCGCGACCACCATGGTGAGCCCGCCACCCGGCGTGTCCTCGAGCTGCAGCGTGCCGTGCATCGCCTCCGCCAGACCGCGCGCGAGCGCCAGACCGAGCCCGACGCCGACGGTGTTGTCGGTGTCGCCGAGCCGCTGGAACGGCGCGAACACCCGATCCCGGTCCTCCCGCGGGATCCCCGGGCCGCGATCGATCACCCGCACCTCCACGGTGTCCCCGAGCGCGCTGCCGGTGACCAACGGCGGACGTCCGGGCGGCGAGTACCGGATCGCGTTCGCGAGCAGGTTGGCGATCACCCGCTCCAGCAGCGCCGGGTCCGCCTCCACCAGCGGCAGCGTGTGCGGGATGTCCACAGTCACCTTGTCGCCGTCGTCGCCGAGCTCGGCCAGTACACCGGGTATCACCTCGTCCAGCGCCATCGGCCGGGTGAAGACGGGCAGTACGCCGGCCTGCAGCCGACTCAGGTCGAGCAGGTTGTCCACGAGTCGCGACAACCGGTCGAGCGACTCGTCCGCGGTCTCCAGCAGTTCGGCCCGCTCGGAGTCGCTCCAGTCCACGTCGTCGCTGCGCAGGCTGGTCACCGACGCCTTCGCCGATGCCAACGGGGATCGCAAGTCATGGCCGACCGCCCGGAGCAACGCCGTACGGAGCTTGTCGGCCTCGGCCAGCGGCTTGGCCTCGGCGGCTGCCTCGCTCAGCCGGACCTTGTCCACCAGCGCGGCGGCGTGGTCGGCGAACGCCCCGACCAGACGGCGCTCGTCCGCGGCCAGCCGGCGACCCTGCAGGACCAGGACGAGGTCGTCGCGGGCCGGGATCTCCGCATCGCCCTCCTCCGGCCGGCCGCAGGTCATCGTGCCGGCCGAAGCCAGCGGTCGCCAGACCTCGGTCAGCTCGTCGTTGTCCACCCGCTCCATCAGGCAGGCCCCGGTCATCCCGAACGCCTCGCGGACCCGTTCGAGCAGGGCCGGCAGAGCTGTCTCACCGCGCAGCACCGACCCGGCCAGCGTGGCCAGAGTCTCGGACTCGGCGGCCGCCCGGGCCGCCTGCCTCGTCCGTCTGGCCGCCCGGTCGACGACCGAGCTCACCATCGCGGCGACCAGCACGAAGATCGCCAGCGCCAGGGCGTTGTTGATCTCGGCGATCGAGAAGGTCCGGGTGGGCGGGGTGAAGAAGTAGTTCAGGACGACGGTGCCGCCGATCGCGGTCACCAGTGCCGGCCACAGCCCGCCGACCAATGCGACCACGACGACGGCCAGCAGGAACGCGAGCACGTTGCTCGTCAGGTTCAGATGGTCCCCGCCGAGCCCGAGCAGCAGCGCCAGCAGCGGCGGCAGTACGACGGCCAGCACGAACCCCTGGACCTTGCGCCGCCGGGACAGGCTGCCGCGCAACCGCGGCAACCGGCCGCGACCCATCTCCGCGTGCGTGACGATGTGGACGTCGATGTCGCCCGAGTCGCGGATCGTGGTCGCGCCGATGCCGGGGCCGGAGACGAGCGAGGACAGTCGCGACCGGCGGGAGCCGCCGAGCACCAGTTGGGTCGCGTTCTCGGCGCGGGCGAACGACAGCAGCGCGGCGGGGATGTCGTCCCCGACGACCTGGTGGTACGTGCCGCCGATGCTCTCGACCAGGTCGCGCTGCTCGGCGAGACGTTTCGGGTTCGCGCCGGTCAGGCCGTCGGAGCGGGCGACGTGGACGGCGAGCAGGTCCCCGCCGGAGGACCTGGCGGCGATGCGGGCGGCACGCCGGATCAGTGTCTCGCCCTCGGGGCCGCCGGTGAGGGCGACCACCACCCGCTCCCGCGCTTCCCAGGTCGAGTCGATGTCGTGCTGGGCCCGGTACTGCTGCAGGCCGGCGTCCACCCGGTCCGCGAGCCACAGCAGCGCGAGTTCGCGCAGGGCGGACAGGTTGCCGACCCGGAAATAGTTGCCCAGGGCAGCATCGATCTTGTCCGCCGTGTAGACGTTGCCGTGCGCCATCCGGCGGCGCAGCGCCTCCGGCGTCATGTCGACGAGTTCGATCTGGTCGGCGGCCCGGACCACCCGGTCCGGCACCGTCTCCTGCTGCGGTACGCCGGTGATCTTCTCGACCACGTCGTTGATCGACTCCAGGTGCTGGATGTTCACCGCCGAGATCACGTCGATCCCGGCGGCCAGCAACTCGTCGATATCCTGCCAGCGCTTCTCGTTCCGGCTGCCGGGCACGTTCGTGTGCGCGAGTTCGTCGACCAGCGCCACCTCGGGCCGCCGGGCCAGGACGGCGTCGACGTCCATCTCGGTGAAGCTGGCGCCGCGGTGGTCGATGATCCGGCGCGGCACAACCTCCAGGCCGTGCAGCATCTCGGCGGTGTGCACCCGGCCGTGGGTCTCGACGAATCCGACCACGACGTCGGTGCCACGCGCGAGCCGTCGCTGCCCCTCGCCCAGCATCTTGTAGGTCTTGCCTACGCCGGGCGCGGCACCGAGGTAGATCCGCAGTTTCCCGCGGCCGGTACTGCTCATGTCTCGATGATCTCAGCCGGCCGCGAGTGCGGCGTTGAGTGTGACCACATTGACGTAGGGCTCGCCCAGGAAGCCCAGCGTCCGGCCGTGGGTGTTCTCCTTCACCAGTTCCTCCACCTTCTCGACGGGCAGCCCGCGTTCCCGGGCGACACGGTTCACCTGCAGGGCGGCGTACGCCGGGCTGATCGCCGGATCCAGCCCACTGGCACTCGCTGTCACCGCGTCCGCCGGAACCTGTGACGGGTCGACCCCTTCCCGGCGTGCGATCTCCTGCCGGCGTTGGTCGATCAGCTTGACCAGGTCGGGGTTGTTCGGGCCGTACTGCGAGGCCGCGCTCCCCTTGCCGTTGTAGTCGGCCGCCGAGGGCCGGGTCTGGAACCACCCGTCCGGGTACGCCTGGCCGATCAGCTTCGAGGCGGCGTCCTTGCCGTTCACCTGGACGATCGAGCCGTTCGCCTGGTCGTGGAACAGCGCCTGCGCCACACCGGTCATGGTCAGCGGGTAGACGATGCCGAGAGCGACGGTGAAGAAAAGCAGGGCACGGACGGCGACCCCGAACTGGCGGACCGAACCGGGAAGATTGCTTGTCATCGACAACTACCTTTCAGCGGATTCCCGGGATCAGCGAGATCACCAGGTCCAGCAGTTTGATCCCGGCGAACGGCGTGACCAGGCCGCCGACGCCGTACACGAGCAGGTTGCGGCGCAGCATCGCCGAGGCCGAGGACGGCTTGTACCGCACACCGCGCAGCGCCAGCGGCACCAGCGCCACGATGACGAGCGCGTTGAACACGATGGCCGACACGATCGCCGACTCCGGCGAGTGCAGGTGCATGACGTTGAGCTTGTCCAGACCCGGGTACGCCGCGGCGAACAGCGCGGGCAGGATCGCGAAGTACTTGGCCACGTCGTTCGCGATCGAGAACGTGGTCAGCGAGCCGCGGATGATCAGCAACTGCTTGCCGATCTCGACGATCTCGATCAGCTTCGTCGGGTTGGAGTCGAGGTCGACCATGTTGCCGGCCTCCTTGGCGGCCGACGTACCGGAGTTCATCGCCACCCCGACGTCGGCCTGAGCCAGCGCCGGCGCGTCGTTGGTGCCGTCACCGGTCATCGCGACCAGTCGGCCACCCTCCTGCTCCTGCTTGATCAGCGCCATCTTGTCCTCGGGCGTCGCCTCGGCCAGGAAGTCGTCGACGCCGGCCTCCTCGGCGATCGCCTTCGCGGTCAACGGGTTGTCACCGGTGATCATCACGGTCCGGATGCCCATCGCGCGCAACTGGGCGAACCGCTCCCGCATGCCGTCCTTGACCACGTCCTTCAGGTGGATCACGCCGAGTGCGCGGGCCGACCCGTCGATGCTCTCGGCAACGACCAGCGGCGTACCGCCGGCGGCCGAGATCCGGTCCACGATGGCGCCGAGCTCGGGGTCCGTCGTACCGCCCTGAGCGTGGATCCAGGTGTCGACCGCGCCGGCGGCGCCCTTGCGGATCATCCGGCCGTCCACGTCCACCCCGCTCATCCGGGTCTGCGCGGTGAAGTCGACGAACGTTGCGTGCGGCAACTCACCGGTGTGCCGCTCGCGCAGTCCGTACCCGGTCTTCGCCAGGACGACGATCGACCGGCCCTCCGGCGTCTCGTCGGCCAGGCTGGACAGCTGGGCCGCGTCCGCCAGTTCGGTCTCGGCGACCCCTTGCACGGGAATGAACTCGGCCGCCTGCCGGTTGCCCAGGGTGATGGTGCCGGTCTTGTCCAGCAGCAGTGTGTTCACGTCGCCCGCTGCCTCGACCGCACGGCCCGACATCGCCAGCACGTTGCGCTGGACCAGCCGGTCCATACCGGCGATTCCGATCGCGGACAGCAGTGCGCCGATCGTGGTCGGGATCAGGCAGACCAGCAGCGCGACCAGCACCACGATGCTCAGGTCGGTGTGCGCGTACGCCGCGAACGTCGGCAGCGTGACCGTGGCGACCAGGAACACGAGGGTCAGGCTCGCCAGCAGGATGTTCAGCGCGATCTCGTTCGGCGTCTTCTGCCGCGACGCGCCCTCGACCAGGGCGATCATCCGGTCGATGAAGCTCTCGCCGGGTTTGGTCGTGATCTTCACGACGATCCGGTCCGACAGCACCTTGGTACCGCCGGTGACCGCGCTGCGGTCGCCGCCGGACTCCCGGATCACCGGCGCCGACTCACCCGTGATCGCCGACTCGTCGACACTCGCCACACCCTCGACCACGTCACCGTCCCCGGGGATGATCTGGCCGGCCTCGACCACGACGAGGTCGCCGAGCGTCAACTGGGTGGCGGGCACCTCTTCCTCGCCGTCGCCGGTCAGCCGCCGGGCGGTGGTCTCCGTCTTCGCCCGCCGCAGCGTCTCTGCCTGCGCCTTGCCCCGGCCCTCGGCGACCGCCTCGGCCAGGTTGGCGAACACCACGGTCAGCCAGAGCCAGACCACGATCCACCAGGCGAACACGCTCGAGTCGGTGAAGGCGAGGATCGTCGACGCGAGGGCGCCCACCTCGACCACGAACATCACCGGGTTCCTCACCATCACCCGCGGATCGAGCTTGCGCAGCGCGTCAGGCAGCGAGGTGACCAGCATCTTCGGGTCGAACAGGCCGGACCCGGCCCGTTCGGGAACCGCCGCCTCCTTCGGTACGGGCGGCGTCAACAGCGTGGTCACAGTCCCTCCGCAAGGGGTCCGAGAGTGAGTGCGGGAAAGTAGGTCAGGCCGGTGACGATCAGTACGACGCCGATCAGCATCGTCACGAACAGCGCCTTGTGGGTGGGCAGCGTGCCCTGGGTCACCGGCACCGGCTGCTGCCTCGCGAAGGAGCCGGCCAGCGCGAGCACCAGCACCATCGGCACGAACCGGCCGAGCAGCATCACCAGGCCGAGAGCGGTGTTGTAGAACGGGATGTTCGCGCTGAGCCCGCCGAACGCGCTGCCGTTGTTGTTGCCGGCCGAGGTGAACGCGTACAGCACCTCCGAGAACCCGTGCGGACTGTCGGTGTTGAAGATCGCCGCCCGCGCCACCGCCAGGCCCATCGCGATCGACGCACCGGCCAGCACCAGCGTCGGCGTGGTGAGGATGTAGAGCGAGACCAGCTTCATCTCGCGCGCGGTGATCTTCTTCTTCAGGTACTCCGGTGTCCGGCCGACCATCAGGCCCGCGACGAACACGGTCAGTACGGCGAGCACGAGCATCCCGTACAACCCGGTCCCGACACCGCCGGGCGACACCTCACCGAGCATCATGTGGAAGAGCGCCGTACCGCCGCCGAGCGGGGTGAAGGAGTCGTGTGCCGAGTTCACCGCGCCGGTCGACGTACCCGTGGTGGACGACGCGAAGAGTGCGGAGGCCCATTCGCCGAAGCGGGTTTCCTTGCCCTCCATGGCCGCGCCGGCCGCCCGGGTCGCCGTACCCGCGCCCTGGTTCTCGAAGAACGTGGCGGAGAAGGTGAAGGCGGCCCAGAGGGTGCCCATCACGCCGAGGATCGCGTACCCCTGCCGCTTGTCACCGACCATCAGGCCGAACGTGCGAGTGAGGGAGACCGGGATGAGCAGCAGCAGGAAGATCTCGAACAGGTTCGACAGCGGGTTCGGGTTCTCGAACGGGTGCGCCGAGTTGGCGTTGTAGAAGCCGCCGCCGTTCGTGCCGAGTTCCTTGATCGCCTCCTGGCTGGCCACCGGACCGCCGGGGACGGTCTGGGTCAGGCCTGCCACCGAGGTCACCTCGTGACCGCCGGAGAAATTCTGTACGACGCCGGTCGCGACCAGCACGAGCGTGCCGACGACCGCGATCGGCAGCAGGATCCGCAGCGTCGTCCGGGTCAGGTCGACCCAGAAGTTGCCCAACCGGTCGGTCTTCGACCGGGCGAAACCGCGGATCACCGCGACCGCGACCGCGATCCCGACCGCGGCGGAGAGGAAGTTCTGCACCGCGAGGCCGGCGAACTGGACCAGGTGGCCCATCGTCTGCTCGGGCGAGTACGACTGCCAGTTGGTGTTCGAGACGAACGACGCCGCGGTGTTGAACGCCAGACCCGAATCGACGTTCGGCAGCCCCAGCGACAACGGCAGGTAGGACTGCAGCCGCTGGAGCAGGTACAGCAGGACCACACTGACCGCGGAGAACGCGATCAGCGACCGGGCGTAGACGGCCCAGGTCTGTTCGGTCTTCGAGTCGACGCCGAGCAGCCGGTAGGTGCCGCGCTCGATCCGCAGGTCCTTCTCGGACGTGAAGACCCGGGCCATGTACCCGCCCAGTGGCCGGTAGGCGGCGGCCAGGAGCGCGACCAGGAGGCCGACCTGCAACAGGCCGGCAGCGGTATCGGACATCAGAACCTCTCGGGGAAGATCAGGGCGGCGACGAGATAGAGGACCAGGGCCGCCGCGACGACCAGGCCGGTGATGTTCTCGGCGCTCACAACTTCTCCACTCCGCGCAGCACGAACCAGACGGTCCCGAAGACGACGACGGTGAGGGCCAGGTAGCTCACGTCACCCATGACTGCACGACCTCACGGCGAAAGTGCTCATGGGTTCACTGCACACCGCTCGCTGCCCGGTCAGGAGTGTTCTCGCAGGCCTCTCACACCCGCTGACGGAGCTCTCACAGGTCTCTCACATACTTACGCCTGGCATTTCCCATCGACAGACAAGGGAAGAACAAGCACGTGACTGACCAGGACACCACCGCCCCCGCCGAACAGTTCTTCTCCACGCAGACCCGGGAGGCGCTCGCCGAGGCGAGCCGCCGGCTGGCGGAGCGCCTCCAGGCCCACACCGAGGCCTTGCTGGCGATGACCGGCGACGAGGAACAGTCCGCGCTCTACGAGCAGAACGCCGCCCTGGAGGAACTCGTCGAGAAGTGGAACGAGGCCGTCTTCGAGCACACCGGTACGGCGCCGCTCCTGCTCGAGGACAGCGCCGACGACGAGGACGACGAGGAGGCCGAGCAGGACCAGGTGATCAGCGTGGTGTCACGGTTCGACCTGCGCGTGGTCGACCTGGACGCGCTGCTCGACGCCGGACGGGCCGCCCAGGAACGGCACCCGGCCGAACTGGACGAGGGCGGCGAGAAGGAGCCGGTCGAGTCGGCGGAGCAGGCGATCTATGAGATCAGCCGCGAGGTCGGCGAGGCGTGGTTCGAGCTGCCGGGTGTCGAGATGGTCGCCGGCGCCCGCGCGTACGTCGTACCGGAGCACCCGTTCGAGCCGCTGGACGCCGACGCCGACGACGTCGTCACCGAACTCATCGCCCCGAACGGAGTCGCCACCCACGCCGAGACCTGGGCGTAAACCCGGCCGACCTAGACGAGCAGGTTGCCGTCGAGGGTGGTGACTGCCCTGCCGGTGAGGTGGACGCGGTCGCCGGCGGCGGTGACGTGGAGGACAGCGCCCCGGGCGGACGCCTGGTAGCCGACCAGGTCGTTCCGTCCGAGGCGGTCGGCCCAGTAGGGCGTCAGCGCGGTGTGCGCACTGCCGCAGACCGGGTCCTCGGCGATCCCGGCGGCAGGCGCGAAGAACCGCGAGACGAAGTCGTAGTCCGTGTCGTCGTCGGCCGGCGCCGTGACGATGGTGCCGCGGTTGTGGTCGCGCCGGTTGACGGCCTCAAGGCCCTTGATGTCCGGCGCCAACTCCCGGACCGCGGTTTCGTCCGGGAGTACGACGAGTACGTCGGTCAGCGCGCCGGTGCTGTGGACACTCTCCGGTTTCGCGCCGAGCGCCTCGACCAGTCCGTCCGGCGCCTCGATCTCCGTCGTACGCGAGACCGGGAAGTCGAGCGTGATCCCGGCGCCGATGGACGCGATCAGGACGCCGCTGCGCGTGCTGAACCGGACCTTGTCGCCGACGAGCCCGTCACCGGCCAGCACGTGCGCGGTCGCGAGCGTCGCATGCCCACACATGTCGACCTCGATCGCCGGCGTAAACCACCGCAAATCCCAGTCCACACCGGCCCGCCCCGCCGACTCGACACCCAACCGTTGCGCCGGCTCCGCACCTGTCCGGTCCGCCCGCTCCGCACCTGTCCGGTCCGCCCGCTCCGCACCTGTCCGGTCCGACGGCTCGGCATCCGTCCTGGCGGACGGTCGCACGAACGCGGTCTCGGACAGGTTCAACTCCCCCGCCACCGCCTGCATCCACCCCGCGTCCGGCCACTCCCCACCCGGCAACACGCACACAGCCGCCGGATTCCCCCCGAACGCCCGCTCGGCAAACGCATCAACCACCCGAACTCTCATCCCCCGACGCTAAACAAGACCCACCCCCGATTCCATAACCACTTCCCCATCGAGTGGCCCCACCTCCCCCGCCACCCGGCCGGAGGCCGGCGATGTCATGCCATGGCGATGGCTTCTATTTCCAGGAGCCAGTCTTCCGAGTAGATGTCGCAGATGATGACGGTGAGGGCCGGCGCATGGTCGCCCAGGACCTCCTCGCGGATCTTCGAGTTGAGTACGCGGTACTGCCGATCCGACAGGTACGTCGTCACCTTCACCAGGTTCCGTACTCCCATCCCCGCCTCGCCGAGGACCGCGAGCACATTCCGCCACACCATCCGGCACTGCGCCTCGAAGCTCTCCGGCACCCGCCCGTTCTCGTTGCCCCACGGCACCTGTCCACTGACGAACACCATCCGCCGCGCCCCGTCGACCTGCACACCGTGCGTGTAATTCCCGGTCGCCGCCGGCAGGACCGCCGGATCCAACGGCTGAATCGCAAATCCAGACATGTCTTCCCCCTCGTCATCGGACTTCCCCACCCCGAGATCTCCGCCCATGTCTACCTCGCGCCACCCGACCCGCCTACCCCACCAAGCGGATCGATGGCGAACCGACAAACAAGTGACATGCCCGCCGGTAGGGTCGGCCCGTGGAACGGACGGTCGAGCGGCTGCTAGGGGTCCGCGTCGTTGAGCGCGTGGACCTCGGAACCAGCGAGCTGACGCCGGTCGCACGACTGATCTTGGACCGCTCGTACGACGACGATCCCGAGACGGCAACTCGAGGTCTGCTGGCGATGGGGAAACACGAGGTCCTCACCCAGGTGGACCGGGCGTACCACGACGAGCTCGATTCGCCTGACGACGCCACCTACGTCCGCATGATGGCGACCGGCTGCGTGACCTGGGCCATCATCCGAGGCTTCCGCCTCCGGCTGATCGCCTCCGACGACCAAGACCTGGCCGAGGCGCTGCGACGCCGTACTGAGATCTCCAGACCCTGACCTCAGCTGCCACCACCGCGGCCCCGGTCTACCCAAATCTCAGCCGCTGGTTCACCCAACTCGCCGGCTCCATGCAACTGCGCTGGCAAGAGGCCCGCCAACCACCCCGCACCTTCCAGTCCTACAAACACTCCCCAACCAGCGATACGCACACGGCTCACGCTGAAGGCCGGGGCGGGCCCGCCGACCTCGGTCAGCAGGCCCGCCCCAGCCGTAGTCCAGGTTTCCTCTACTCCAGTGGGCGGAGTTCGTCGGCGTAGGAGACGGAGACTCGGCGGAGGACGCCGTCCTTGACGGAGTACTGGCCCATCCGCCACAGCGGCGGGCTGTACGCGTGGACGGTGACGCTGCCCTTGTCGAGGCCGGTCAGGCGGTGGATGTGGTCGGGGCCGAAGCTGTACACGTCACCGGCCTTCACCTCGGTCTCGATCGACTCGGTGCCGATGGCAAGGTTGTGTTCGACGAGTTTGCCGCGCGCCACCGCGACCGCGCCGGACGAGACGTCGTGGTCGTGCCAGCCGGTGTCGTTGACCGGCGTCCAGCAGATCAGCCAGACGTCGACGTTGGCGTCGCGGTGCAGCGAGGCGAAGACGCGCTCCTCGTCGCTGTAGGCGACCTTGTCCTCCCACAGGTGCGGCTGGGCCGCGATCGACGCGGCCAGTTCGGCCAGTTCGCTGGGGTCGAGGTCCCGCCCCGGAAGGTTGTCCAGCGACAGACAGTCGTTGAGCTCCACGAGCCGGCTGGCCTGGCGCGCTGGTACGACGGGAACGTCGCTGACGGGCTGAGCAGTCACTGCACTCCCCTCTCAGGAGATGGTGTGCCGGCCCCTGGGCTCACGCCGAAGAGGAGCCGGTGCGGATTGTCGTGACGGATCACCGCGGTGGCGGCGTCGCCTTGGCGGTGGTCGGTGATCCCGGCGTACGGCCGGTCGGTGCCGTGCACGACCTGGTCGATGCCGAGAATTCGCGCGACCGCGTCGATCCCCTGCGGGCCGTAGCTCGAGGTGTCGACGTACAGGTTGGGGTCGATGGTGCCGAGCCGCCCGCCGCGGGCGGTCAGGCGTTCGTGGTGGACCGGCGCGAGACCGGCCGCGGCGACGAAGCACAGCCGCAGCCGCGGGAAGTCGCGCCGTCCGCCGTACGCGTGCCAGGCCCACCACGCTGCCTGCAACTGGCTCGAGTAGTCGACGACCGGCGCCCACCAACCGGGAGCATCGTCGACCGGCCGAGCCGTACCCGGGTGGACGAGGATCGGCTTGTTCAGCCGCTCGGCGGTCGCAAGGAGGTCGCCGTGCGCGCCCCATCCGGACGGCGTCCCGAGCACATGGGCGGGCAGCTGCAGACCAAGGAATCCGCTGCCCAGCAGCGATTCCACATCGCCGGCATCAGGCTCGCGCAGATCGACGGACGCCCAGGCCTTGAAGGGCGCGGGCAGCGCGGCCGCGCCGGTGTGCCACGCGTCCAGGAGCGCCCGATCGCCGAGGTGCTCGATCCCGAGCGGACTCGACAGTGACACGACGGCGAGCGTCGTCCCCGCGTCCTGCTCGATCGCGACCCGCTTGCCGATCTCGTGCGCCGCCGGGTCGATCTCGTACGGCGCCTCGGTCGCGGTGTGCAGCGTCCAGCCGTCGAGGTACGGCGGGGTGTCGCGAGCCCGGAGCCGGTCGACGAACTCCGCCGGCCACAGGTGCTGGTGAACGTCGATCACGACTCCTCCTCCCGACCGGATTGAAGCGCTTCAGTACATCTGCAGTGAAGCGCTTCAAAGGTCCGCTTGTCAAGTTTCTGTCCGAGGAACCCACTAGGGTGCAGTACATGTCCGGAAACGCCCGGAGGCCGACCCTCAAGGACATCGCCGCCGAGACCGGTCTGTCGATGGCGGCCGTGTCCTACGCCCTGCGCGGCCTGCACGGGACGCCGGCGACCATACAGCGGGTCCAGGACGCCGCCGAGCGGCTCGGATACCAGGCCGACCCGGTCGCCCGCGCGCTCGCGTCGGGCCGCAGCGGCTCCATCGGCGTGCTCTGCGCGTCCCTGGAGGACCTCTGGCAGCAGCGTCTCGCGGCCGCGCTCGGCCGGGAGCTGCTGGCGCCGGACCGGAACGCCTGGATCATCGACTCGGCCGGTGACGCCGACCGGCAGCTCGAGCTCGCCCAGCACCTGGTCGACCACCGGGCCGACGCGATCGTGGTGATCCCGATCAACCCGGCCGCGAAGGGCTGGGCGGAGATCGCCCGGCAGACGCCGGTGATCGCGATCGGGGACGCGCTGCCGGCCGCGAAGGCGAAGTCCGAGGTGGTGTTCGACAACGAGAGCGGCGTCAGTACGGCGCTGCGCCGGCTGGCCGACGCGGGCCACCGGAACGTCGCGGTGCTCAGCCCGTCGCGCCGGATGGAAACCGACCGTCCGGCCGAGGAGATCGCTCAGCGGGTCGCGGCGGGCCTGAAGCTGAAGGTCCGCATCATCCCCTGCCCGCACGACCTGCCCGGCGCCACCGAGGTCGCCCGCGAGCTGCTCAGCGGCAGCCGGCGTCCGACCGGCATCCTGGCACTGGCCGACTCGATGGCCTTCGGCGTGTACGCCGCCGGCCGCGAGCTCGGCCTCCGCGTCCCGGACGACATCTCCCTGCTCGGGTACGACGACCAGCCGATGTCGCAGCTGCTCACGCCGCCGCTGTCCACGTTCCACTGGCCGCTCGACGAGCTGGTCGCCGACGTGGTCGCCCGGGTCACCTCCGCCGTCGACACCAACCGCCGCGTCCGCCGTACCACCGTCGCGCCGACCCTGATCGAGCGCGGCTCGGTCGCCGCCCCACCCAGAACCTGAGTGAGACGGCAACACCCGAGCCGCAGCATCCACCCCGTCAAACTAGACTAACCTAATCAACTTACTTTTGCCTGTCCATCATGTGGAAGGTGTGACCACAGGAAGGCCGGAGGGCCGGGCGAGCGGATGCTCGACCGGCCCTCGCGGGGTGGTGCGGTTACTTCGTGCCGAAGACCTGGAGTTCGGTCATGTCGGTGTACTGGCAGCCGCCGAAGGCGCCGGCGGGGCAGTTCGTGGCGAAGTCGGGCACCTGCGGGCTGAGCATCCAGAACCGCACGTACTGGACCCCGGCGGTGTTGCCGGTCGGGGTGACCAGGTTGTACTTGCCCCGGTTCGCAGCGGTGAAGGTGCCCTCCGCCGCGGTCGCCCAGGTGGTGCCGTCCGCCGACGTCTCGATCCGGTACTGGCCGGTCGACGAGCTACCCGGGTCACCGCAGGTGTTCGACGGGTCGACGTTGAACGCGCTGATGTTCACCGTCGCCGGCAGCTTGATGTCGACGTGCTTCGGCACCATCACGTTGGTCGGGGTGGCGTTGTTGTCGCCGGTGGTGCTCCCCCAGCCGGTCCCCTGCGCGTTGTCGATCGCGCCGCCCGGCCCACAGCCGAAGTCGGTGTAGTCGGGACCGTTGAAGCCGGCCACCGAACCACCGCCGGACGCGGCGGCCCAGTTGCGGCGCGGCGCGAAGTCGGCCTTGGCGCCGGCGCTGACGGTCACCTTCTGCACGATCAGCTCGTAGCCCGGAGCGGACACGACGACCTTCGGATAGGTCCCCGGCGCGACACCGGTGATGCTGAACTGGCCGTTCGCGTCGGTGGCGTCGGCATAGTCACCCGCGTACCCGGAGGCGTGACCGCCGACGTAGACCAGCGCGCCGGCCACCGGAGCGCCGGTGTCCTTGTCGGTCACGGTCCCGGTCAGGGTCGTGGTCGCACCCTTCGGCGGCTTGTGGAAGTCCTCCGCCGGGAACGCGTCGCCGCCGTCGACGACACCGGCGTACCAGCCCATGCCGCGGTTGGCGAACACGGTCCAGATGATGTCGGCGTTCTTGCCGCCGCTGGCGACCAGGTCGGCCTGCACGATCGCGTTGCGCATGTCCAGCATGGTCGGGTCGTTCGGCGACAGTTCCATCGCCCGGGTGATCAGGCTCAGCGCGTAGCCGCGGCCGAACCGCTCCCGCAGGTCCCACAGGGTCTGCGCCCAGACCTCACCGGACGCGTGCACCTGGGGCGCGCCGCCGATGGTCGGGAAGTCGCCGTAGGTGTAGCCGCCCTGCGAGCCGTCGGCACCGACACAGGTCGGCGCCTTGGCCTTGACCCGGCAGTCGATGGCCTGGGTCCGGAACAGCAGGCCGTGGCTGACGTACTTGCCTTCCTGGACCTCGCCCGGCGCCACGGTGTCCTTCTCCAGACCGTGCGCGACCAGGTAGTCCATCGCGTAGAAGTCGCTCCACGCCTCGCCCATCGCGCCGGCCTGGATGCTGTTCAGCGTCGAGTTGCCGGTGGCGTCGACGACCAGGCGGTTGGACAGGCCGTGGCCGTACTCGTGGTACAGGATGCTCGCGTCGTTCGACGAACTGCTCGGCACGTAGCCGTCCTGCTCGTCGCTCGCACCCGGTGCGTGGAACAGGTACATCTGCATGGTCGGCGGGGTGCCGTCCGGCGGGGTGGACATGTTCGCGTTGTTGACGTGGTTGGCGTCGGGACCGCCGTTGGCGCCGGTGGCCGCGCCGTCCAGCGCGTGCAGCAGCACCGGGTCACCGCCCGCCGCGTCGAACGAGCCGGCCGCCGGGGTGAAGCTGATCGGCGGCTTGGCCAGCCAGTCGTGGAAGTTGCTGGCCAGGTAGAAGCCGTTGGTGACGTCCTGGTTCAGGTTCGTCCGCCAGGAGTCCGGCTTGGCCGGGTCCCAGGTGCAGATGAACGACGCCGAGCAGAACGACGAGGCGTTCGGGAACGACACCAGCTTGTACTCCGCCGTGGTCCGGGTGCCCGGCACCTTGACCGTCTCACCGGCGTTCGGCTGGTTGTCGTCGTTGACGTCCGCCCAGGCGGCGACCGACGTACCCTCGAGCAGGGTCTTGGCGTTCTTCGGCAGCCACTTGTTGTAGATCAGGTTCTCGACCCGTTGCGTACCGCCCTTGGCGGCACCCGGGTAGTTGTCCTGGACCAGAGCGTCGCCGTTGCCGTCGCTGGACAGGTTCCGGCGGTACAGCAGGCCGCCGGTCTGGGCGTCGATCACGTGCGTGTAGATCTTGGTGCCGCCGGCGTTGACGTAGGTCATCCAGCCCTTGCGCAGCCCGTCGGCGGTGTGGAACCACACCTGCTTGGCGGTGTCGCCGTTCTTCCACTTGGTGATGCCGCCGGTCGTGGTCGCGGTCGCGGACTTCGCCGTACCGCCGATGTCCTCGGTCGCGGCGGCGCGAGCCTCCGCCGCGGACAGCTTCGGCGCGGCCGACTTGGCCTGGGCCTGCGCGCCGAGGCCGGCCACCGGAGCGCCCATGACCGAGATCAGCTGGCCGTTCTTGGTGACGTTGGCCTTCAGGCCGTTGCCGAACACCTCGACGCCGTCGACCACCTGGGACCAGAAGATGTGGTGGGTGCCGAGATCGTCGACGTAGTCCTTGCGCAGCTTCAGCGTGGCCAGGTCGCCGTCGGAGAGCTTGAAGATCTCGGGGTGCGCCTTCACGTAGTTCAGGGCGATGTCCTGGGCCTTCTTGGCGCTCTTGCCGGTGAGGAAGCCGTCGAGCCTGGTCACCTGGGCCGGAGTGCCGGTGTTCGGGTCCACCTCGACGACGCCCTGGGCGCCGAGCGAGTCGCGGAACTTCGCCGACGCGGCGGTCTCCTTGCCGGCCACCTTCGCGGCGCGGGCGTACGTGGCCCTGGCGCTGGGCGTGCGGGCGTCGTAGTAGCCCTTCTGTTCCTTGCCCTCGACCTTCTCGGCCTGGGCCGCCTTGCCCTGGTCCGGGCCGGCGGTCTGCGCGGCCGTGGCGCCGCCGGCGGCGGTCACGACCAGCACAGTGGCGGCCGAGACGGCGGTGGCTGCCAGGAGCCCCCGCCCTCTGCGTGATGTGGTCACAGCAAAACGCTCCATGGAGTTGTGTGCGCGGATCGCCCTCCACGACCCGTCCGGGGGTGACCTTAGGCCGGACCGAGGCCCCGGGGAAGGGAATGACGTGGAGACGAGGGTTGTCCTTCGTGTCCGGAAGAGTACTAGCAGCGACGTCCCGACTGTTGCATGCGGCTACGAAGTGGCTGCGGTGAGTGTCGGGCAACCTCAGAACGGGCCGCTCGTGCCCTTGACACGGTTTCGGCGGCCGGGCCTATGCTGGCGAGAAATCGATTTCCCGCCAGCTCGGAGGTCTCCGATGGACCAGCCCCTGCTCAGCCGCCGCGCCATCCTCAAAGCCATCGGCCTGCAGGCAGCCGGTGGTACGGCGCTCGCCGCCACGCTGGCCGGATGCGGAGGGGGCGACGACTCCGGCGGCGGGTCGTCGACCAAGGAGCTGTCGTTCGTCTACATGGGCACGGCCGAACAGCAGGCCACCTGGAACAAGCTGTTCGCCAAGTTCGGTGAGCAGCACCCGGAGATCAAGCTCAAGGCCGAGGGCATCCCGCTGTCGAACTGGGGCGACTTCTTCAACAAGCTGTCCACCCGGCTGGCCGGCGGCCAGGTGCCGGACGTGATCCAGGTGGCCACCGAGGGCCAGCGGCTGTTCGCGTCCAAGGGCCTGCTCGCACCGCTCGACGACTACATCGCCAAGGACAAGGCGACGATCGACGAGTACTACGCCGACATGGACCCGAACCTGATCGAGTGGAACAAGAAGTACAGCTCCACCGACGGCAAGACCTACTACCTGCCGGGCGAGTTCAACACCATGTGCATGTGGTACTCGAAGGAGTTGTTCGCGAAGGCCGGCGTACCGGAGCCGACCGCGCAGTGGACCTGGGACGACTTCCGCACCGCCTGTGAGCAGATCAAGGCCAAGACCGGCGCGTTCGGGTACGTCGCCGACTCGGCGTACTTCGCGGCGATCATGCCGTGGCTGCTCACCAACGGGACGAGCAGCTTCAGCGACGACTGGTCGAAGCCGACGTTCGACGACCCGGCGGTGATCGAGGCGGCCGAGTTCAACCGTGCCCTGGTCGCGGACAAGTTGTCGCCGCCGCCCGGAGGGACCTTCGACGCGTTCACGGCGGCCGCACAGGGCAAGCTGGCCATGTTCGGCGGCGGCCGGTGGCCGATCATCAGCATCCGCAACCTGAAGGCGACGGCGAAGATGGGCATCGTGCCCTGGCCGACGAAGGTGAAGCAGGGTTCGCCGGTCGGCTGGAACGGCTACCCGATCATGAAGGCGTCGAAGAAGAAGGACGAGGCCTGGACCTTCATCAAGTTCCTGATCTCGAAGGAGGGTTCGTCGTTCTTCGCCCAGCTCGGCGGCACCATCGTCCCGGCCCGCAAGTCGATCGCGAACAGCCCGTCGTTCCTGACCGACGCGCCGAAGGGAACGGAGTACCTGTACCAGGCGCTGAGCTACGCGACGCCGATCCCGTCGCCGGACAAGGGCGCCGCCGTACAGAAGGCGGTCGAGGACGGCTGGAAGCAGGTGCTGACCGGCAACGCGTCGCCGGCCGACGCGCTCGGCAAGGCCCAGACCGCGCTCGAGGGGCTGGTCTGACTTGGCGACCGCCGTTGCGCAACGCGCCCGTGTCCAGCAGGCGGCGGCCGGCCAACGGCGGGACTGGCTTCCGGGCTACCTGTTCATCAGTCCCGCCGTCCTGCTGTTCCTCGTCTTCGTCGCCCTCCCGCTGATCGCCGCGTTCGGGCTGAGCCTGTTCCACTGGGACCTGCTCAGTACGCCGGAGTTCGCCGGGCTGGAGAACTTCCGGCAACTGGTGAGCGACGGGGCGACGATCCGGGCGGTGATCAACACCTTCGTGTTCGCGCTCGCCTCGGTGGTGACGCACATCGGCTTCGGCATGCTGCTCGCGCTCGGCGTCCACCGGACCATGACCCGCGGAACGAAGTACTTCGTGCGGACCGCCTTCTTCTTTCCCTTCCTGATCTCCTGGGCTGCGGTCGCGCTGATCTGGAAGTACGTCCTGGATCCGGCCTTCGGTCTGGTCAACTACTACCTGCCCTTGACGACCAACTGGCTGGCCTCGCCGACCTGGGCGTTGCCGACGCTGATCGTGGTCGACTGGTGGCACACCATCGGCTACACCTTCATCATCCTGCTGGCCGGGCTGCAGACGGTGCCGGCTCAGCTGCACGAGGCGGCCCGGGTGGACGGCGCGAACGCGTGGTGGCGGTTCTGGAGCGTCACGCTGCCGGTGATGTCGCCGACGATCTTCTTCGCCACGGTGATCACGTTCATCGGCGCGTTCCAGATCTTCGACCCGATGGTGATCATGACCCAGGGCGGTCCGGACGGCGCGACCCGCAGCATCGTGATGTACACCTACGAGAAGGGCTTCCAGTCGTTCGAGGTCGGGTACGCCGCCGCACTCTCGCTGGTGTTGTTCGTGGTGATCATGCTCGTCACCGGTCTGCAGTTCCGGCTGAGCCGACGGTGGGTGCACCAGTGAAGGGCAAGGTGATCGACCTCGTCCTCGTCCTCGGCGGGCTGCTGATGATCGCGCCGCTGGTCTGGCTGATCGTGACCGCACTGTCCGCGCCGATCGACGCGTTCCAATTGCCGCCGCGGTGGATCCCGCGGCCGCCGACGCTGGAGAACTTCCAGCAGGTCCCGGACCTGATCCCGTTCGCGCAGATGGCGTGGAACAGCTTGCAGATCGCGGTCATCACCACGGCCGGATCCCTGCTGACCAGCGCACTCGCGGCGTACGCGTTCTCGCGGCTGCGCTTCCCGGGCCGCGACCAGATCTTCTCGGTGTTGCTGGCGGCCCTCGTCGTACCGGTGCAACTGACGGTGGTCCCGATCTTCATCCTGATGCGGTGGCTGAACCTGGTCGACACCACGGTGGCGATCTGGTTGCCGGCACTGGTGAACGTGTTCGGGATCTTCTTCCTGCGGCAGTACATCGCGTCGATCCCGCGGGAACTGGACGAGGCCGCGATCATGGACGGCGCCGGCCACTTCTGGATCCTGTTCCGGGTGATCCTGCCGCTGGCCCGGCCGGGGCTGACCGCGCTCGGGATCTTCGTCTTCGAAGCGTCCTGGAACAACTTCTTCTGGCCGTACATCTTCCTGTCGTCACCGGAGAAGATGACCCTGCCGGTCGGCCTCGTGTCGTTGCAGGGGGCCATGGGTGGCGGACCGGCGGTGGTGCTGTTCGCGGCGATCACGCTGGTGGTGCTGCCGATTCTCGTGCTGTTCCTGATCTTCCAGCGCTCCTTCATCGCCTCGATCGCATCCACCGGACTCCGCGCATGACCGATTATCTGCCCGCGGCTCTGCGTGCGTTGTGGTACGAGCTTCCGCTGCTTGCCGCGGGCGGAGTCCTGGTCTGTACGGCGTCCGGCCTGGTCGTGCTGTTGATGCCTGGAGTGTCGCCGGGCAGCGTCGTACTCGGCGCATTGCTCGTCGGCCCGGTGTGGGCGGCCGTGGTGGCTACGACGGACTCAGTGGTGCGGGACGGTCGAGGCGGTGTACTGCTGTTACTGCGGCACCTCAAGCAACACGTTCTCGCCGGTGTGGAGGTCGCCGTAGTACCTGGCCTGATCGTCGCCCTCGCTCTGCTCAACTGGCAGCTCTACTCCGGACCGGTGTTCGCGATCCCGGTGGCGGTCAGCGGTTCTGCGTCCGTTCTGGTCCTTCTCGCCTCCTGCTACGCGTTCAGCCTCCGCGTGACCGCCGGACTCCGCGGCAAGACGCTCTGGCTGACCGCACTCCACTTGGTCGCTCGTGCGCCTTGGGTCCCGCTCGGCGTACTGGCGCTGGCCTTTGTCGCTGTGGTGCTCGGCACCTCGATCACCGCATCCTTGCTTCTGCTCGCCCCCGGCCCGGTGGCCCTGTTCGCCGCCGCCGGTACATGGACGGAGAATCATGCACTACACCGGTGACAACCTTCGACACTTCGCACTGCCGTTGGGAGGTCTGGGAACCGGCACCGTCGCGTTGGCCGGGAACGGCGCGTTGCGACAGTGGCAACTGCACAACATCGGCAACCACGACGCCCACGTACCGGACAGCTTCTTCGCGCTTCGACTGTCGCAGATCGAGCCGCCGCTGGACGAGATCCGTTTGCTTCAAGGGCCTCTGCGGGAGCCGACGAACACGCCACTGGTCACGGACGACGTCGTACCGGCTGGTGAGCGGCGGCTCCACGAGGTACTGCGTCCTGTCGGCGAGGCGACTGTGTCGACGACGTATCCGAGTGCGCGGGTCGACTACGAGACTGACCTGCCGTTGGACATCAGCATGGAGGTGTTCAACCCGCTGGTTCCTGCTGATGCGGCTGCCAGCTCTCTCCCGGTCGCAGCGTTCACGTTCACGCTGCACAACACCGGAGATTTCGCGCTGCACGGTTTGCTCGCCGGCACGTTGCAGAACTCGGTGGGCTGGGACGGAGTGACGCCGATCGAGGGTGTCTCATGCCCGCTGTACGGCGGCAACACGAACCGAGTGCGGCGCACCGCAGAGTGGACATCGCTCATCATGGAGAACGCCGCTCTCGCATTGGATCACCCGGGCGCGGGGCAACTGGTGCTCTCCACCGAGAGCGCTGATGCCTTGCCGTATCCGCAGTGGTCGACGCCGGAGCAGTTCGTCACCTTCCTGGCCGGACGCCCGACGCGCCGGCCGTTCCCGGCGGACGGTCCCAGCGCACCCGGAACGACGTGGAACGGCGGCATCGCCGTGCCGTTCCAGCTGGAGCCGGGCGAGTCCATGCGGCTGCGGTTCCTGATCGCGTGGCACTTCCCGAACCGATATGTCGACTTTCAGCAGTTCGGCCCGCGGCGCGACTACGGGCACAGCCGCTTCTGGCTCGGCAACGCGTACACCCGCCGTACGCCTGACGCCGTCGCTGTCACCGAGTCGTTCATCGCCGACTGGCCCGAACTGGAAGCACAGACCACGGCCTGGGCACAGGCGTTCGAGTCGAGCAGTCTGCCCGGTGAGGCCGGCTCCCGGCTGGCTGCACTCGTTGCCGACGTACGGAGCCCCACCGTCTTCCAGACCGCCGACGACACCGTGTTCGGCTTCGAAGGCGTGCTCGGCGCATCCACCGGGATGTGGGCCGGTCGGTACGGCGGCTCCTGCCCGCTCAACTGCACTCACGTCTGGAACTACGAGCAGACCCTGTCACGCCTCTTCCCAGCACTCGAGCGCAACATGCGGGACACGGAGTACGACGTGATGCAGGCCCCCGAGGGGTACATCCCGCACCGGGTGATCGCACCGACGTACCACCGCCAACTGTGGGACGTGATGATCGGCGGCCCGGAGGAGCCCGCCCTCGACGGCATGCTCGGCAACGTACTCAAGACCTACCGGGAAGTCCGGCAAGGCGCAGGACTCGAGTGGCTCGGTCAACGCTGGCCGAACGTCGAGCGACTGCTCACGCACATCCGCACCAAGTGGGACCCGGCCGGGACGGGCGTACTGCGGGGCATCCAGCCCAGCACGCACGACATCGACCTGTGCGGTGTCAACACCTTCATGGGGACGCTGTGGCTGGCCGCGCTGCGCGCCGCCGAAGAGATGGCGCAGCTACTGGGTGAAGACGGCAAGGACTACCGCGTCCTCTTCGAAGTCGGTAGCAAGGCGTACGACGAACTCCTGTTCACCGGCGAGTACTACAGGCAAGTACTGTCGCCGGAAGAGAAGACCGACTTCCAATGGGGTGACGGCTGCCTGGCGGACCAGCTGGTCGGACAGTGGTGGGCGCACCAACTGGACCTCGGCTACATACTGCCCGCCGAGCATGTGAAGACGGCTCTGCGCAACGTGGTGCGGCACAACCTTCGCAAGGGCTTCGAGGGCTTCGACCATCCATACCGGGTCTTCGCCGACGGCAACGACACCGGCCTTCTCATGTGCACCTGGCCGCACGGCGGCCGACCGGAAGTCCCCACCCGGTACTGCGACGAGGTGTGGACCGGCTCCGAGTACCAGGTCGCCGCCCACTGCCTTTACGAAGGACTGGTCGACGAGGGCTTCCAGATCCTCCAGGGCCTCTGGGACCGGTACGACGGCAGCCGGCGCAACCCGTTCAACCCGATCGAGTGCGGCGACCACTACATCCGCAACGCGGCCGGCTGGACCGTCCTCGAAGCTCTTGCAGGCTTCCGGTACGACGCCCTGTCCGGCACCCTCACGTTCGCCCCACTGGACGTGGCCCGCTCGGACGACGACTGGCAACTCCCGTTCGTCGCCGGCACCGGCTGGGGCGTGGCCACCAGCACGAAGGACTCCATCACCCTCACCTGCGAGGCCGGCCACCTCGACCTCAAGGCGCTCCACCTCGACGGCACCGCCGTACCCGTGGACGAGACCGTCGTCGTGCCCGGAAAACCCCTGGTGATCGCCAGAAGCTGACCTGGCAGAAAGAAAGGAGTGCCGGCCGTCCGGCAACGCCACCGGACGGTCGGCACTCGTCGGTCACGCGGGTGCAGGGGTGGTCTGGGGCGCACCCGCGCGAGCTCAGAGGAGTCCCAGTTCCGCGGACTCCTGGTCGGTGAAGAGACGGGAGCGGATCAGGAAGCGGACGCCTTCGGGGGCCTCCACCGAGAAGCCGCTACCGCGGCCCTTCACCACGTCGACGGTGAGCCGGGTGTGCTTCCAGTACTCGTACTGGTTCGCGGACATCCAGAACGCGATCGGCCGGTCCAGGCCGTCGACGACCAGATCACCGAGATGCACGTCCGCCGACCCCGTCTTGAACTCACCGTCCGGGTAGCACATCGGCGAACTGCCGTCACAGCACCCACCGGACTGGTGGAACATCAGCGGACCGTGCATCGCGGTGAGACGGCGCAGCAGTTCCGCCGCCGCGTCCGTCAACCCGACCTTCTCGACCATGGTCAGAAGAAGCCGAGCTTGTTCGGGCTGTAGCTGACCAGCAGGTTCTTGGTCTGCTGGTAGTGGTCGAGCATCATCTTGTGGTTCTCCCGGCCGATGCCGGAGCTCTTGTACCCGCCGAACGCCGCGTGCGCGGGGTAGGCGTGGTAGCAGTTCGTCCAGACCCGCCCGGCCTGGATCTCCCGGCCGGCCCGGTAGGCGGTGTTGATGTCCCGGGACCAGACCCCGGCGCCGAGCCCGTACAAGGTGTCGTTGGCGATCTTCATCGCGTCGGCGTAGTCGTCGAACTTCGTCACCGCGACGACCGGGCCGAAGATCTCCTCCTGGAAGATCCGCATCTTGTTGTCACCCTCGAAGATGGTCGGCTGGATGTAGTACCCGCCGGCCAGGTCGCCGTCGAGCTCGGCCCGGGCGCCGCCGGTGACCACCTTGGCGCCTTCCTCCTTGCCGATCTCGATGTAGGCGAGGATCTTCTCGAACTGGTCGTTGCTCGCCTGCGCACCCATCATCGTGTCGGTGTCGAGCGGGTTGCCCTGCTTGATCGCCTGCGTCCGCGCGGTCGCGTCGGCCAGGAACGCGTCGTAGATGTCGGACTGGATCAGCGCCCGGGACGGGCAGGTGCACACCTCGCCCTGGTTCAGCGCGAACAGCGTGAAACCCTCCAGCGCTTTGTCGTAGAACTCGTCGCGGCTGGACGCGACGTCGGAGAAGAAGATGTTCGGGCTCTTCCCGCCGAGCTCGAGCGTGACCGGGATGATGTTCTCCGAGGCGTACTGCATGATCAGCCGCCCGGTCGTGGTCTCACCGGTGAACGCGACCTTGGCCACTCTGTTGCTAGAGGCAAGCGGTTTGCCGGCCTCGACGCCGAACCCGTTGACCACGTTGACCACGCCCGGCGGCAGCAGGTCGTGGATCAGTTCCAGCAGCACGTGGATCGACGCCGGCGTCTGCTCGGCCGGCTTGAGCACGACGGCGTTGCCGGCGGCCAGCGCGGGCGCCAGTTTCCAGGTGGCCATCAGGATCGGGAAGTTCCACGGGATGATCTGCCCGACCACGCCGAGCGGCTCGTGGAAGTGGTACGCGATGGTGTCGTCGTCGATGACCGAGACCGACCCTTCCTGGGCCCGCAGCGCACCGGCGAAGTACCGGAAGTGGTCGATCGCCAGCGGCAGGTCGGCGGCCAGTGTCTCCCGGACCGCCTTGCCGTTGTCCCAGGTCTCGGCGACCGCGAGCGCCTCGAGGTTGGCCTCGATCCGGTCGGCGATCTTGTTCAGGATGTTCGCCCGCTCGGCCGGTGACGTGCGCCCCCAGCCCGGCGCGGCACCGTGGGCGGCGTCGAGGGCCAGCTCGACGTCGTCCGCCGTACCGCGGGCGATCTCGGTGAAGACCTCACCGGTGACCGGCGTCGGATTCTCGAAGTATCCGCCCTTGACCGGGGGCACCCATTCGCCGCCGATGTAGTGCTCGTACCGCGTTTTGTACGCGACCGGGCTGCCATCGCGCCCGGGAGCTGCGAAGATCGTCATAGGTTCTCCTTCGGAAACCAGACCGTGGACCCGACCGTAGGCGGCGTGACGTTGCAGCGACGTTGCAACACGGAGTGAGGCTGGATGGACGCACCGGAGCAGGCCCGCCGGTTGAGCGAGCTGTACGACGAGGTGCTCGGCGGTGGCCGGGTACCCGCCGAACAACGCCCGCTGGTCGCCGAGTCCTGGCAGCGCTCACTCGCCGCCTCGGTCGATCCCGAGCTGGACGCGCCACCGGTGATCGTCGAGTCCGAGGTGGTCGAGGGCCTGCGGGAGAACCATCCGCTCCGCGCGGTCCTGCCGGTGCTGCGACAGACACTGACCTCGATCGCGGACGAGGCCTCGCACATCATGATCATCACCGACGCCCAGGGACTGATCCTCTGGCGCGAGGGCGCGGCCGACGTCCGGCGTCAGGCCGACCGGATCGCCCTGTCCGAGGGCGCGGTGTGGTCGGAGGACCAGATCGGCACCAACGGCATGGGTACGGCGCTCGCGGTGGGCCGGCCCGTGCAGATCCACTCGGCCGAACACCTCGTCCGCCGCATCCACGAATGGACCTGCGCGGCGGCACCGGTGCACGATCCCGACACCGGCAAGCTGATCGGGGCCGTCGACGTGTCGGGCCCGCTGCGCACGGTGCATCCGGCGATGGTCGCGCTCGTCACGGCCGCCGCGCAGTTGGCCGAGGGGCAACTGCGGGTCCGGATGGCCGCGGCCGACGAACTCCTCCGCGCTCGCAACATGCGGCACCTGATCGCACTCGGCGACGAGCCCGGCGCCCTGCTCACCCCGACCGGCCGCGTGCTCGCCGTCCAACCGCTCGAATGGTTGCCCGATCGCCTCGACGTTCCCGACGGCGCGTCCCGGATCGATCTCGGCGACGGCCGCGAAGGTGTCGTCGAGCAGCTCGACGAGGGCTACCTGCTGCGCATCCCCGGTGCGCCGATCCGCCGGTCCCGGCCGTCGTTGCGACTCAGACTTCTCGGCGCCGGCCAGCCGATCGCGGTCGTCGGCGGCCGTGAGATCGCGTTGACCCTGCGACGGGCCGAAGTACTCGCACTGTTGCTGCTTCATCCGGCCGGGCTCACCGCCGAGCAACTGATGCTCCAGTTGTACGGCGACGAAGGCAACCCGACCACCGTCCGGGCGGAGATGCACCGGCTGCGGAACCTGCTCGGTGGTGGGGTCCTCGACACCAAGCCGTACCGGATCATCGCCGACGTCTCCGGCGACGTCACCGACGTACAGGCGGCTCTGCGCGACGGCGACCTGACCACAGCGGTGGAGCTGTACAACGGCCCGTTGCTGGCCCGTTCCGACGCCCCGGCGCTCCGGGCCGAGCGCGACGAACTCGACGCGACGCTGCGCCGCGCGGTCCTCGACACCGGCGACGCCGACCTGCTGTGGCAGTTCGCCCAGACGTCGACCGGCGCCGAGGACCTGGAGATCTTCGAGACGCTGCACGCGGTGCTCCCGCCGTCGGACCACCGGCTGCCGGCAGTCGCCGCCCGGCTGCACCGTCTCTCCGTCTGACCTACTCGCGACCGACGAGGATCCACAGATAGTCCCGGTTCTTGACCGGGAAGGTTGCGGTCTTGTTGCTGATCTCCTTGGTCTTCTTGCAGTCGCTGGTGGTGTACCGCCAGCGGACCACCTGGACCCGCCACGACTGCTTCAACTGGTGCAGCCGGCGGATCTTCCCGGCCGGGACCTCGGCGGTGTACGACCAGGTCTGCGAGACCGAGTGCGACTTGCCGACGGACTTGGAGTACTTGTTCTGGATCTCCGCGATCACCAGCGGGATGCTCACCCCGAGGTCGCCGGACCAGGACGAGTTCGACTCCGAGGTCGCCGTCTTCTGATAGGTGATCCGGCCGGGGCCTTCGAGCCACTCGCTGTAGAGGTTGGTCCCGACGTACACCTCTTTACCGCCCCGCGTGTACCAGTAGACCGCTTTCGTGTCGCACTTCCTCGCGACCGTGCTGTCCGGGCCGGCCGGCACGGCGGACGCCGTACCTGCTCCCTGCACCATCAACCCGCTCGCCAGCACCGCACCCGCGACCGCTGCCCGCTGAAGACGCATCGCATTCTCCCGTGAAATCATTTCCATCACTGCGTTCGCAGTGGTAGGAAACTTACGGAGCACCCCGTTCCGGCAGCAACGAGTTCCGTGTAACGGTGTGTGTCGGTTGACTCTCGACCACATCTCGGGCGTGATGATGGCCGCATCGACATGACTGACGAGTAACCAACCAATAACATCGCTGGTATGCAGATCCTCGCCATCGTCGTCTCGCTCGCGATCGCCGCCGTCGGTATCGCGTTGTTCGGCAAGACGATCGGACACATGGTGTCCGTCATCAAACTCGGCCAGCCGGTCCGAGGCCGCACCGACAACCCGGGGCAGCGCACGATCACGCTGGTCAAGGAGACGCTCGGCCACACCCGGATGCTGCAGTGGAGCCACATCGGCGTCCTGCACTGGTTCGTCGCCGTCGGCTTCATCGGACTGTTCCTGAGCCTGGTGACGGCGTTCGGGCAGCTGTTCGACGCCCACTTCGCGCTGCCGATCGTCGGCCACTGGATCGTGTTCGAGTGGGTCACCGAGATCCTCACCTGGACCGGCCTGCTCGGCATCGCCGCGCTGATCGTGATCAGGTTGCGGCACCTGCCCAGCGGTTCCGAGGGTCGCTACAGCCGGTTCTTCGGCTCGCGCGCCTGGCAGGCGTACTACGTCGAGTACACGATCCTCGGCGTAATGCTCTGCATCCTCGCCCTGCGGACCCTCGAGTACGGGCTGGCCTCGCATCTCGGCGAGGCGTCGCGGTGGCACTTCCCGCTGACCTGGTTCCTGGGTGAGGCCGTCACCGACTGGCCCGAGTCGCGGCTGGAGAACGGCATCTACCTGGTCGCGATGATCAAGATCCTGATCTCGTTCGCCTGGATGATCACGATCTCGCTGAACGCGACCATGGGTGTCGCCTGGCACCGGTTCACCGCCTGGCCGAACATCTGGTTCAAGCGCAAGCCTGCTACCAGTGATGGCGGCGGTCTGTCACTAGGCGCGCTGCAGCCGATCATGGTCAAGGGCGAGCCGATCGACTTCGAGAACATCGACGAACTCGACGAGGACGCGGCCTTCGGCGTCGGCAAGGTCGAGGACTTCACCTGGAAGGGCCTGCTCGACTTCACCACCTGCACCGAGTGCGGCCGCTGCCAGTCCCAGTGCCCGGCCTGGAACACCGAGAAGCCGTTGTCGCCGAAGCTCGTCGTGATGAACCTGCGCGAGCACGCGTACAACAAGGCGCCGTACCTGCTCGCCTCCTCCGACGAAGACCGCAAGTCGTTGCCCGAGCTCGTGCTCGCCGAGCAGGACAAGCCGCTGGTCGGCTCGCCGGACGTCGCGGTGATCGACGAGGACGCGTTGTGGGCGTGCACGTCGTGCGGTGCGTGCGTGCAGCAGTGCCCGGTCGACATCGAGCACGTCGACGCGATCATGGACATGCGCCGCTACCAGGTGCTGATCGAGTCTTCGTTCCCGTCGGAGCTGAACGGGTTGTTCAAGGGGCTGGAGAACAAGGGCAACCCGTGGAACATGAACCCGTCCGGCCGGATGGACTGGGCCAAGGACCTGCCGTTCGAGGTCAAACAGATCGGGGGTGCCGCCCCTGATGATACAGCGTCGCTGGACGAGGTCGAGTACCTCTTCTGGGTCGGCTGCGCCGGCGCGTTCGAGGACCGGGCGAAGAAGACCACGCAGGCCGTCGCCGAGCTGCTCAACATCGCCGGCGTCAGCTTCGCCGTACTCGGTGACGGCGAGACCTGCACCGGTGACCCGGCCCGGCGGTCCGGTAACGAGTTCGTCTTCCAGCAGCTGGCGATGCAGAACGCGGAGGTCTTCAAGGAGACCGGCGCGAAGAAGGTCGTCTCCACCTGCGCGCACTGCTTCAACACGCTGAAGAACGAGTACTCGCAGCTCGGTGTCGAGCTCGACGTCATCCACCACACCCAGCTGCTGAACCGGCTGGTCCGCGAGGGCAAGCTGACCCCGGTCGCACCGGCGGACAGCTCGCTGAACGGCCAGAAGATCACCTACCACGACCCGTGCTACCTGGGCCGGCACAACCAGGTGTACGACGCCCCGCGCGAGCTGCTCGAGATCATCCCGGGTGCGGAGTACGCCGAGATGCCGCGGAACCGGACCAAGTCGTTCTGCTGCGGCGCCGGCGGTGCGCGGATGTGGATGGAGGAGAAGATCGGCACCCGCATCAACGTGAACCGGACCACCGAGGCGGTCGAGACCGGCGCCGACCGGATCGCCACCGGGTGCCCGTTCTGCCGGGTGATGCTGTCCGACGGACTGACCGCGAAGCAGGCCGATGGTTCGGCCCGCGAGTCCGTCGAGGTCGCCGACGTCGCCCAACTCCTGCTCGCCTCCGTCAAACGCGGCGAAAGTTAGCTGCAACTACCTGCAATCTGTGGAAAACCTCTTCCTCTCCGCGTGATGTGGCGCGCTGACCCGGCAGAAGTCCTGGCGGATCAGCGGCACGGTGACATCCGGCGGCAGCACCGTGCTGACCATCGACGGTATCCAGACCGCCGATCCGGTCGCGATGTCGCTCACGATGACCGGCACGCCGTTCAACGGCAAAACGGCGAAGATGGTCCTGATCGGAGGCACCGGCTTCGCCTCGATTCCCGGCGCGACACCGGCCGGAAAGTACATCAAGTTCGAAGCCGGTGAGTCCGCCGAGCTCGACGAGCTGCTCGAGGGTGGCGACCCGACGAAGATCTTCAAGTCGTTCAACGGGGCGCTGAAGAGCGTGAAGTTCGTCGGCACGGAGGCCGTCCGCCGCCAGAAGCTGGACCGGTACGAAGTGACCGTGGACACCGCGAAGGCCCTGGCCGCACAGGGCAAGAAGGTTCCGGCGGGTGTGCCGAAGACGCTGACGTACTGGCTGTGGCTGGACAAGGCCAACCTGGTGCGCAAGCTGGAGTTCAACCTCTCCGGCATGTCGGTGGTGATGACGATGTCCGACTACAACAAGCCGGTCAGCATCACCGCGCCGCCGGCAAGCAAGATCGTCAGCTGAGGCTCCCAGTTGACGATGTCCGACTTCGGCAAACCGGTCACGATCAAGGCGCCGCCGGCGGCCAGGTCGTCAGGGGCTGAGGCCGGAATCGGTCAGATCACGGCGCTTTGTGAGAACTTCTCGTAACGTGACGTTAGACAGGTGGCAACTTACCTGTCGCGGAAGTGATCACCTCGACTGATCGAGTGGGCTGGTGCCGATGAGCGTGCGTGTGGGTAGTACTCGACGAAGCTTCCTGACTGTGACCGGAGCGGCGGCCGCGCTGGCGCTGACCGGCAACCTGCCCGAGGTGGGGCAGGCGCTGGCGGGCGCGACCGGCGGTCCCGACCGACGCAACCCGTTCACTCTCGGCGTCGCGTCCGGCGACCCACTGCCGGACGCGGTGGTGATCTGGACCCGGCTCGCCCCGGAACCACTGGCGCCGTTCGGCGGGATGGACCGCCACCCGGTCGAGGTCCAGTGGCAGGTCGCCGAGGACGAACAGTTCCGCCGGGTCGTTCGCCACGGCACGACCCAGGCCCGGCCGGAGTCGAGTCACTCGGTGCACGTCGACGTACGAGGACTGCGCCCGTGGCGGCACTACTGGTACCGCTTCCGCGTGAACGGCATGCTCAGCCCGGTCGGCCGGACCCGGACCGCGCCGCCGGCGGACGCCGTGATTCCCGAGATGTCGCTGGCCTTCGCGTCCTGCCAGGCCTGGTGGGAGGGCTGGTACACGGCGTACGCCGACATGGCAAAGCGGGACCACGACCTGGTGTTCTTCCTCGGCGACTACATCTACGAGTTCGGCATCGACCGCGGGATCCGGCCGCACTCGAACGAGCCCTGGATGACCCAGCAGACCGTCACGCTCGACGAGTACCGCGTGCGCTACGCGTCGTACAAGATGGACCCCGATCTCCAGGCCGCCCACGCGTCCGCGCCCTGGGTGGTCACGCTGGACGACCACGAGGTGGTCGACAACTGGGCCGACGAGGCGCATCCGAGCGCGCCGCCCGCGCAGTTCCTGGTACGGCGAGCCAACGCCTTCCGCGCGTACTGGGAACACATGCCGCTGCGGCTCACGCAGCTGCCGACGGGCCCGGACATGCAGCTCTACCGGCGGATCCGGTACGGGCAGCTGGCCGAGTTCAGCGTGCTCGACACCCGGCAGTACCGCTCGGACCAGGCCTACGGCGACGGCTCCAAGCCGCCCGGCCCGGAGACCAAGAACCCGGCCCGCACGATCACCGGTGACGCCCAGGAGAAGTGGCTGCTCGACGGGTGGTCCGCGACCCGCTCGCGCTGGAACGTGCTCGCCCACCAGACCGCGATCGCCCGGCTCGACGTCAAGGACGGCCCGGAGGTGCTGGTCCCGATGGACACCTGGGACGGGTACGAGGCGTCCCGCGACCGCATCCTCGGCGGTGCCGTGCAGCGCAACGTCCGCAACCTGGTGTCGATCGCCGGCGACCTGCACCGCAGCGTCGCCTCGGACCTGAAGCTCGACTTCACCAACCCGGACTCGCCGACCGTCGGCACCGAGTTCGTCGGTACGTCGATCTCGTCCGGGATCGACGGGATGGACCTCGACCCCGGCGGCGCGACCCTGCTCAGGGAGAACCCGCACATCAAGTTCGGCAACTTCCAGCGCGGGTACGTCAGCTGCAGCATCACGCCGCAGCGCTGGATCTCCGACTACCGCGTGGTCGACAAGGTCAGCGTCCCGAACGGCACCGTCAGCACCCGCGCCAAGCTCCTCGTCGAGGACGGGCGCCCGGGAATCCAGTTCGTCTGAGGAGACTTCGATGACCCTTCGTTGGCAGTCGGCCGTCGCCCTCGGCACCGCGGTGGCCGCGACCGTGATCGCGTTGCCTGAGGCAACCAGTAGCCGGCCGGGGACCGACGTACAGATCGCGGTCCAGCCGCAGCAGCTCAGCGTCGTCGGCCTGCCGTGCTTCCCGGGCAACCTGACGCTCACCATGACCAACACCGGCACCGAGGACCGGTACGCCGACCTGACGCTGGACCCGAGTGGTCCGCTGCAGCTGTCGCGGGAACTGTTCTCGTCCTGGCTGCCGGCCGTCGATCCCGACCAGCCGGTGTCCGCGCCGGTCGAGGTCCGCGTACCGCGCGACACCGAGCCGGGCGAGTACTCGATCGATCTCGAGGTCGACAAGTCCAAGCTGACCGTTCCGGTGACGGTCAATCCCCTGCCGTCAAAGGGCCCGGGCAGCAACGTCGCCCTGGGCGAGCAGGCCTCGGCCTCGTCGACGCATGGCAACTTCGCGGTCTGCGGCGGGGTCGACGGGGACAAGGACTCCGAGCACTGGGACACCCTGACCGGCTGGAACGACGGGACCCGCGCGGCCTTCCCGGACCACTACGACGTCGCCCTGGCCGAGCCGACCACGGTCGGCCGGGTCGAGCTCTACACGCTCGACTCGGCCAGGTACCCGGCCGCGACCAACGGCCTGCGGGACTGGGACGTCCAGGTCCGCAGCGGCACCGGCGCCTGGCAGACCGTGGCACAGGTCCGCGGCAACACGGCCGGCCACGTCACCTCGACCTTCGCTCCGGTCCAGGCGGACGCCGTACGCATCCTCTGCCTGTCCGGCAACGGCAACACCTACTCCCGCATCGTCGAACTCGAGGTCTACAGCAGCTGACCATGTCCTGATCTGAGGGAAGCCTGTCGGAACGGACATGGTGGGTCGAGCCCTCCGTGACAACGATGGGGTCATGACCACATCAGCTCTCCACCCCTCCACCGGCTTCCGGGCATCCGCCGAACTGACCGCCGGCCTCCAGCAGTTTCTCGCCGACCTGATCGCCCTGCACCTCCAAGGCAAACAGGCCCATTGGAACGTCGTCGGCCGCAACTTCCGTGACCTGCATCTGCAACTCGACGAGATCGTGGACGCGGCCCGCCAGGCCGCCGACACCATCGCCGAGCGGATGCGCGCGCTCGGTGCGACACCCGACGGACGCGCGCCGACGATCGTCGCGTCGGCCTCGCTGCCGGAGTTCCCGGCCGGCGAGCAGGACGTGGCGGCCGTCGTCGACCTGGTCACGGCGGGACTGCACGCGGCCGCCGGTACCGCACGCGCCATCCACGATCGCGTCGACGCGGAGGACCCGAGCACGAGCGACCTGCTGCACGCGATCATCGTCGAGCTGGAAAAGCAGGCCTGGATGCTCGGCGCGGAGAACCGGGTCGTCTGAGGTCAGTGCAGATAGGAGGCGCCGTTGAAGTCGAGGACGGCGCCGCTTGACCAGCCGGCCGGAGGGGAGGCGAGCCAGACGATGGCCTCGGCCACCTCCTCGGCGGTCGCGGCGCGGTTGAACGGGCTCTGCGCCCGGATCGCGTCACCACCCGGACCGTTCAGGAAGGTCTCGGTCATGTCGGTGGCGATGAAACCGGGCGCGATTGACGTCACCGTGATGTCATGTGGCGCCAGCGATACCGCCAGGGATTGGCCGAGTGCGTGCAGTCCGGCTTTCGAGGCGCCGTACGCGGGGACCTCGGGTTCGCCACGGTAGGCACCGCGTGACCCCACGTTGACGATCGCACCCCGCCGTACCCCTTCGGACGGCTCTTTGTCGAGCATGTGCCGCGCCACGCACCAGGTGACGTGCGCGGCCCCTTCCAGGTTGACGGCGAGCGTACGGCGCCACGCCGAGACCCATTCGTCGTACGACGTCTCCGCGAGCGGATGACCGATCCGCCGTGAGCCCGCGACCGGCTCGTCGACGAACAATGCCGCGTTGTTCACCAGCACATCGATCCGGCCGAGGATCGCGGCCGATTCCTCAACCAGGACAGGAATTGCGGCCGGATCACCGAGATCGGCGGCGACCACCCCATGCCCTTCGCCGGGCAATTCGGAGCCGACCTGCTCGGCCCGGTCGACCGCGCCGCGGCAATGCAGCACGACCCGGTCACCGGCCCGGGCGAACGCCCGCGCGACCGCCGCTCCGACACCCCTGGACGCACCTGTGACGAGAACACCTCTGGACACCGCATCTCCTTGTCGCCGATTGCCTCACATTCTGCCGTGGCGGCGAAATGACATCAGACCGGGTTGACAGTGACGTCACTGTGACGTCATAGTTGCAGTCATGGAACTTGACCACTATCTCGAGTCGGTACGGCGCAGCGTCGAGAACGCCACCGCCCTGGCCGATGACCAAACTCGCTCCGTGGCACAGCGCCTCGGAGCCACGCTGGATGACGCGGGCCGGCTGGCCCTCATCTCAGCCCTGTCCGACGCCGCCGGGGAGATCAGCCGCGAGCTGTCTCCCGGTTCGGTCGAGCTCCGGATGGCCGGCGGCCGTCCCGAGTTCGTGGTCACGCCGGCCCCGAGCCAGCTGACCAGCCACGACGACGTGGACGAGGAGATCGACGACGACGAGACCGGCGACGAGGCCGCCGAGGCGCTCACGCCGGAGGCCGACGAGCCGACCGCGCGGTTCACGCTGCGGCTGCCGCTGTCGGTGAAGAACAAGGTGGACGAGGCGGCCGCGGCCGAGGGGATCTCGGCGAACGCGTGGCTGATGCGCACCGTGATGACCGAGCTGAGCGACCGCGGCCGGGGCCGTGGACCACGCCCGCCCCGCCCGCCGCGGCCACCGCGCGGCGGCTTCTTCGGACCCGAGGGACCGCTCGGCCCCGACGGACCGCTCGGACCCAACGGCGTCTTCGGCCCGGACGGTGTGTTCGGCCCGGACGGACCGTTCGGCGAGGACAGCATGTGGGGACCCGATCGCGGCCGGCGGGGCCGGGACCGCGACCGTGGCGGGCGGACCCGTGACCGCGACCGCGACCGCGGCCGCCGTGGACCTGGCCAGCGGTTGACGGGGTGGGTCCAGTGAGCGGATTCCACAGCCAGTTGGTCGAGGACGCGAGCCTGATCGACCGGGTCCGGATCGAGATCGGCTCCGGCCGGGTCGAGATCGTCCCGAACGACGGCACCGAGACGGCGGTCTCCCTCGAGGTCGACAGCGGCAGCGAGGAGGACGTCGTCTTCAAGGTGCACGACGGTGAACTGATCGTCGAAGGCCCCCGCAACGTCCGCCACGGTCCGGACATCCGGGTGCGGGTCGCCACGCCGGCGACCCTGGACGCCCGGATCAAGACCGGGTCCGGCGACATCAGTTCGCGGATGCCGCTCGGCACGGCACGGTTGTCCACCGGTTCCGGCGACGTACGGATCGAGCGGGTCGAGGGCGACCTGGCGATCACCACCGGCAGCGGCGACGTCCGCGTAGAGCGCGCCGCCGGCGCCGTCCGGGCAGGCACCGGCTCCGGCTCGATCGACATCGACGAGGCCGCGGACGCGCTCGGACTGACCACCGGTTCCGGTGACGTCCGGGTCGGCGACGCGGCCGGCCCGACGACCGTCAAGGTCGGCTCCGGCGACATCACCATCGAGCGCATCCGTGACCACTCGATCGCCACCTCCGGCTCCGGCGATGTCACGGTCGAGATCGCCGATGGACCGAGTGTCCAGGCCGAGACGGCCCGCGGTGACGTCCAGATCGGAGTACCCGACGGCGTCCCGACGTACCTGGACCTGAAGACCGTCACCGGGCGGATCCGGTGCGACCTGGAGCCCGGCGAGAAGCCGGCCGAGGGCGAGCGCGCGCTGATGCTGCGGGCCCGCACGGTCTCCGGCGACATCAGCGTCGTCAAGGTCTGATCCGCACCACCTGATCCACCCACCCAGGAGGTCCCGCCGGTCCTGGCCCGGCGGGACCTGGGCGAAGCATTGCCGACATCAGCACGGGGCCAACGTGAGGGGAGCCCGAACGATGATCACCGAACACCAAGAGATCGCACGCCACCGCGTCGCCGAACACCTACGAGCCGCCGAAGCCCGAGCCCAACGCCACCATCAGCGCGAAGCAGCCAAGCATCACCAGCGACAGACGTCGGCGCAGTCCAACCGCGTCAGCCGCCCCCGCCACCAACTAGCCACCGCCCTCCGCCGCCTCGCCGACCGCCTCGAACCCCAACCCAAACACTCCAGCCCCCGCCTCTCAGTCGTCCGATGACCCCATGGGCATCTGCACCTTGCTGCAACATTTGGGACTGATGCCGGTGAGGCGGCGGGGTCACTGTTAGCGTTCGACGCGATCAGTTCGGCTGGGGGGAACAAGAATGAAGCTGCGTCCGACGACGGTCAGGGCAGTCGCCACCGCCACGGCCCTGGTGGTGCTCGGGGGTTGCACCGGGAGTCACGCAGACAAGCCCGACGCCGGAACGGCTGCGGTCAGTACGACGCCTTCCGTCTTCGACCCACCAAAGGTGTTCGTCCCTACGTCTGCCGTCGGCGTCGAGCGGAACCTCAAGGACAACAGAGACACCATTTCCGCGGGCATGGCCGGACAGACGGCGCTCACCGCCGGCGTCACCGGGATCACCGGCCGGAACATCGCCGGCGAGGGCAAATCCTGGACCGTCCCGGCCGCGGCTGCGGGAATCACCACCTCGGCCGTGACCACCCCGATGGCGGTCCGGCTGGACGGCAAGGACGTCGTCGCCGTCGCCTACGTGCAGACCGGCCGGGTGCTGTTCCAATGGCTCGATCCGGCCGAGGGAACGAAGCTCGCCGAGGTGGCCGCGGACCTCACCGCAGTCCTCGGCCCGGGCGGGCGCGGCAACCGGGTGCTGCACCAGGCGTACGACGCCGCCCACCGGGCAGATCGCGATCGGCGTTTCACCCGGCTCCGACGCGACCGAGGCGAAGGCCGGCGACTTCACCGTGTACGCCGACCCGAAGACCAGGAAGTCGTCCGTGATCCCGTTCGTCGTCCCCGGCGGCGTACTGAACGGCGTCGTCGCCGGCATCAGGAAGCGGAAGGCGAACCCGGCGATTGTGCTGGCCCACGGCGCCACTGCCAAGATCACGAAGCAGATTCCGACCCGACTCGAGATCCTGTGGCCGGCAGGCAGCGGCACCAGGCAGGCTGTCTTCGACGGCGTCGACATCGTCGAATCGCCGATCCGCGCCTACCGCACCACGTTGTTCTCGGTCGACCTCGTCTCGGGTTCGATCGAGCGGATCATTTCGCGGATGCCCGGCATGAGCGATTTCACCTGCTTCGGCGACCAGGCCGATCTGATCGTCTGTAACGGATCACAGGATCTGAGAAGCGTCGAGATCCTGGGCATCGCCGACAAGACCGGCAAGAAGCTCTGGGGCTACACCGAGAGACAGCGCGTCGCGCCCCGGGTCACCGCAGCCTTCCACGGTGTCGTCTATGCGCAGTCCGGGGGACAGCCTGTGCTGCTGGAGGCGGCCTCCGGTAGGGCCATCCCGGCCGCCACGCGGAGTCCGTCAGGCGCTACCCCAGCGGGCGATGCGTTGTCCCTCTACGACAACCAGATGCAGTCGCCGACCGCCGTGACGCCGTACGGCGCGATCTACCTGCAGGATGCCACCGGCGCCGCCAGCCTCGACTTCGAGAAGGTCCTGGTCACCCTCACCCCGACTGGTTGACCACCCGTCCCGGCACCCGTCTGCAACTTGTGGCAAGGGCTGTGGATAACGGCCGTAGGGGCCCGCGAACACTGCTAGCGTTCAGGCGGTCACGCTTGGTCCAGACTGGGGAGAGAACACCACAATGTTGCGTCCGTTGATCACTGCGACCGCCGCCGTCGCGCTTCTGGCCGGTTGCAGCGCCAATGACGATAAGGCATCCGATTCCGGCGCCGGCGACGGCGGCCAGCCGAGCGCGTCGCCCTCCACCACGCCCGACATGGCGTCGTTCGATCCGCCCAAGGCGTTCTCTCCCGTCGCCGCGATCCCCGAGCCACGGACGCAGGGGACCAGCATCCACTCGGTCACAGCCGGCATGGTCGGGCAAACCGCGTTGTACGCGGGGGTGGACGGCATCACCGGTCGCAACGTCGCAGGTCTCAACTCGTGGCAGGTGATGTCCAAGGAGGACACCACAACCACGACCTCGGACTCCAGCAAGCCGATTGCCGTGCAACTCAACGGCAAGGAGGTCATCGGCGTCGCCTACGTCCAGCGGGTCCAGGGCAGCGGAACGCAGAAAGCCCACGGCCAGGTCCTCTTCCAGTGGATCGATCCGGCCGACGGCAAGGTCCTCGCATCGGTTCCGGTCGACCTCAGTCCCACTCTCGGCCCCGACAACGGCGGCGAGGACGTCATCAGCCAGGCGTACGACACCGCAACCGGACAGATTGCGGTCAGCGTCACGCCCGGTTCGTCCGCCGCCGCCAAGAAGGCGGGCACCTTCACCGTCTTCGCCGATCCCACGACGAAGAAATCCTCAGTGACCCCGGTCTTCGAGGTAGCCGGCGTACTCAACGGCAGGATGGTTGGCGCCACCGGCGAAGGACCGGCTGGGTCGATGGTGATCAGCATCGCCACCGCCGACGCCTCGACAGGGAAGATCATCAAGAAGTCGCCGGTCAAGGTGACCCACCTCAGCCCGGCCGGCTCCGGCGGGAAGCACGCGTTCTTGTCCGGTTCGATCTATGTCCCGGAGTCGGCACGCGGCAAGCTGGACGGCCACAAGTCGTCGAGTCTGTACTCCGTCGACATCGCCAGCGGTGCCTTCACCACGCTGACGTCGACGCTGAAGGACGAGAGCCGCGAGGTCGACTACGAATGTCGGGGTGATCAGAAGAACACCGTCGTCTGCAACGGCATCCGCGCTTTGGAGCCGGTCGAGATCATCGGCTTCGACGACACCACCGGAAAGAAGGTGTGGGGCTACACGAACGAGGCCGCGAGCCGCGTCGTCCCCGACGTGACCGCTGTCTTCCACGGGGTGGTGTACGCCCAGGCGGAGAAGCAAGCTGTCCTGATGGACGCCGTCAGCGGCCAGGACATCCCGACGCCCACTCCAGCCCCGGGCGAGGGCGAGACCCCCGATAGCACACCGTCCGACGGCAGCACCCCGACCGAGAGCAGCACGCCGGAGGCGGCGCAATCGTCGCCGGGCGACATCGGCGGGTGGGGCGATACCTCCTTGCTGTACGGCCAGCCCAAGTCGCCGACCGCAGTCTCGACCTACGGAAGCGCATACCTCCTCGAACCGAACAGCAAGGCACCGGCGTCTACCCAGGCGATCCTGGTTGTCCAGAAGGCTGTCGGCTGATCGTCCGCGCCCCACGAGAGCCTCGGTCTTCCGGCCGGGGCTCTCGGCTGTCGCCGTACTCAGATGTCGGTGCGGTGGAAGTTCTGGTAGGAGCGGGACGGGGTGGGGCCGCGTTGGCCCTGGTAGCGGGAGCCGTACTTCTCCGAGCCGTACGGGTGGTCGGCCGGTGAGGACAGACGGAAGAAGCAGAGCTGGCCGATCTTCATACCGGGCCACAGCTTGATCGGCAGTGTCGCCACGTTGGACAGCTCGAGCGTCACGTGCCCGGAGAACCCGGGGTCGATGAACCCGGCAGTGGAGTGGGTGAGCAGACCGAGCCGGCCCAGCGAGGACTTGCCCTCCAGCCGCGCCGCCACGTCGTCGGGCAGCGTGACCAGTTCGTACGTCGATCCCAGCACGAACTCACCGGGATGCAGGATGAACGGCTCGTCGCCGTCCGGTTCGACCATCCGGGTCAGGTCGGGCTGCTCCTCGGCCGGGTCGATGTGCGGATACTTGTGGTTCTCGAACACCCGGAAGAACCGATCCAGCCGTACGTCGACACTCGACGGCTGCACCATCGCAGTATCGAACGGCTCCAGCAGGACCCGCTTCGCCTCGAGCTCGGCCAGGATGTCACGGTCGGAGAGCAGCACGCTCGCACGTTAGCCCCCATCCCCAGATTCTGCCAGCCGGCTGACCGGCGGTCAGGAGGCCTTGGGCGCCGCTCGATCGGTGAACACGTCTTCGCGCCGGCGGGGAGCCGGCCTTCGGTGGGCGCGCGAGGCGCGAGGCGGCCTTCGGCGCCGCCTGACGCGTGAGAAGAGGCGCGCTCACGCGCCCCACCGTGGGCCGGCGTGATCACGCGATGGTCCGGACCGCGCCGCGGCCTCCTTCGGCCGCGCAGCGCCCGAGACACGCGACCGGATCGGGATCTGGTCGGGTCGGCCAGATGCAGCAGCAGCGCGTCATCGCCGCGGCCGCGGCTCGCGGACCAGGTCGGGCGCGGTGGTGGACCGCGGCGCGTGGCCGTGCTGCCTGGCGCGACGTGGCGCGCGGCGCGTGGACCGTGCTGCCTGACGCCTGACGCCTGACGCCTGGCGCGTGGGCGGTGGCGCGTGGGCGGGTGGCGAGTGGCGCGAGGCGGCCTTCGGCGCCGCCTGACGCGTGACAAGTGGCGCGCTCACGCGCCCCACCGTGGGTCAGGGTGATCACGCGATGGTCCGGACCGCGCCGCGGCCCTCAGCAGCGGCTGTTCCTTCGGCCGCGCAGCGCCTGAGACACGCGACCGGATCGGGATCTGGTCGGGTCGGCCAGATGCAGCAGCGTGTCATCGCCGCGGCGGCGGCTCGCGGGACCAGGTCGGCATGGTGGTGGACAGCGGCGCGTGGCCGTGCTGCCTGGCGCGTGACGTGGCGCGTGGACCGTGCTGCCTGACGCGCGAGGCGCGAGGCGCGAGGCGCGAGGCGCGAGGCGCGAGGCGCGAGGCGCGAGGCGCGAGGCGCGAGGCGCGAGGCGCGAGGCGCGAGGCGCGAGGCGCGAGGCGCGAGGCGCGTCGATGATGACGACGGGTTCTTCGTGGGCGATGGGCGACACGCCGTCCAAGACCGTGATTTCGGGGTTCGACCAGGCCCGGCCGCCGCTCCCCCTGGGCGGCTCGGGCGTGGGTTGGCTGACTCTGGGCGGCCGGGGGTCGTCCCGGTGCCCGGGGGCGGTCGTCCGGAGCCCTCAGCTCCCCGGCGTGACCACGCCTCCGGGCTTCCCCGAGTTGTCCCGCGTCCGGCCGTCGTACCCCTGACGTCCGCCGGCACCGTTGCGGCGTACCGGCGACCTCGGGGCCTCAGGCAACGAACTGCCTCAGCCGGCCAGCTTGTTGAACTTCGACACCTGGCTGGCGAAGGTCTTCACCTGTGCCGGCGACCAGTCCTTGAGCAGGTCCTCGATCACCTTGTGCCGCTTCTTCCGGGCCGCCGCGAGCTTGCGCTTGCCCGCCGCGGTCAGCGTCAGCAGCGTCGCCCGCGCGTCCGACTTGTCGGCCGCACGCTTCAGCAGACCCTCCTCCTCCAGCCGCGCGCAGGCCCGGCTGACCGGACCCTTGTCCACCTCGAGAGCTGCCACCAGGTCGGCCATCCGGACCGGCGCCAGTTCCTCGACGTGGTTCAGCAACGCGTACTGCGCCGGCTCCAGATCCGGATGCGCCTCGTCGGACAGCGTCCGCTGCAGACCCCGCAGCCGCCGGCCCAACGTGACGAGCTCCTTCTCCAGGTTGTCCAGCACGTCACTCGTGTCTGTTGCCACCATTCACCCCTTCATCCAGTTGCCCCGCAACCATTTTGTCCGGTCCCGGCGAGGACCGCGTCCTCACGTTGCGTCGAATGTTGCCCCCGGCAACGCGTTCTAATCTGCCAGAAACTGCCGGACCTGCCCAGTCCTGGGCGCGCCCTTTGTGGAAAACTGCCCAGGAACCCTCCGCGCAAACCGCCCCACACCCCCTTTTCGATGCATCGGGCATCGGTTTTCACTTCCCCCGACCCCACCAGCACCCACCAACGGCCCCCACCGACCGATCCGGCCCCCACCTGCGGCCCTCCCAACAACGCAACCGGCGGCCCGAACGGCCCCTCCCGACCAACAGCCACCTGCCCGCGCGGACTCCTCCGACAACCATCAGCCCCGCGTCCGACGGACCCTCGCCGACAACGCCCTGGTCGCCGCACGACAGGCACACCGAGCTCGGTCGAGTAGTTGACGGTGTGGTCGCCGTACGGCGGGCATACCAAGCACGGTCGAGTAGTCGAGGGGGTGGCCGCCGTACGGCGGACAGGTCAGAGGTGGTCGAAACAGTTGAGAGGCGTTGTCGCCGTGCGAGCGCGACGCCTGGCGTCGATGCGGCAGGAGGATTGGCGCCGGACCGGCGGCGCGGAGTGCGTCGATGCGGCAGAGGAGTGGCGCCGAACCGGCGTCCGGGGGGTGCGTCGCGGCGGACGCTGGTGTGTCGGCCGGGTCGACGGCACGGTCTGCCACTCGCCGGCCCGGTGCGGGCGACACGTCAGAGGTGGCCGAGGCAGTTGAGAGGGGTGGTCGTCGTACGGCGGGCAGGTCAGACGTGGCCGAGACAGTTGAGAGGCGCTGTCGCCGTGCGAGCGCGACGGCTGGCGACGATGCGGCAGGAGGATTGGCGCCGGACCGGCGGCCGGGGGTGCGTCGCGGCGGACGATGGTGTGCCGGCCGATCGACGGCACGGTCTGCCACTCGCCGGGCCGGTGCGGGCGACATGTCAGAGGTGGCCGAGGCAGTTGAGAGGGGTGGTCGTCGTACGGCGGGCAGGTCGGAGGTGGTCGAGGCAGTTGAGAGGCGTTGTCGCCGTGCGAGCGCGACGGCTGGCGCCGATGCGGCAGGAGGAGTGGCGCCGGACCGGCTGCGGGGGTGCGTCGCGGCCGGGGTGCGTCGCGGCGCGGGTGCATCGGCCGGATCGACGGCAAGGTATGTCACTCGCCGATCCGCCGCGGCGTGCGGACGCGTGGATCGGGCGGATTGACGCCACGGTTTGTCACTCGCCGGCCTGCCGGGGCGCGTGGACCCTGCGTGGATCGGGGTCCACCTATCCGCTATGCTCGTCTGCGCCTGCTGGTCCAACCGCCAGGCATGCGGGTGTAGTTCAATGGCAGAACATCAGCTTCCCAAGCTGACAGTGCGGGTTCGATTCCCGTCACCCGCTCCAGCGAACCCCAGGTCAGAGGCAAGTCCGACCTGGGGTTTCGTCATCTCAGGGATCCGACCGTTACGCGCCCGATGCGACCGGCAGCGCGCCGTCTCCGTCACCTCACGCTGGCCGTCCTGGTGGCGGGCGAGGGGTCGGCGATACGCTGCGGGATGCCCGAGCTGGTGTCGAAGCGTGCACAGATCGCACGCATCCGACGTACGGCCGTGCGGGCGCTTGCGGACTACCCAATCGACGATCCACGCCTGTCATTCATCGCGCACGGCGAAAACACGACGTTTCGGGTTGACTCCAGCGACGGCCGATTCCTGATGCGCGTACACCGGCCGAACCGGCACGGCCGCGGAGTCGACTCCAGGGTCGCGGTCGGATCGGAGCTGACCTGGCTGGCCGCCTTGCAGGCAGACACGGATCTGAGCGTGCCGACACCGATCCGGACCCGCAGTGGACAGTGGACCACCGTCGCCGACGGCCGGGTCTGCTCTGTCCTCGGCTGGCAGAGCGGACGAATGCAGGCCGCCAATCCACGATCGGTGCACTTCCGCCGACTGGGTGGCGTCCTCGCCCGTTTGCACGATCACGCTTCGGCGTGGACTCCGCCGTCCGGGTTCGTCCGCATGCGGTGGGACTGGGAGACCTTCTTCGGCGACACGATGGAGTACGGCGGCGTGTCCGCGGCCGGGTGCTGGGACCTGCTGCCGGCGCCGGTCCGCGTGCAGTTCGACGAGGTCGCGCGCCGGATGCGTTCTGTCATGGCGGGTCTCGGATCGAAGCCGGACGCCTTCGGCCTGATCCATGCCGACCTGCATCTGGAGAACGCTCTGTTCGACGGTGATGCGGTGCGGCTGATCGACTTCGACGACTGCGGATTCGGTTACTGGCTCTACGACATCGCGGTACCACTGTGGGAGTACCGCGGCCGGGACGACTACACCGCGATCCGTACGGCGCTTCTCGACGGCTACGGTGAACGCCGCGAGCCGCCCGATCCAACTCACCTGGACGACTTCATCGCCACTCGGGAGGTGGCCTTCGGCCTGTGGTTCGCCGGGATGGCTCAGGTCAATCCAGCGTTCGCGGCCGACCTGGACAAGGTGATGGACGCCATCCAACGGTCGCTTGATCGAGTGCTGTGATGTGGATGTCCTCGTACGCCGCGGGCCGGCCCGGGCTATTCAGTGAGCAGGGCGTCGCGTAGCGCCTTGACGGCAGCGGTCGGCACATAGTCTTCGGGGACACCTTCGACCAGGATGATGTCGCCCTCGATGTGTCGCGCGCGCAGCGGCGCGACCTCCTGGTATCCGGGTGAGTCCCACCAGGCCCGCGCCTCGGCGGTCCCGGGGAAGCCGATCATCACCACGGACCCAGGCCAGTTGCCCTCCATCACCTCGTGCTGTCTGGCGTGGACGAGGTAGCGGCCGCCGTACGGCTCAAAGGTCGCGGGGAGGCGCTCGATGTACTCGGCGATCTCCGGGTGCGGGGCGGCGTCCTGCAGGTGAGCGATGACGTAGGCGGTCATGACGTCCTTTCGTTCGGTCGGCCTCGGTACGCCGATCGTCGCACCCCTGGCGCACCGAGGACGATGACCTCAGAGGTAAAGGGCTCTGCCCGCGCATCGCTCACCTGACGAACCGGCCCTGGGGTTGAGGCGCCTCGATCAAACGGTTGACCAAGGCAAAGGTCAGGCGACCCGTGCGTTGCTCGGCTTCTCGATGGTGCCTGTTCTGAGCAGTACGCTGACCAGCCGGGTGACGAGCGGGTTGGCCAGGAGCAGTAGCGCGGCAACGCAGGCCGCGCCGAGGGCGGCACCGGCCGCGACGTCATGCGGGTAGTGCACCCCGGCCGCGACGCGGGCCAACGCGTCTCCGGCTGCCAACGGCAGGGCGATCACAGCCAGCCGCGGCCACAGCAGTGCGATACCGACGCCCAGCCCGGCCGCGAGGGTGGCGTGATTGCTGGGGAAGGACCAGTCACCCATCGCGGGACAGTGCGCGATCACCGAGACACCGGAGACGACTCGGCAGGGGCGTTCCTCGTCGACCACCAACTTCAGGGCCTCACTCACTCCATACGCGACCACAGTCCCGAAACCGGTCAGCAGTACGCCGGCCAGCGCCCGCGCATCCCGCTGCCGCAGCGCCGCCCAGACGAGCAGCAAGCCCAGCACGATCAGTAGACCGTCGCCCGCGAGGTCAACCAGCGAGCCCACCCAGGACGGCGCGCCGGCCACCACCTCGTTCACCTCGCGGAACACGGTGACCGATTCGCCGCCGGTCACGCGCACCGGCTCGGGCGTGCCCAGCCCACCGGGATAGAGAAGTAGGACGGCGACCGCTCCCGCGATCAGTACGCCGATCGACGCCAGGACTCGACGGATTCCGTCGTACCTCGAGATCATGGTCCCGAAACTACGAGCAACGACCAAGCACCACAGTGAGCAAAAGTCTTGCCTGACCCCTGACGATCGTCAGGTCCTACTGCCGACAGATATAAGGCCCGATCATCAGATCGAGTTGCTCGGTCAGGAACTCGGTCAACGAGCCCCAACCGTTCACCGCCCAGGCCTGATGCGCACCGTTGAGACAGACGAGGGTGTGACGGGCGAGGGCCGGCACGTCGACGTCCGGCCGTAACTCGCCGGCCTCCTGGGCGGCTCGATACAGACGCGCGCAGCTGTCCACGACAGCCACGGAGTACGCCTGCGCGTGCTGACGGAGCTCCGGATCCGCGACGTCGAGTTGACCGAAGCCGAGACCGGTGCTGAGTTCTTGCACACACGCCGACAGCGCGAAGTCCCGCAGGGTCGCGAGCGGTGAGGTGTTCCTCGCCTCGGCCTCCTCGACCGCGCGGACCACCATCAGCGGCGCTCGTGCGGCGCACGCGAGCAGCAGCCCGCGCTTGGACCCGAACCTCTGCATCAGCGTCGGCGGCGCCAGTCCGATCTGCCGGCCGACGGCGGCCAGGGTCAGCTTCACCGGGCCCAGCTCGGCCAGAACCTGGCGGGTCGCGTCCAGGATCAGGTCGTCGCCGACCAGCCTCGGGCGCGCCATCGCCAACCCTCCGGATTTGTGAATCCCCATTCGTTAATTCATGAAACAGTAACAGATTCTTGTTGGGTCAGTTATCCAGGGCAACGGGTGAACTACGGGGAGCGATCTGGCCTCGGTGGTGAGCCCGTGCCCGGTCCACCCGCCGCGGCCGGGCTCGTCGTACCAACGGGAGCCTCTTCATGCGTTTCGCCCGCACCGCCCTGGGCCTGTTGCTGAGCCTGGCCGGCCTGGTGGTCACCGTCGCCGGAGCGGTCGCCGCCTTCTGGCTGGTCGGCCCGGACAACACGATCTCGACCGGCAGCCGGCAGTTCAGCAGCCCGGGTCTGGCCGTCATCACCGCGCCCGACCTGCTCGACCGGCACGGCCCGACCCTGCACGTCACCGCGACCGGTGACAGACCGGTGTTCGTCGGCGTCGCGCAGGACTTGGACGTCGCCGACTACCTGGCCGGCACCGCGCACACCCGGCTGATCCGCTTCGATCCGCCTGCCGCGTTCGGCACGCAGGAAATGCGCGGCCGCAACGCCAAGCTGACGCCGCCCGGCGAGCTCGACTGGTGGGTCGCGCAGGCGAGCGGGTCCGGTACGCAGTCCGTCGCCTGGCCGATCCAGGACGGCCGGTACGACGTGGTCGTGATGAACGCGGACGGGACACCGGCCGTGGGCGCCGACGTGCGGTTCGGGGTGGAGATCCAGCGTGCGTTCGGGGTCTGCCTGCTGGTGCTGGGCGCCGGCGTCCTGGTGCTCACTTTGGGCCTCCTGCTGACCTTCCGCCCCCGCTCCGCGACCGCCCTGGCGCCGGCCTTCACCCCCGCCCGGATCACCCCGCTCCCAGTCACCCCGAGCCCGACCATCCCGGCCCAAGCCCCAGCCGCCCCGGCCTCGACCTCGTCCTCGACCCCGGCCCCGGCCCCGGCCCCGGCCCCGGCCACAGTCGCACCCAGCTCCGCCCCGGCCAGCCCACACCGTGCCCCGGCACCCGTGCCCCTCACCCCGGCCCCGGTGGCCTCGGCCCAGGCGGCACCGGCTGCACCGGGTGCACAGGCTGAGGTCTATCAGGCCCCGATCATTCGGCCGGCGGAGCAGAGGGAGTCGATCACCACGGCGCCGATGCTGATGTCGCCGGTCGCCGTGGCGAAGGCGAAGTCCCCGGCGTTCCTGATCGCGGTCGGCGCGGTCCGGGACGACGAGCAGGACCCCGGGTACGACGACGCGCCGTACGCCAAGGACGCGTCCGGCCAGGAAGACCGGCACGACCGGGCGAACCTTTCGGACCGGGCGGACCGGGAGGACGCCCGGGAGGATCTGAGAGACCGGGAGGACCGGGAGGACCGGGACGTCCGGGCGAGCCTGGCGGACCGGGACGACATGAAAGACCGGGAGGACCCGGGGAACCGGGACGCCCGGGAGTACCGGGAGTGGCGGGACGCCCGGGAGGACCGGGAGGAGCGGGACGCCCAGGATGAGCGGGAGTACCGGGAGTGGCGGGACGCCCGGGAGGAGCTGGAGGGGGATGAGGAGCCGGCGATTGTGAGTCTGGAGGAGTCGCCGGAGTTCGAACGTAGTGACGAGGCGGTGCGGAAGACCGCGGCGCTGCTGGCCAGCGGCGCTTTGTTGCTCACGACAACGAGTTGCGGTCTGCTGCCGGCCAAGAACAGCATGGCCGCGCCGGAGACCCGCCCGGCCGTCACGCTGGCCGACGCGCAGGCCGTCGTCCAGCGGTACAACCAGCTCAACAACAAGGCGAACCAGGCCCGCGACGCCAAGCTGGCCGAGACCATCGAGGCGAACCCGACGCTGGCCCAGACCCGGGCCGGTTTCCTGATCGGCCGCAAGCTCGACCCGGCCGGCAAGGAGACGACCAAGCCGTTCAGCTTCACCGACCCGCAGATCGGCGCCCCGGAGTTCGGCTCGTACCCGATGCGGTTCGTGGTCAGCTCCGGCGTCTCGGACGACCCGGGCAGCCGGCAGCTCGGCGTCTGGCAGCGGCAGAGCGCCGGCGCGCCGTGGCTGCTGACGCACTCGGTCTACCCGCTGAAGACGGTGAAGCTGCCGTCGATGGAGGGTCTGCGGACTCCGGCCAAGGCGGACCTGGACAAGCTCCACAGCCTGCCGGCGTCGGCCGCGACCAACCTGGCGGCGTACCTGTCCGAGGGCGCGAAGTCGGCGAAGGCCAAGCTGTTCGTCCCCTCGCCGGGTACGACGACGCTCCTCGACCGGCGGGCCAGGGCGAAGGTGGCGGACACCAAGCAGCCGTACATCTTGAGTGTCGCGGACACCTTCGAGCCGTCCGGCGAACCGCTCACCCTCATCACCTCGACCGGCGACGCGCTGGTGTTCCTGGCTGTGACCGAGCGGTACCTGCAGCGGGTCGAGCCCGGCTCGAACGCGTACTGGACCAGCGGCGAGGCGACCGCGTTCAGCAGCATGGTCAAGTACACCCAGACCCTGCACCAGGACTACCTCCACCAGGTCGCCCTGGTGATCCCAACCAAGGCGACCGGCGGCGGCATCCGGATCCTGTCGATCGACGGCCGGCTGGTGGGAGCGGGCGGCTCGTGACGGTGGGCGCGGCGCAGGCTCAGAAAACCTGCGTCAGCAGGTTGTAAGCGGTTGCCGAAGGATAGTTCCGGCTGATTGACTCCCCGGGTGAGGTTTTTCCCATCCGTCCGGGAGTATCAGTGCACATCAGCCGCCGCCGCTTGCTGTCGTTCGTACCCGCCACCGCCCTGCTGACCGCGGTCAACCCGGCCCCGGCCGCCCGCGCCGCCGGATCTCAGGCCACCATGACTGCCGTGGACGCCGACGCGAGCCAGTTGCTCACCAACGCGGTCGGGATCTACGCCGGTACGTCGGCGTCCAACGCCCGACCGGAGGTCGCCGCCAAGCTCGCCGCGATCGACTCGACCGCCCGCACCTGGCTCGGTGCGATGGACCGGGCCGGATCCGGTGAACTCTTCGCCGGCCTTCCCCTCGGCACCAGCGACGCCAACCTCAACGCGTCGTACCAGCACCTGTACGAGATCGCGCTCGCGACGAAGCGCCCCGGCCCGGCATCCAACCTGCAGGGCAACGAGCAGGTCCGCGCCCGGGTCGCCGAGAAGCTGGTCTGGCTGCACCAGAACTACTACGGCGACCAGTCGAAGGGGTACTACGGCAACTGGTTCAACTGGGAGATCGGCATCTCCACCCACGTGTCGAAGACACTCGCCCTCCTCGACGCCCCCGCCGACGTGATCGCGCTGTACGTCCCCTCGATGGACGCGTACCTGCGCAACGGCAAGAACGGCGACGTCGATCTCGACTCGCGCTTCCACACCGGCGCCAACCTCGTCGACATCACCGCGAACCGCATCCTCCAGGGCGCGCTGATGGGTGACGACGCGCGGATCCGCAAGGCGCTGCAGGACCAGTTCACCGTGTTCGCGACGATCGACCCGTACAACCTGCGGCACGGTGTCACCGACGGGTACTACGCCGACGGCTCGTTCATCCAACACTCGTCCGTCGCCTACACCGGCTCCTACGGCAAGGGCCTGCTCAGCCGGGTCGTCCAGACCATCAAGGTGCTCGCCGGGACGCAGTACGCGCAGAGCGACGACCTGGTCGGCGTGGTGCAGGGCTGGGTCGAGGACGGGTTCGCGCCGCTGATCTTCGAGGGCTGGATGATGGAGATCGTCAAGGGTCGCGCGGTGTCCCGGACCACCACCGGGTACGCCGACGTGGCGGTCGTGGTGGAGGCGATCGTCGACCTCGCCGACTACGCGACCGGCGAGGACGCGGCCCGGCTCAAGTCGTTCGTGAAGTTCACCGCCCGGCCGACGATCAACCCGAACAGCTTCGTCTCCCCGGTCAGCATCGCCCGGTTCGCCGACCTCCAGGCCGATCCCGCGATCGTGCCGGCCGACCTCAACCCGACCGCGAGCACCACGGCGTTCAACGCGATGGATCGGCACGTGCACCGCCGGCCCGGGTACGCGTTCGCGTTGTCGCGGAACTCGGACCGGATCAGCAAGTACGAGTACATGAGCGGCGAGAACCTGATGCCCTGGTTCCAGGGCGACGGCGCGCATTACCTCTACCTGTCGGGTCAGGACCAGACCCAGGCTTTCGGCATCGACTACTTCACCGCCGTCTCGCCGTACGCGCTGGCCGGTGTGACCGCGCCGGTCGAGACCCGCAAGACGATCCCGGAGCTCTACGCGACGCCGTACTACGACAACCCGACGCACCCGCTGAACTTCACCCCGTCGTCGGAGTCGCAGAACACCTACGTCTACTTCCCGACCGGGACGAACGCGCACTCCGGCGGGGCGACGCTCGGGGCGTACGGCACGTCCGGTTGGGTCCAGTCGAGCGACTTCGCGTACGCGTCCCGCGACATCCTGCCCGACGACTTCGTGGTGTACCGCAACGCGGAGGCGACCAAGTCGTGGTTCATGCTCGACGACGAGATCGTCGTACTGGCCGCCGGCGTCGGTGACGACACCCGCGAGGTGACGACCACCATCGACACCCGGATCGCCGCTCCTGGTGACGCTGTCGCGATCACCGGCGTACGGCGGGACGGCCGGGAGTGGAGCGGGACGGGTACAACGGATCCGCGGTGGCTGCGGTACGCGAGCGGCGGGATGTCGCTCGGGTACTACTTCCTCCAGCCGAGTCAGGTATCGGTGGGGTTGCAGCAGGTGACGCGAAGCCGGCGGGTGGTCCGGACCTCGAACCCGGACACGGCAGTGACCAAGCAGGTCTTCGGGCTGACCGTCACGCAGCCGGCCGGGTCGAAGCGGGCCCTCGCCTACGCATTGGTGCCCAATGCAACGGAATCGGCCTTGCGCTCGTACCAGCACGGCCGGCTGGCAGTGTTGTCGAACACTCCCCGGTTGCAGGCGGTCCAGCACCTCGGGCTCGGCTTGACCGGCGCCAACAGCTTCGGACCCGGCCGCCACAACCTGCCGGGACTCACTATCGACGGGCCGGCGTCGGTGCTGTTGCAGCGGCACCAGGACCGCACGATCACCGTCGCCGCGTCCGAACCGACCACGGCCCGCGACACGATCACGGTGAACCTCTGGGCGCAGTACCTGCGACCTGCCTCCGCGGATCCCGGCGTACAGGTGGTGCGGACAGTGACCGGGACGCGGCTGACGTTCACCACTCACCACACGTACGGGCGGAGCCTGACGGTCAGGCTTCTTCCAGTTTCGTGATCAGGGTCCGCATGGTCGCGAGCGTCGTACGGAGCTCATCGAGGTCGACGGCGGCGCTCAGCTTGTCGGCCCACGGGTGCTGGGCGACCGAGATCTGCCGGATCGCCCAGTAGCCGGCCTCGGTACAGGCGAGGAGTTTGGCGCGACGATGGGCCGGGTTCGGCCGGTACTCGGCCAGGCCGCGCTCGACCAGCAGGTCGGCGATGCGCTGCACGGCCTGCCGGCTGACGCCCATGACCCGGCCGACGTCTGCGACCGACCGCGGCTCGTCCAGGACGCCGCCGAGGACCTGCCACCACGCGGCGGTCATCCCGCCGTGGGCGGCCAGATCCTGAGCGGCCTCCATCAGCCGGGCATTCAGCCGGAAGGTGGCGAGGATGACGTCCGTCAACAACGCACCACCCTCCGACTGCGGAGCCGGCGTCGGCCAGTCCTCGCGCGGCGGAACGGTCATCAGCCGACGAGCGCCGGGTAGGCCGACGGGTCGGCGCGGTGGAACACGCCCTCGTACGCGTCCAGCTTCTCCTCCGACGCGAGACCGAGGCGCTGCAGCACAGCCCGCGCGAACTGCACCGGCGAGTCCGGCCCCGCGGTGATCAGATCGCCGTCCACCACGGCTCGCTCGTCCACGTAGTTGTCGCCGCCCCGGTAGCCGGTGGCCAGCAGGTACTCCTTCACCGCACTCGTGTGCTTGCGGTCGTCGAGCAGACCTGCCCGAGCCAGCCCGGCCGTCGCGCCACAGATCGCCGCGACCGGTACGCCGGCCTCGAGGAACCGCTGCGCCAGCTTCACGAACGCGTCTCCCCCACCCTCGTCCCACAACGCCGACCCGGCCAGCACCAGCAGATCCCCGTCCTCGGGCTCGACCTCCGCCAGCACTACGTCCGGCACGATCCGCAACCCGCCCATGGTCGTCACCGGCTCAGCCGTCTCGCCCACCGACACGATCCTCCACTGCTCGCCGGTGAACCGCCCGGTCCGCAACTCCACCAGAAGATGCCCGATCTCCCAGTCCGCCCACGTCTCGTACACACCCACATAAGCCGTCTTCATGACAACATCCTGTCATCACGACAACATGTTGTCAATAGGTTCATACAGGTACGTCGACCGGGAGTCCTGCGGATCGGGCCGCGTCGGCGAGGCGCTTGTCGTAGGTGACGAACGAGGTGAGCTGTGGGCGAATACGCAGGGCGGTCGCCAGATGAATCGCATCGAGGCTGCGAACGGTGGCCGGCCTGACGGTCTGCGCCAGGATGCGGATGCCGGCATCCAGTTCCACCAGGTCGATCAGGTCGAGAACGGGATGGAGTCGGACGACGGCGTCGGGGGCATACCGGGCCAGCGCCCGGGACGACTCGATCTCCGCGAGGACCGAACTCGTCCAGCCTGTCTCCGCTCGCACGTCGAGCCAGTCGCGCAACGCTTGTGACTCTGATTCGGCGTGCGCGAGCTTCACGATTGCCGCCGAGTCCAGATAGATCATCAGCGCTCGCGCTCTCGCGCCCGGGAGATCTCCGCGGCGACGTCGACGCCATCGGGTTCACCGAGCGGCATCCGCAGCACCGCTCGACGCATCGCGGCCGCACGCTCGCTGCGCAGAGCCGTTTCGAGCACTGCCTGCCGGATCGCGGCCGAGCGTGAACTGCCGTCGCGCGTCAGGACCTCCAGCGCATGCTCTGTCTCCGCGTCGGTCCGGATCGTGATCGTGTCTGCCATGCCTTCAATGTAAGACATCGTGTCTTACAAGACCAGCGGGCACGATCGGGCGTTCCGGTGAGGTGGAGGAGGGAGAGGGCGGCGAGGGTGATGGCGGTGGCGGACAGCAAGAGGGCGTGGTTGGCGGGGAGGGTTGCCAGGAGGTTGGTGGAGGGGATGAGGGGGACCGTTTGCGCCAGGGTGAGGAGGGATCGGAGGCGGGTCAGGTGGGAGCGGGGTGTACTGCGGACGAAGAGCGGGGCCAGGTGGGAGGCGAAGAGGCCGACGCCGATGCCCTGGGCGAGTGCGGCGGCGGTGGCCGCCCACTGGGATGGTGAGAGGGCGAGGGTCATGATGCCTACGGACGCGATCAGGCAGCCGAAGGCGGCGGCTCGGGCGGGACGGTTGGATGTGCCGAGACGGGCGGTCAGGACGGTGACGAGGAGGCTGCCGGTGACGGTCGCTGCGACGATGAGGCCGGTCTGGGAGGCGGACCAGCCGTGGCTGCGGGCGAGCATCGGGATGCACAGCGACGTCACCGGTAGCACGAAGGCCGCGACCAGCGCGACGACCAGGAGGATGGTCCGCAGGACCGGATCCGACCAGGCCACGCGGATACCATCCACGGCTTCCCGTGCGAACGAATGCCGGTCGGGCTCGAGCCTCACGTCGTACGGCGGTCTGATCGCGAGCAGAACGAGGAACTGTACGGCGAACGTCAGCCCGTCGACCACGAGCGCACCGACCAGGCCGAGCGTGGCGACGAGTACGCCGCCGACCGGGCCGCCGGCGAGGCGGGCGACCTGGTTGGCCGACGTACCCAACGCCATCGCCTTCGACAGCTCCTTGTCCGGCACGAACAGCCGTGGCAACGCACCCGCGGCCGGGAGCGCGAACGCGTCGACCGTCCCGATGACGGCCGCAGTCAGGATCAACAGCCCGGCTGACGTACCGGCGATCGCAACAGCCGCCGCCAGGCCGAAGCAAGCAAGGCAGACAACAGACGAGCAGGCCAGGAGGATGCGGCGGGGGCCGCAGCGGTCGCCGAGGGCGCCGCCGAGTAAGAGGAGTACGGCGCGGGGCAGGGTGAACGCGGTCAGCACCAGCCCGGCGACGTGCGGGGCGATCCCGGTCGCCGCCCAGCCGAGCGCGAAGAACAGTGCGCTGTCGCCGAATGCCGAGAGTGTGGAGCCTGCCAGCCAGCCGTAGAAGCCGCGGTTCACCGGTCCAGGTGGACAGGCATCACCAGTGTGGTGAAGGTGCCTTGGTCGGCGGAGCGTACGACTACTGGCCGGTCGGGGGCGCAGATCTCGAGCAGTACGTCGGGGCCGACGCTCGCGTCCAGCGCCGCGGCCAGCAACGAGGCGGTGAATCCGATCCTGGTCGCCCCCGAACCGATGACGTCGAGCTTCACCTCGCCGTCGATTCGCAACTCCCCGGCATCGATGTCGAAGGCAACAACTTCGCGACCCTCCAGGGCCGAACGCAATGCGGTCCGATCCACCACCACCCGGCACAGCGGCGGGGTGAGTCCGTCCAGAATCACGTCGTACGCCGGGTACTCACCTGGGCTCACCGTGATCGGGCGCTCTTTCCCGTCCCGCACGATCGCCGCACCTTCGGGCCTGGTCTCGACCCGTACGACCTCACCGGCCGCGACCCACCGGGTCAGCAGGCTCAACTCAGCCGCCGGCACCAGCAGCCGCGCCGCCACCCCACTGAACTCGACCGGCTGCACAGTCCGCACGGCGAGCCGATACCGATCGGTCGCCACCAACGTCACCTCATCCGGCCCAAGCTCGATCAACACACACCCCAAGACCGCAAGCATCTCCTCGTCCGACTCTGGGGCGGGTGTGGCTGCGGCGGGGGTTACTTGGCGGAGGGCGCTGGCTAGTTCGGGGCCGCCGAGGGTGGCGGTGGTGTGGTGGGCCAGGAGGGTGGACAGGAGGTGGTCGGCGGCGGCTCGGGCGGCGGCGGTTTTGGCCTCGACAGTGCGGAGGTGGGCGCGGACGACGGCGGCCAGTTCGGTCGGGTCGGCGTCCAGGGCAGTGCGGACCTGAGGGAGTGGCAGGCCGATCTCGCGGAGGTCGCGCAGCAGCCGCGCCCGCGGCGCTTGGGCCGGACTGTAGTAGCGGTAGCCGTTGGTCTCGTCGACGGACGCCGGCGGGAGGACGCCGCAGTCGTCGTAGAAGCGCAGCGCACTCGGCGCCAACCCCACCAGCCGGGAGAACTCACTGATCGTCAACCTCATGCCAGCGACCCTCTCCCCTGCACCAACTCGAAGGTCAAACCGCACCTCTCCGGACGATCACTGCCACCACCCAGCGGCAGGCGTCAGCTCCGCAGTCGGCCCCACAGGTTGAGGGTCTTGCCGAGGCGTTCGCCGCGGATCCAGTCGAGGATGCTCTTCGCCGAGTGCTCCGGCGAGACGTCGCCTCGCACAGAGCGCGGCACGTGTTTGCGAATCTCGGCCGCGTCCGCGAGCGCCTCCTCGATCTCGGCCTCACCCCAACCGCGCTCGGCCAGCCGTTTGCGCCGTACGGCGTCCGGGCAGTCCAGGTGCAGCCACCGCCCCTCGGGCAGTTCCGTCGGCAGCAGCGGCGAGAGCAGCAGCACCGGGATCCCCGACCGCCGGATCAGTTCGGTGATCCGCAGCCACAGCGCGTTGTACGCCGGCCAGATCGGCGCCGCGGTCGGACTCGCGATGTCGATCCCGAGCAACCGTCCGTGATCGTCCAGCAACTCGTCCATGTCCATCACGACCAGGTTCCCCGGACTCAGCCGTACCAGTTCCGGTACGACGGTCGACTTCCCGGAACCGGGCGCACCCGTCACCACGAAGAGCCTCGTCACAGACCAAGTGTCGGTCACTCGATCACGAGACTCACCGGCGGATGCGCGTCTGCCGAGGCGACCGGCACACCGCGGACTCCGGGAGTGATCGATCCGAGCACGCTCGCATGCCGCGCACCCGTGCAACTCGGCACCGTCCCGCCGAGCCCGTTCACGGTCAGGAACCCGAGTACGGCGAACGCGTACGCCTCCTTGGCCGCCGACGGCAACCCCAGTTCGTCGGTACTGCGCACCGGCACCGACCCGAGTTCCGACGCCAGCAGGTGCATCAGCACCGGGTTGCGAATCCCCCCGCCGGACGCGATCACCTCGGTCCCGCCGTACCGCCGGGCCGCGTCCGCAACGGTCCGGGCGGTCAGCGCCGTCACCGTCGCGACCAGGTCGTCGGGCGGGATCTCCGGCAGACCCTGCAGCGCGCGGGCGACGTAGGCGAGGTTGAACAACTCCTTGCCGGTGCTCTTCGGCGCCGACCGGCCGTAGTACGGCTCGGCCAGCAGCCGCTCCAGCAACTCGCTGTGGATCTGTCCGCGACCGGCCATCGCCCCGTCCGCGTCGAACGGCTGTCCCGTCAACTCGTTCACCACGGCGTCGATCAGCGCGTTCGCGGGCCCGGTGTCGAACGCGACCGGTTCGCCGTGCACCACGGTGATGTTCGCGATCCCGCCGAGGTTCAGCGCCACCGGTACGCCGGATCGCCCACGCAACCACAGCACGTCGAGGATGCTCACCAGCGGCGCACCCTGCCCGCCGGCCGCGACGTCGCGCGCCCGCAGGTCCGACACCACGGTCGTGCCGGTCGCCTCCGCGATCCAGGCCGGCTGCCCCAGCTGCAGGGTGCCCCGGACCGCGCCGCCGTCGACCCAGTGGAACACCGTCTGGCCGTGCGACACGATCAGATCGGCCGACCCGCCGGACAACTGCTCGACCGCCTGCCGGGCGACGTCCGCGAACGCCTGGCCGATCCCGGTGTCCAGCCGGCACACCTGCTCCATCGACGTACTTGCCGGTGGCAACGACGCCGCGAGCGCGTCCCGCAGCCCGGACGGGTACGGCTGGCTGAGCAGGCCGAGCGGCGTCAGCACCAACCGGTCCCCGTCGAGCCGCAGGTCCGCCGCGGCGGCGTCGATCGCGTCGTACGACGTACCGGACATCAGGCCGATGACTCGCATGTCAGTCCCGCAACTCCTGTCGATGGTCGTCACCGCGCAACGTCAGCAGGGCCACCACACTGACCGCACATGTCACCGCCACGTAGTAGGCGGGGATGTCGACGTTCTTGGTCCGCTTGATCAACTCGGTGATGATCAACCCGGCCGACCCGGAGAAGACCGCGTTCGACAGCGAGTACGCCAGCCCCAGCCCGGTGTAGCGGGCCCGGGTCGGGAACATCTCCGCCAGCATCGCCGGACCTGGCCCGGCCATGAGCCCGACGACCATACCGGCCACGAACACCGCGATTCCCTTCGCCGCGGTCGCCGACTCCTTGTCCTGCAGCAGGTTCATCAACGGGAACGCCAGGACGACGACCAGCGCGGCGCCGGCCACCATCACCGGCCGCCGCCCGATCCGGTCGCTCAGCCAGCCGGCCGGCAGGATCGACGCGGCGAACCCGGCGTTCGCCAGCACGGTCGCGACCAGGGCCTGCTGGAACGTCGCGTTCAGCGTGGCCTGCAGGTACGACGGCATCACCACGAGGAAGGTGTAGCCGGCGGCCGACCAGCCCATCAGCCGTCCGATACCCAGCGCGATCGCCTTCGCCACCTCACCGGCGCCGGCCGGTCGCGGCTCCTCCTTCTGAACCCGCTCGAAGTTCGGCGTCTCGTCGAGCCGGAGCCGCAGCCACAGCGCGACCAGACCGAGCGGCAGGGCCAGCAGGAACGGCACCCGCCAGCCCCAGTCGTTCAGCGCCTCCCTGCTCAGCACGGTCGCCAGGATCGCCGCCAGCCCCGCACCCGCGAGCAGTCCGAGGGCGACCGTGAACGACTGCCAGGCGCCGTACAGGCCGCGCTTCGTCTTCGGCGCGAACTCGGTCATGATCGACACCGCGCCGCCGAACTCGCCGCCGGCCGACAGGCCCTGCAGCGCCCGCACCAGGGTCAGCAACCACGGCGCCGCCGCACCGATGGTCGCGTACGTCGGCAGCAGGCCGATCAGCGTGGTCGACGCGGTCATCAGCAGCAGGACCAGGATCAGCGTCGGGCGCCGGCCGATCCGGTCGCCGACCCGGCCGAACACCGCGGCGCCGATCGGCCGGAAGAAGAACGCCAGCGCGAACGAGGCGTACGTCTTGATCAGGCTCTCGGCGTCGCTGGTCGACGTACTGCTGAAGAAGTTCGCCGCGATCACGGTCGCGAAGAAGCCGTAGGCGCCGAACTCGTACCACTCGACGAAGTTGCCGACCGTCCCGGCCACCAGCGACCGCCGCGTCCGCACCGCACCGACCTGATCGACTGTACTCATCGGGTCCTCTCGTCCTCGGCCCCCGTGAGTTCTTCCCACCCCTGCCCACCATCTTCGTCTATTTCTTCCCGACCGCGCGACCCGGCCTCCCGGCAACCCGCGGTCACGGGCAGCGAAACCTTGACATCGCAGGGTGCCCACCCGATGATCGGTGGCGCTATACCGGTTTATCTCCTGTCGCCTCTCGGTGGCCGATCAGGCGACTTAACCGATATAGCGAAGTCCGCCCTACGACGAGGAGTCGATCGATGAGTTCACAGCTCATGCGCAGAAGGACCCTGCTGGCAGGCCTGGCCGCGACCACCGTCGCGGCCGGCACCGGCGTCGCACTACCCGCCGAGGCCAAGCGCCGGCCGCGCGCCAAGACCGGACCGCTCTCGGTGGTCTACATCGAGGTCAACAACGAGAGCATGACGAACGCCGCCAAGTACACCCTGGCCAAGGGCGGCGCGCAGGTGTTCGACATCGCGCTGATCTTCGCGGCGAACATCAACTACGACGGCACAAACGCCTACCTGCACTTCAACGAGAACGTCCAGCGCGTACTCGACAACGTGGCGACCGAGGTCCGGCCGCTGCAGGCCAAGGGCATCAAGGTCCTGCTGTCGATCCTCGGCAACCACCAGGGCGCCGGGTTCGCGAACTTCCCGACCCAGCAGGCCGCCGAGGCGTTCGCCCAGGAACTGGCCGACGCGGTGACGCAGTACGGGCTGGACGGCATCGACTTCGACGACGAGTACGCCGGATACGGCAACAACGGCACCGGCCAGCCGAACGACTTCTCGTTCGTCTACCTCGTCTCCGCCCTGCGCGAGAAGCTGCCCGACAAGCTCATCACGCTGTACGACATCGGCCCGGCGTCGGACCGGCTGAGCTACGACGGCGTGAGCATCGCCAACACCTTCGACTACGCGTGGAACCCGTGGTACGGCACCTGGATGGTCCCGAGCGGACCGAGCGACAAGGCCCGGCTCTCGCCAGCCGCCGTGTCGTTCACCGCCACGAGTTCGTCGACCGCCGCGAGCCTGGCCCAGCGCACTGTCGACGAAGGCTACGGCGCCTTCCTCACCTACAACCTCACCTCGGCGAACACGGCCGCCTACATCTCCGCCTTCACCGACAAGCTCTACGGCAGCCCGGCCGTCTACAACCCCTAGAGCCGGTACTCCCACCCCGGTTTCCAGTCGAACGGGGACGTGATCAGTTCCTCGAGTGGAGCATGACTGCCCAGGAGGTGCTCGAACGACCACCGGTTCGCCGAGTGGGCGACCACGAGCACCACCTGGCCGTCGTACCAGCGCTTGACGTCCTGGAGGAACGAGCGGGTCAGCTCCATCACGTCCCGGTAGCTCTGCCCACCCGGAAACGGCTTGTTGACCCGCTCAAGCCGCGGATCGAGCGCACTCACCGGCGCGCCGTTCAGTGAGCCGTAGTTGCACTCGCGCAGCCGCCAGTCCTGCAGGTGCGGCACGGTCAGGCCGGACAGCTCGACCGTCTGAACGGCCCGGCGCAGGTCCGAGCTGAACACGACGTCCACGTCCTGCCGCCGCGGACCGATCTCGCTCGCCAGCCGGCAGCCCTCCGCCGACAGCTCGCCGGGGAGCCATCCGGTCGCGATGCCCCGCTCGTTGTCGACCGTGATCGAGTGCGTCTCGTAGATCAGCCTGAGCGTCATCCGGACAGTTTCCTCGATCACCTCACAGGAAAAGCACCTTTGCCTTCGTTACCCGTGGGTATATACTTAAGTTACTCGTGAGTACAGTGTTGCGAAAAGGTAGGGGAACCCTGTGAGCCACTACAAGTCGAATCTGCGGGACATCGAGTTCAACCTGCTCGAGGTCCTGGGCCGGGACGAGGTGCTCGGGCAGGGCCCGTACGCCGAGATGGACGTCGACACCGCCCGTGAGGTCCTGGCCGAGATCGACCGGCTGGCCAAGCACGAACTGGCCGAGTCGTTCGCCGAATCCGACCGCAACCCGCCGGTCTTCGACGCCGAGGCGCACGAGGTGAGGATGCCCGAGGCGTTCAAGAAGAGCTACCAGGCCTACATGGACGCCGAGTGGTTCAAGCTCGAGCTGCCGGCGGAGCTGGGCGGTCAGCCGACCCCGCCGTCGCTGCGCTGGGCCGCCGCCGAGCTGGTGCTGGGCGCGAACCCGCCGGTGCACATGTACGCCGCCGGCCCGAACTTCGCGCACGTGCTCTGGCGCAACGGCACCGAGCGGGACAAGAAGATCGCGCACCACATCATCGAGCGCGGCTGGGGCGCCACGATGGTGCTGACCGAGCCGGACGCCGGTTCCGACGTGGGCGCAGGCCGGACCAAGGCCACGCTGCAGGAGGACGGCAGCTGGCACATCGAGGGCGTCAAGCGGTTCATCACCTCCGGTGAGCACGACCTGACCGAGAACATCATCCACCTGGTGCTGGCCCGTCCGCAGGGCATCGAGGGTGTCGGCGGTCCCGGTACCAAGGGCCTCAGCCTGTTCGTCGTCCCGAAGTACCACTTCGACCTGGAGACCGGCGAGCTGACCGGTGAGCGCAACGGCGCCTTCGTCACGAACGTCGAGAAGAAGATGGGCATCAAGGTGTCCACCACCTGCGAGATCACCTTCGGCGACGGGACGCCGGCCAAGGGCTGGCTGCTCGGCGAGGTGCACGACGGCATCGCGCAGATGTTCCAGGTGATCGAGTACGCGCGGATGATGGTCGGGACCAAGGCGATCGCGACCCTGTCCACTGGGTACCTGAACGCGCTCGAGTACGCCAAGGAGCGGGTGCAGGGCGCGGACATGACCCAGCCGGCCAAGGACGCGCCGCGGGTCACCATCACCCACCACCCGGACGTCCGCCGTTCGCTGATGACGCAGAAGGCGTACGCCGAGGCGCTGCGGGCGCTGGTGCTGTTCACCGCGACGTACCAGGACCGCGCGGAGCAGGCCCGCTACGCCGGTGAGGACGACGAACTGGCCGAGCGGGTGAACGACCTGCTGCTGCCGCTGGTGAAGGGCTACGGCTCGGAGAAGTCGTGGACGCTGCTCGGCACCGAGTCGCTGCAGACGTTCGGCGGCTCCGGCTTCCTGCAGGACTACCCGATCGAGCAGTACGTCCGGGACGCCAAGATCGACACCCTGTACGAGGGCACCACCGCGATCCAGGGCCAGGACCTGTTCTTCCGCAAGATCATCAAGGACCAGGGCAAGGCGCTGGGCCACCTGGCCGAGCAGATCCAGGCCTTCGTCGCCTCCCAGGCCGGGAACGGCCGGCTGAAGGAGGAGCGGGCGCTGCTGGCGAAGGGCCTGGAGGACACGCAGAAGATCCTCGGGGTGATGGGCCAGGCGCTGATGGCGAGCAACCCGCAGGCGGAGAACGGCGACCCGCGCAACATCTACAAGGTCGGACTGAACACCTCGCGGCTGCTGTACGTGCTGGGTGACGTGGTCTGCTCCTGGCTGATGCTGCGGCAGGCCGAGGTCGCGCTGAACCGGCTCGGCGGCGAGCTCTCCCCGGCCGACCAGGACTTCTACGCCGGCAAGGTCGCCGCGGCCCAGTGGTTCGTCCGGTCCACGATGCCGTCCGTCCGGGCTGAGCGGGTCAAGGCCGAGCTGACCGACCTCGACGTGATGGACCTGCCGGAGTCCGCCTTCTGATTCACAGCCCTCCGGCTCGATCACTTGCGCGGGTCGAGCCGGAGGCTGGGGCACCTGAGGGCAGTCTGATCTGCCCCGGGTTGCCCGGCGATCTGCCCTGGTGAGCGGCCGTCGCCTGTAGCAACGTGTCTCCCCGTGGCCCCTCCGCGACCCTGGCTCGGCTTCCCCTGTCCGAGCCAGGGCCGTGCCGTCTCCGCGTGGGGAACCTCTCTCCCACAGACTGCGTCCGTGCAGCTGTGTCCCCACCAGGTCGTCGTACGCTGGGCGCGATGTTCGCCCGTCTGCGCCGCCTCGCCCCCGTGCTCGCCGTCCTGGCGTTCCTCCCGGTCCTTCCGGCGCGGGCCGCGACGCCCGAGCTGCCGGACCGGATCGCGGCCGGGTGGCGAAGCGACCGGCTCTACGTCGACGAGCGGCTGCAGGTCCCGGCCGCTGAGCTGGACCGGATCCGCGCCGAAGCGGGGACCGTCGACTTCGGCGTGTACGTCGCACTCGTCCCGCGGACGCCGTACCTGCGAGAGAACCGGAGCGAGCTGACCACGCTGTTGCAGGCCCGGGTCGGGGAGCCGGGACTGTATGTCGTGGCGGTGGTGACCGACGACTACTGGTCGGGCACGGAGGAGCTCTTCCGCCCGGCGGGGCTGAAGGGGCGGGACCTCAGCAGCGTGCGGCGCGGTGACGACAAGTACTACGACATCGTCGACGACCGGCCGGCGCCGCGGATCGTGCGGACCATCCAGTACGCCGCGACCGCGTACGACGGCCGCTCACTGCCCGCGATCCCCGCCACGGATCTGGAGCCGGAGCGCGGCGAGCGCGGTCCGTCGGTCACGGATCTCGAGGATCGATCCGCGTTCACCGGCTTGGGGATCGGTGGCCTGGCCGGCTTCGGGCTGACGCTGTGGCTCGCCCTGCGCCGCCGTACCCGGCCGGCCAAGCGGGTGGCCGCGGGCGGGCAGCCGATCGCGGCGCCCGACATGCGGGCCCGGGCGGACGACTGGATCAAGCGGGCCGAGCTCGCCCTCGACCGGTTGGACCGGCGGCGCGGGAAGTCGGTGAAGGTGCTCGACCAGCGCGACGAGGCCTACCGCCGTCTGGAGGCGGCCCGTACGCTGCGGGACCGGCAACCGGACGATCTGCTGGGGCTGACCGGTGCCTTTGTGCTGGCGCGCCAGGCCCACCGCGCCGCGAGCGGGCAGCAGGTCTCGCCGCCGTGCTTCTTCGACCCGACGCACCAGTCCGGGACGACGCCGGTCACCTGGTCCGACGACATCGAGGTTCCGGCCTGCCGGCAGTGCGCGCGGGTGCTCGGCAAGGGCGCGACGCCGTACGGGCTGCAGGTGTGGAAGCGGTCCGGCCTCGTCGGTCGCGAGCACGTGCCGTACTGGACCCTGAAGCCGGAGGACAGCCTGATGGTGGAGACCGGGTTCGGGGCGCTGTCGGACGATTTGGCCGACCGGGTGTCCCAGCTGCAGGACGGTGTTCGATGAGACGGTTCCTGCTGTTGCTGGTGGCAACCGTCTGGCTGGCGTCGGGTCCGGCCTGGGCCGCGGTTCCGGCGGACCCACGGGTGACGGCCGCGGTCGCCGCTTGGCGGACTCAGCCCTTGTACGTCGACCCCGACTACGAGTCCCGGGTCAACACGGCGGAATTGCTCCGCACGATCGAGGCCGCGCCGGTCCCGGTGTACGTCGCTGTGGTGCCGACCGGGCAGTGGTTCCCCGAGGAGGACGACACCGCTCTGCTGGGCGGCTGGATGGCCGCGGCAAACGACAAGCCCGGGCTGTACGTCGTGATGGACGGCGACCGGACGTACGGCGTAGAGCACGAGATCGCGGCCCGTGGACCGGAGTACACCTGGGCGGACAGCAAGGAGACGATGAGCAGCCAACTCGCCGAGTACCTGGGCGAGCTCGAGGTGGGCGACCGGTACGCGAAGAAGCCGGCCCGGACCGAGCCGCTTCCGCCGCGGCCGGAGCGGACCTATCCCGAGGAGCGGTTCACCGTAGGCAAGGCGATCGGCAACGGCGTGGGCGGCGGCGTCCTCGGGCTGATGGGCGGCGCGCTGCTCGCCGGGGTCGTGCTCGCAGTGGCGGCGCTGGTCGGCCGAGGACGTGGAGGAACGCAGTGAAGATCCGGTTCGCCCTGACCGTTCTGTTGACGCTGCTCGTGTCGCTGACCGCCATACCCGCGCGGGCGCAGACGCCGGCCGAGCGCGCCCGGGAGATCGCGTCCGCGCTGGCCAAGGATCCGTTGTACGTCGACCCGGCGTACAAGTCGGCCTTACCGGCGAACCTGCGCGCCGACCTCCAGGCCAAGGCGAAGGCGCTGGGGTACCCGGTCTACTCGATCGTGCTGCCGCTGTCGCCGAGCGATCCTTTCCGGGGCGAGGAGAGCAACGTGCTCACCCTGGTGATCGATGCTCTCGGCAAGCCCGGGCTGTACGTCGTGGTCGACGGCGGCGGGCAGTTCCCCTGGTACGAGGCCCACAACCTGCCGCAGCTGGACGAGGACAAGCTGCGAGCGGCGCGGAAGCGGGCGCTGGACGACACCGGCTACGACGCGGGACCGACCGAAGTGCTGGCCCGCATGTACGAGCTGCTGGCCGGCCCGGGTCTGCCTGCCACCACTCCGACCACACGACCGGCCGCCCGGCCCGAGAGGTCGGATGACGAGGAGTCCCCGGCCGGGACGATCGCACTGTTCGTCGGGTTGGGGATCGCTGCGTTGGTCGGGCTCGGGCTGGTCATCGGCCTGCGGCGGCCTGGAGCTGAGCGTCCGCGGCGGGAGAAGCCGTTCAGCATCCCTCCGCATGTGGCAGCGACGGTTGCCGCCGAGCGGCGTCGTCGGCTGACGCGGGAGACGAATGCCGAACTCACCAAGCTGGGTTCGGAGCTCGCCGCGTTGCCGACTGCCACAGGTGAGGCCCTGCGGCATCAACAGATTGCGCTCGACGCGCATCACGCGGCCGGGAAGGTGCTCGACTCGTCGGAGGATCTGGTCGACGTGGTCGGGGCGATGGTGTTGCTGGACAAGGCACGGCGCGAGTACGACGCCGCCGTCGCAGTGGCAGCCGGCCGGAAGCAGGACGCCGTACCGCCGCTGTGTGCGTTCAACCCCTTGCACGGAAGGTCTTCCGGGCGGCCGACGCAGGTGGAGGCGGACGGGTCGACGCTGTCCCTGCCGCTGTGCGCCGAATGTCGACAGGCTCTGAAGCGGGGGAAGGCGCCGGCTTCACTGCCCGGTGAGGACGGTCCCTACTGGCACGGCGATGATCTCTGGTCCCGGACGTTCTTCGGCAGCCTGCACGACGACCTCCCCGCCGCCGTGTCCCGGGGTGACCACCGCGCCTGACCTCAGGCGTCCCTGAGGCATCGTTCAGGGACGCCTCGGGGGTTCTGCCGGATCCTCGGCCGGTGCCGCCCGGCCTACTGTCGAGCGACAAGGCAGGGCGGGGCGCGAGAAGAGGCGGATGATGGCTGAGAGCAAGCAGCTCGGGGCGGTGCTTCTGGTGGCCGGGGCGGCACTGGCGTTCTGGCAGTTCGGGGACCGGGACTCCACCGACGGCCACGCGATCAGCGAGCGGATCAGCACGGTCCAGCTGGCCGCCAAGAGCGCCGACATCACCATCAAGGTCTCCGACGACGACAAGACCACGGTCGAGGAGAAGCGCAGGTTCTGGCTGTGGAAGCACGGCGACGCGTACTCGGTCGACGACGGTGTGCTGAAGCTCGACGGAGACTGCGGCTGGCAGTGCAGCGCCGACTTCGTCGTCACCGTTCCGCGCGGGACCAAGGTCACCGGTGAGAACGGCAGCGGCGACATCTCGATCACGGGCGTCGGCGGTGTGGACGCGAAGTCGCGGTCCGGCACGTTCGAGATCAGTGACGTCACCGGCGACGTGAAGGTCGACCTGACCTCGGGCGACGTGGTCGTCAAGGACCTGACCGGCAAGCTCGACGTGACCGCCACCTCGGGAGACATCGAGGCCTCCGGGCTCAAGGGCGGACCGGTCCACGTGGAGACCACCTCCGGCGACCTCGAACTCGAGCTGGCCGAGGCGAACGACGTACGCGCCAAGGGCACCAGCAGTGACATCGAGGTGACCGCACCGAGTGGTGGCTGGAACGTCAGCACCGAGACGCGCAGCGGTGACGTCGAGAACGCCCTCGGCGACGACCCGGCCGGCGGCCACACCATCGACGCCACCACGACCAGCGGTGACATCGAGTTGCACGCCCGCTGATCACCGCCGCCGCAGCGTTTACACCCGGGTACCAAGTGGTCGTCCGGTGGTGTACCAGACACGCACTGTCGATGGATTACACCACGCAACCGGGGTAGCTTCGAAGACAGAGGACCGGAGCGAAGCGAGGACGCGCATGAGTATCGGTGTGGGAATCTTTCTGATGGTCGTCGGCGCCATCCTGGCGTTCGCGGTCCGCGACTCGTGGGACGCTGTCAACCTGACCGCCGTCGGCTACATCCTGATCCTCGCCGGACTGGCCGGGATCGTGCTCTCCTTCTACATCACCAACCGGCGCCGGCGGGTCGAGACCGACGCGATCGACCCGGCGATCGAGGAGGAGTACCGGGTGGTCGAGGAGCACCACCGCGGCGACATCAAGGAGTAGAAGCTCCGGACAGCACCAACTCCAGCCGGGCGGAACCGCCCGGCGTCACGCGAACCGGCACGCCCCAGTCCTGCCGGTGCATGTGGCAGGCCGGGAACTCGACTTCGTCCGAGTCGTCACACGACGCAGCCTGCACGGCGACGTGCAGTACGCCGTCCCCGACGCGCTCGTCGACGACGAGTCGGCGGGTGAGATCCGTCGAGTCGCCGGCACCTTCGCGCAGCAGTGACTCGGGAGTCGACGACACCAGCAGCCGGGTCGACGGGCCGTACCGGTCGTCGAGTTTCTGGCCCGGCGGCGGCGTGAACACGACGTCGAGCGTGACCTCGCCGGCCGCGACGTCCATCGGCGGCCGCTGCGTCCTGGTGCTGAACTCGTCCGCGGTCGCCGACGCGCCGAGCGGGATCCGGGTCAACCGGTGGGCCGCTGACTCGACCACCAGAAGGTCGTTGCCGACGACAACAGCTCCGCTGGGCTCGGCCAGGCCGGTCGCCATCGTGTCGACCACCTCGGCGCGCGGGTCGTAGCGCCGTACCGCGCCGTTGTAGGTGTCGGCGATCGCGATCGAACCGTCGGGCAGGACGGTCACGCCGAGCGGGTGCTGCAACAGCGCCTCGCTCGCCTTGCCGTCACGCAGGCCGAAGTCGAACAGGCCGGTGCCGACCGCGGTGTGCACCTCGGTGTCGATCCAGCGCAGCGCGGAGATCTCGGAGTCGGCCAGCCACAGGCGGTCACCGTCGACGGCCAGGCCGCTGGTCTGCGCGAACCACGCCTCCTCGAGCGGACCGTCCTTCAGGCCTTCGTTCGTGGTCCCGGCGGCGACCTCCGTGACCTTCGTGAACGGATCGAACGTCCACAGTTGGTGGACGCCGGCCATCGCGATCCAGATCTTGTCCCGCCACCAGGCGACGTCCCAGGGTGAACTCAGCACGTCGGTGCCGTCGCCGTCCATCCACTGCTTCCCGGTGCCGACCAACGTCGTGACGTGTCCTGTCTCCAGGCTGACGCCGCGCAGCGCGTGGTTCACCGTGTCGGCGACGACGACGTCGTACCCGAGCTGGCCGGCGACCTCCGGCGGCAGCAGGGTGAGACCGTTCGGCTCGGAGAAGCTCGCCCGGTCGGCGGCCCCGTCGGCGAATCCACGCCGGCCGGTGCCGATCCGTCGTACCACTGTGGTCGCGTCCGCGGCGAGCTCGACGATGCTGTGGTCACCGGCGTCGGCGACCAGGAAGCCGTTGTCGAGAGCAACCACCTTGGCCGGGAAGCGGAGGTCGGTCGGCTCCGGCGCGGGAGCGACGTACGGCGACTTGCCGCGGGTCAGCGTGCCGGCCTGCTCGTGCTCGGCGATCAACTCGGCCAGCAGGGCGTCCAGGGCGTGCGCGTGACCTTCACCCGAGTACTGCGCGACGATGTAGCCGTTCGGATCCACCAGGACCAGCGTCGGCCAGGCGCGGGCGGTGTAGTTCTGCCAGGTGATGAGCTCCGGGTCGTCCAGCACCGGATGGCTCACCTCGTACCGCTCCACCGCGGCCTTGACGGCCGCCTCCTCGCCCTCGTGCGCGAACTTCGGCGAATGGACGCCGACGATCACCAGCGCGTCGCCGTACTTCTCCTCCAGCGGGCGCAACTCGTCCAGCACGTGCAGGCAGTTGATACAGCAGAACGTCCAGAAGTCCAGCAGCAGGAACCGCCCCCGGAAGTCCGAGAGCGACAACTCCCGGCCACCCGTGTTCAACCACCCACGACCCTTGAGCTCCGGCGCGCGCACATGCATGGCCCCATTGTCCGCCGCGGCTCAACCGGCACTCCGGCCGGTCCGGCATGCGACCCGGCGACGCTGACAGAATGACCCGGTGCCAGACGTGGACCAGACCGAGCCTCCGCCGGCCGAGCCGGCCCAACAGCCGAAGACTCCCTGGTACCGGGACGGCAACAAACTCGCGCTGGCCGGCCTGATCGTCGCCGTCGTCGTCCTGCTGTTCGGAGACGACCTCGTGACCCGTGTCGGCGGCTGGTTCAAGGGCAGCCCGAGCCTCGAGGAACGCGTCCGCGACGCGATCGAGGAATGCCGGCAGGACGGGTTCGAGTGCAAGACGTCGAAGTCGATCGTCATCGCCAACGGCGCCGGCGAGCTGACCGCGGTCGGCGTCGACCTCGTCGACAAGAACCTGATGAACAGTTCGGCCGGATCGGCCGTCCTGGTCTTCGACAAGTCCGGCGGGTTGCGCTGGAAGTCACCGATCCAGTCGTTCCTGCCCGGCTACGGGCTGACCGCGCTGGACACCGACGTGACGAACCACCTCTTCGTCAGCTTCGCCGTCACCAACCACAGCGGCATCGCCTGGGTGATCGACCCGTCGGCGACGCCGGTGCAGACGTTCGGCACCGTCGGTGGGGCCGGCCTGGTGGTCGACGCCTACGAGGAGCCGAACTTCGCCGGGGTCCGCCGGCTGATCACCTACCGGGAAGGCTGGCCGGCCAACACCCGGAACCCGGCCACCAGTCGCGACGTGTTCGAGTGGAACGGTACGGCGTACGTCCACAAGGGCTGCGAGATCGTCGGGCCGATCGACCAGAACGGACGGCGCGAGGTGCTGCGTTCCATTCCGGCCGGATCCGCGACCTGCACCCGGCCGGTCAGGAAGTACTCGGTCGACCTCGACGGCGACCGGAAACCGACCGCGGATCCGCCCTGATCAGCGCGGGAGGACGAGGGTGTCGGTGAGGAGTTTGGCGGTCTTGCGGAGGGTGGCGGCCGACGAGGAGAGGTCGGCGGCCAGGGTGTAGGGGGTCAGCGCTTCGCCGGGGCCGACGAGGCGGTGGCGGTGGGCGAGCAGCCAGACGATCGCTCGCGGCCAGGTGGACAGGCGGGCCTTGGCCAGCAGGTCCGGGGCATCCCGGACCAGGCGCTCGGCGATGTCGAAGGCGTCCGGGGCGTACGTCGTCCCCAGGGTTTCGCCGGCCATCAGCCAGGCGTGCGGGGCCAGCACCGACAACGTCGCCGCCTGGGACTTGTCCAGTCCGCGCAGGTCCGGCTGCGGTGGTGAACCCAGGCCGGCCAGCGCCCGGTACGCGTCCTCGAGGTCGTTGGTGGTGTCGTCGAGGAAGACGCGTTCACCCGGGGTGGAACCGACCGGGTCGATCATCGCCGCGGCCTCGAGTGCCGGCGTCCACACATCCACCGCGTCGATCGCCTCGTCGATCACGTCGAGGGCCAACTGGGTCCGCTCCCCCGCGAACTCCAGCCACGCCTTCACCACCACCGGCACGGCCTCGAAGTAGGTGCTGTCGGCAAGCACCTTGCGGGGCAGCCAGTGCGCGAGGAAGAGCTCGACCAGTACGGCGCTGACCCGCAACGGACCGCCGACGGTGTGGTCCACCGCGTGGTCGATCCACAACCGGACGATGTCGGCGGCGTCAGCGGACAGGCCCGCGGCGAACCGGGAGTCGAGGAACTCGCCCACCAGTTGCTCGCGCTGCCGCGGTGACAGCAACGGCCGGACCGGTGGCCGGATCGGGCGCTCCGGCAACTGGGTCAGCCGGTTCACCAGCAGGGCGGAGAAGAATTCGAAGTCCTCCGTCACCGGCGGGTCGTCGAAGTCGTTGGTCTCGCCCAGTGCCTGCAGGATGATGCCGGCCGCGGTCGGCGGCCGGACCGTCCGGATGGTCACCCGGCCGCCGCGCTGGTACGCCTCCAGCACCCGGTCCACCGGTGGGCCGACGAAGACGTCCTTGACGATCGCGCCGAGGTTGTTGTCGATGAACACCACCACCGTGTGCGGATGGCGGTCGTCGTCGTAGTCGAGCACGACGCTCAGCCCGTCACCGGTGATGTCCTCCGACACGATCGCGCTGGTCAGCCGGAACCCGGCGATCCGGGTCACCCAGTCCGGCACCTCGGGCTCGGTACGCAACCGGGACAGGTGGGCGCGTTGCAGCGGCAACCGCCCGGCCGGACCGACCGTGCGGGCCAGACTCGTCAACAGGACAAAGGATTCCGGGTCGCGGCGCTCGCCGAGCACGCGGGCGGCGTCGGCCCAGAAGAACCGCTCCACCTCGCCGATCTCGTCCGGACGCCCGGCCGGCCACAACTGGTCGGCGAGCATCGCGGCCGACCGCGCCACCGACGCCTCCGCGATCACCGGATGCAGGGAACGGGGCGCGGCGGCCAGGTCGAGGGACAGTGTTTCCAGCAAGGTGTCCAGCACGGCGACACTCGGCGTGGTGTCGACGTCGACACCCGCCGGGGGGCGCTGGGTCGGGCCGGGGGTGGAACCGACCAGCCGCAGGTGGCTTGGTCGTCCGTTCCGGCCTCGTGGTGACTTGGTCACGTCCGCGACATTACCGTCCGGTCCCGGTCCGCCGCAGGCCCCTGCGCGCGTCCTGTGGATAAGTAGGTCGACACGCCGTCACCGCACGACTGCGGCCCGTGCATCGAGTAGCCCGGGCCGCAGACGACGTGCATCAGCCCTTCAGGGCCCCTGCCATCAGACCGCCGATGAACCAGCGGCCGAGCAGGATGTAGACCAGCAGGGTCGGGAACGAGGTGATCAGCGCACCCGCCATGCTGGCCGCGTAGTCGACCTTCTGCCCGCCGGACAGTGCGGCCAGTCCGAGCGTGACCGGACCGTTGTTCTGCTGGGTCAGGAACAGCGCGAACAGGAAGTCGTTCCAGACCGAGGTGAACTGCCAGATCAGCGTCACCACGAACCCGGAGATCGAGATCGGCAGGATGATCCGCGCGTAGGTCTGGATCAGACCGGCCCCGTCCACCCGGGCCGACTCGATGATCTCGTTCGGCACGATGGTGGCGTAGTAGTTCCGGAAGATCAGCGTGCAGATCGGGATGCCGTAGATGACGTGCGCGACGATCAGCGTCGGCACGCCGCGGGTCACGTCGAGCTCCTGGAACGTGGTCCGCAGCGGCAGCATCACCGCCTGGTAAGGGATGAACATCCCGAACAGGATGAACGCGAACACCAGGTTCGCGCCCGGGAACCGCCAGCGGGCCAGCACGAACCCGTTCGCGGAGCCGATCATCGACGAGATGATCGCGGCCGGGATCGCCAGCGACAGCGACCGGATCATGTACGGCTGCAGCACGTCCCACGCCTTGCGCCACGGCTCCAGCGTCCACGTCTCCGGCAACGACCACTGCGCGGCGGCGGTGGTGTCGGCGGCCGTCTTGAAGCTGGTGATCAGTACGACGTACACCGGGGTCAGCACGAACAGCAGGAAGAACAGCAGCAGCAGGTACTTCACCGTGCGGCTGGTCCGGGTCGTGCCGTCCGCGATGGCGCCGCGGCGCGGCTTCCGGCTGATCGCCGCGGCGGCCCTACCGGTGGCGGCCTCAGCCTCTACGGCGGTCATTCTTCGCTCTCCTGCCGGACGGTGTATGCGACGTACGGGATGACGAGGACGGCGACAACAGCCAGCAGGACGATCGCGATCGCGGCCGCCTTGGCCATGTCGTTGCGGAGCAACGTGTTCCACATGTAGACCGCCGGCACCTCGGTGCGGAACTGGTTCGGCCCGGTGATCGCGTAGATCAGGTCGAACAGCTTCAGCGACATGTGGCCGAGGATGATCAGCGCCGACAGCGCGATCGGCGACAGCTGCGGGAACAGCACGTGCCGGTACAGCTTGAACTCGCTCGCGCCGTCGACGCGGGCGGCCTCGCGCAGCTCCCCCGGAATGCCGCGGAATCCGGCCAGGAACAGCGCCATGATGTAGCCGGACAGCTGCCAGACCGCGGGCAGGGCGATGGACATCATCGTCGTCCATCGACTCCCCGCGGTCCACCAGGAGTTCTCCAGGAAGTTCAGGCCGACGATCGAGAACAGCCGGTTCAGGCCGCGCGCCTCGTCACCTTGCGACGGGTTCAGCAACCAGCTCCAGACCACCCCGGAGGCGATCATCGAGATCGCCATCGGGAACAGGAAGATCGACCGGAAGATCCCCTCGCCGGTGACGCCCTTCTCCAGCAGCAGCGCCCAGACCAGGCCGAAGATCAGCGTGCCCACGATGAACGCCACCGTGAGCACGCCGAGGTTCTTCAGCGAGTTGAGGAACCGGTCCTCGCCGAACAGGTTCGCGTAGTTCTCGAACCCGACGTAGTCGGCCGGGCCCCTGCGGGCCGTGTGCCGGTCGGTCAGCGAGGTGTTGAACGACCACGCGATCAACCCGTAGACGAAGTACCCGAGCAGCAGCACTGTCGGCAGCAGGACCAGGGCACCAGGTCCCCAGGTACGAATTCTCCCGTGCATGGTCAGCACTCCAGACCGGGGCCGGTCCGCAACTCGTCCGGCATCAGCTCTTCTTCATCGCGGTGCCGAGCGCCGCCTGCAGCTTGGCGACGTCCTGGCTGCCGCTGAACTGACTGATCGCGGACAGGATGTCGTTGTTCTGACCCAGCGAGCAGGCCGCGCCGTGCGCGCAGGACGGAACGATCTTGTCCTTCTTCCAGTCGGCCATCGCGGCCTGCTGGTACTTCGGGTAGTCCGCCGGTACGGCGTCCGACCGGGCCGGGATCGAGCCCTTCTTGGTGTTGAACGCCTTCTGGCCCTCGGCCGAGCCGACGACCTTCAGCCAGCACTTCGCACCGTCGGGGTTCTTCCCGTTCGTCGGCAGCGTGAAGGAGTCCGCCAGGTACTGGAAGTTGCCCGCCGTCCCCGGAGCCGGCCAGTAGGTGTACGCCGTGTCCGGGACCTTGTCGGCCAGCTGCTGCGCGGCGACCCAGTCACCCATCAGCGTGTAGCCGGCCTGGCCCTTGTTCACGTACTGCAGCGCGTCCGGCCAGTCGATCGCCTCGCGGTCGGCGTTGGTGTAGGACAGCAGCTTCTTGTACTTCTCGATTGCCGCGGTCACGTCGGCGCCGTCCCAGCCTTCGCCCTTCCAGAGGTTGGTGAACTTGTCCGGCCCGAGCTCGGCGAGCAGCACGGCCTCGACCAGCATCTCCTGCGCGAAGCCCTTGGAGATCGCCAGCGGAGCCTTCACCCCGGCGGCCTTCAGCTTGTCCATGTCGGCGATCCACGCGTCGACGGTGGCCGGCGCCTTGGTCGCGTCGAGGTTCGCCTTCTTCAGCACCGTCGGGTTGGCCCAGACGACGTTCGCCCGGTGCACGTTGGCCGGAATCGAGTAGATCTTGCCCTCGACGGTCAGGTTGTCGATCAGGCTCTGCGGGAACGCCTTGTCCAGGCCGAACTCCTGGTAGAGCCCGCTGACGTCGTCGACCTGACCGTTGTTGATGTAGTCGGCGAGCTCGGCGCCGGCGTGCGCCTGGAACGTGGACGGCGGGTTGCCCGAGGCGAGGTCGTTGGACAGCACCTGCTTCGCGTTCGAGCCGGCACCACCCGCGACCGCCGCGTTGACGAACTTGAAGTCCTTGCACTCGGTGTTGAACACCGAGACCAGCCCGTCCAGACCGGCCTTCTCACCACCGTCGGCCCACCAGGTGAAGACGGTGACGTCCTTGGTGGCCGCCGCGTCTCCACTTCCGCCGCCGTCGTCGCTGTTTCCGCAAGCGCTGACCGCGAGAAGACCCGCCGCACCCAGCACCGCGACGGTCCTGCTCAGACCACCACGCATGTTTTCACTCTCCGCTCAGCTCATGGAAGCCGCCTGTGACAACGATGCCCCCTTGACGGCCCAACTCTGGGCACGCCGCGCGCCGGGTGTCAACGTTCCGCGCAGGCGCGTTGCGCAGCCGTGACCCCCGGCGCGGTCAGCGTGTGAGAGCGCGCACATCCAGCCGCCTGGCGAGCCCTTCACGCAGTGACATTGCGCGTTTGTGACGGAACTACGCGGAACACGACGCACCTCGGCGCGGCCGCCTCGAACTCGTCGGGGGAATCGCTGGTGACCGCGCCGACGCGGACGAAGAACTGCACGCCATTCGGCACCTCGGCCGGGAACGCCCGCAGCACCGCTGCCTTCTCCGCCGGATCGGCGGCCTCCTCCAGCCGGACCCGGGCCGGTTTCCGCCCGGCGGAAAGCACACCCCAGCCGGCGGCCTGCGCATTCCGGACCCAGTCGGAGCTCGGCACCGGACTCACGACGTACCGCCCGCCGTCCACGGTCAGCGGTGACACGGGTGTCGCCCGCATCGCACCGCTGACCCGACCGGGCACCGACAGGACGTGGATCGTGCCGAGCGGCAGACCGGCGCGGGACAGGAGCTTGACCAGCCGGTTCACCGGCTTCAGCCAGCCGGGCAGTGGGGTGGTGACAGCCATCGCGAGACCTCCAAATTATTTCGACCGTCGAAACATTGGAGTCGATGGTAAATTGTTTCGAGTGTCGAAACAAATGCTGATCGCCGAGATCACCGCGGCGGTCGTGCGGTTCCAGAACGCGACCGACCGGGTGGACGCGGCGGCGGCCGAGGTGCTGGGAGTGAACCGGACCGACCTGCTGTGCATCGGGCTGCTGCTGCAGAACGGCGGCATGACCGCCGGCCGGCTCGCGGTCGAGGCGGGGCTGAGCCCGGCGGCGACGACGGCCGCGATCGAGCGGCTCGAGAGTTCCGGGTACGCCGTCCGCACCAAGGACGAGACCGATCGTCGCCGGGTGCTGGTCACCGCGACCCCGCTGGCGGAGGAGCGGATCGAGAAGTTGTACGGCCCGATCAGGCCCGCGGGTACGGCGCAACTGTCCCGCTACACCCGGACGGAGTTGGAGACGATCCACCGCTTCCTGGTCCAGGGAGAGGAACTCCAGGACCAGCAGGCGGAACGGATCCGCAATCAGAGCGTGAAGTAGCGACCGCGGCGGTGCACCAGGGCGGGGGTTTCGTCGGGGCCGAGTTCGACGTGGGCGATCTCGAGCTGGACCTGGAGTGCCCAGCCGACCTCGGGCGGCTCGGTGGAGACCAGCGTGCAGCCGGCCCAGGTGCTGACACCGACCGGCGCCGGCCCCCAGGAGGTGTCGGTCCAGTCGATCATCCGGAACGGGCCGCCCGGCGCGGGCGCGACGTACCCGAAGGCGTCGGCGAGTTGCCGGTGCGGCGCCCCGAGCAGGGAGACCACCGCGGTCCTTGCCTCCCGCAACGTTTCCCAGAGGTCCGAGTCGGGGTCGATCAACCCGATCACCGCGCCGGGTTCGCCGTCGGCCACCAGCATCGACGACACGGTCAGGCCCGCGCGTTTCCCGTCGTACGTCGTGGTCCAGAGCCCGACCGGCGACGGCAGCCGCCCACGCAACCGCCGCACCGGACTCCGCTCCGACTCAGGCGGCAGAAACGGGTGATCACCGTGGATGGTCATGGGGCCTCCCGGCCTGGACTGAGGAGCGCAGGGAGCGAAGCGACCGGAGCGACGAGGGAAGGCCGGGAGCCAAAGCCCCATGACCCGCCGGCGCCGGAGGCCCGGCCATATGCATCGTCATACCCCGCACGGTACTTACCCTGTTGTTACCCGGGGCGGGAGGGTGAAGCGGTCGATGGGGTGGGCGAGGAGGCCGCTGGAGCTCCGGACCGACTGGACCTCACCGGCGGGCCCGAAGGTGAAGCGGTACGACTCGCCGTACGCGCCGTAGCCGGAACCGCCGGTGACCCGCAGGGAGTCGCCGTCGGCCTCGAGGGAGATCGGCTCGGCGGCGGGATCCTCGGAGGTCGGATCCAGTGCGTAGAGCCGGCCGCCGAGCACGACGATGTCGCTGACGCCCCACAGGTTCGCATAGCGGCCGGTGAACCGGGTGAGATCCGCCGTCGGACCGCGCTCCTCCGACGCAGCCAGGTCGAGGAGCTTGAACAACCCCTCGGCGAGTTGCTGCGCGGGCCCGTCGATCGCGTTGGTCAGCACCGACACGGCGATACCGGCGGATCCGTCGACCAGCGACCGGGTGATGTGGCCGGGGTAGCCGCCGCCGTGCCCGAAGAGTTGCCGCTCGCCGACCTTCGCGATCTGCAGGCCGAGCCCGTACTTCGGCCAGTCCTTGTCACCGGTCTGCCACAACGGGTGCTGCATCTGCCGCTTCGACCCGTCGGTCAGCAGCCGCGCGTCGCCGGGAAGATGGGCGGAGAAGTAGCTGACCAGGTCCCGCGCGTTGCCGTAGAACCCGGTCGCCGACGCCAGCGCCCGGGTGTCGACGTGATCGATCGGGACCCGCTCCTCGGCGTACGCCAGCGAGCTGTAGCCGGCGGCGTACTCCGAGATCCGGGCCGGATCGAGCTCCGGACCCAGATCGGTCAGGCCGAGTTTCTCGACGATCTCCGTACGGACGTGGTCGTTGTACGAACTGCCGGTGACGGCCTCGACGACCAGGCCGAGCAGGCCGTAGCCGATGTTCGTGTATTTGAACCGCTCGTTGTCCTCGATGATCGCGGACTCCGGCGATCGCAGGACCGCGAACAGCTTCTCGCGATCCGGGAACGGCTGCGCGAGCTGCCAGAAGTCCGCCTCCGCGCTGTCGCGAGTCACGCCGCCGGCGTGACTCAGCAGGTCCCGCAGGGTGAGCTCGCCGAGCGGCGTGCCGACGAGTTCGGTCACGTGCATGCCGGCCTTGTCGTCCAGCCGCAGCCGTCCTTGTTCGACCAGTTGCAGCACGGCCGTCGCCGTGAACGTCTTGGAGTGCGAGGCGATCCGGAACAGGTGCTGTTCGGTCAGCGGTTCGGCGGTCTCGAGGTCGGCCAGCCCGAAGGCCGCCGAGAACACCACCGAACCTTCGGCGTACACGGCCGCCTGGACGCCGGGGACCCGCAGATAGCGCTGGTTGAACGCAAGCCAGCTGCGGTAATAGGTCAGGACTTCCTGCAGTGACTCACGATCAGACATGACGCCTAGACTGAATGACGCGGAAGCGACTCGCAACGTAAGCGCCGTCGGTGTATGTCGCGTTGGCGGCAGGATTCGCGCCGGTGCCGTGGAAATCGCTGAAAGCAGCCGATTGATTCACGAACACCTGACCGGTCAGGTTCTCCGACAACGCGACGCCCGCGTCGAGGGCGGCGTCGCGCGCCGCATCCAGGATCTTGGCGTCGGTCGAGTAGATCCCGGCGGTCATCGCGCCGCCTTCCGCGGCGGTCTTGCGGAACAGATCGATCGACTCCGCGGTGTCGGCGGTCCGCACCAGGAACGACACCGGCCCGAAGCACTCCCGGCCGTACACCTGGTCGTCCTTGGCGTCGATCGCGACCAGCAGCGGCGTCCGCACCACCGCGTCCGGGAAGGCCGGGTGCTGGATCGCCCGCGACTCCAGGACGACCTCGCCGTACTCCGGGGCCAGCTCGAGCCGGCTGATCACGGCCTGGTTCACGATGCCGCCGAGGATCTCGACCGCGCGGGCGTCGTCGCCGAGCAACTTGCCGATCGCGGCGGCGATCCCGGCGCCGACCTCGTCGAACGACTTGTGCCCCTCGTCGGTCTCGATCCCGCCGGCCGGGACGAAGATGTTCTGGGTGGTCGTGCACATCTGGCCGGAGTACAGCGACAGCGTGAACGCGAGGTTCCCGCACAGCGCCTTGAACGCGTCGGTCGAGTCGACGACGACGGCGTTCACCCCGGCCTTCTCGGTGTACACGGTCGCCTGGGTCGCGTTCTGCTCGAGCCACTCGCCGAACTCGCTGCTGCCGGTGAAGTCGATCAGCTTCACCTCCGGCCGGGTCGCCAGCGGCTTGGCCAGACCGTCACCGGCCCGCTCGGCGGCCAGCGTCACCAGGTTCGGGTCGAAGCCGGCCTCGCCGAGCACCTCGCGGCACACCTGGACGGTGATCGCCAGCGGCAGGACGGCGAGCGGGTGCGGCTTCACCACGACGGCGTTGCCGGTGACCAGGGATGCGAACAGGCCGGGCCAGGAGTTCCAGGTCGGGAACGTGTTGCACCCGATCACCAGCGCGACTCCCCGACCGGTGACGGTGAACGTCTTCTCCATCCGGATCGGGTCCCCCTTGGCCGGCTTCTCCCAGGTCGCCTCGGCCGGGTAGCGGTTCATCTCCTCGTACGCGTACGCCACCGACTCCAGCGCCCGGTCCAGCGCGTGCGCGCCACCGGCCTGGAACGCCATCACGAACGCCTGCCCACTGGTGTGCTGCACCGCGTTGGCCAACTCGAACACCCGCTTGTGCAGCCGGTCGAGGATCTCCAGCACCACCCCGGTCCGGCCGTCGACCCCGGCCGCACGCCACTCCGTCATGCCCTTGCGGGCAGCCGCCAGCAACTCGTCCAGCCCGTCCTCGACCACCCGGGGGTAGGCGATGTCGAGCTCGAGCCCGTACGGCGAGTGCTCGCTGACGACAGTGCCCCGCGACCCCGGTGTCTCGAGCGGGAACGTCGTACCGAGGTAGCGCTCGAAGGCCGCCTTGCCGTCGGCGGCCGCGGTCTCGCCGTACACCCGCGGGCTGGGCGACTCGGGGAAGGCGGAGTGGTAGCCCCGGCTGCGGATCGCCTGCACGGCGTCGTCGAGGCGCTCACGATGGGTCGCCAGCCAGTCGTTCATCGGTCCTCCAAGCTCGGGATCTACCTCTGTGATGTTACAGTCGATGCCGCGACCGGCGATAGGGTGTCACAAGCCTTCTTCTCGATGGGGCACACACGTATGGGTGACGAACTGGCGGCCCGGGTGGCGGCCAAGATGTGGGCGGAGGACACCGCCAGCGCCGGCCTGGGGATGCGGCTGGCCGAGGTCGGCGAGGGATTCGCCCGGATCGAGATGCCGGTCCGCGAGGACATGGTGAACGGGCACGGTATCGCGCATGGTGGATTCGTGTTCACCCTGGCCGACTCCGCGTTCGCGTTCGCGTGCAACTCCCGCAACCGGGTCACCGTCGCGCAGACCTGCGACATCGTCTTCGTCGCCCCCGCCAAGCGCGGCGACCTGCTCGTCGCGGAGGCCAGGGAGCGGACGTCCTACGGCCGGAACGCGATCTACGACGTGACGGTCCGGCGCGGTGACGAGGTCATCGCCGAGTTCCGCGGCCGCAGCCGCCAACTGTCCGGCACCATCCTTCCGGAGGAACTGCCATGACTCGTGAGGCATTCGTGGTGGACGGCGTACGTACGCCGATCGGCCGGTACGGCGGAGCGCTCGCCGCGGTCCGGCCGGACGACCTGGCGGCACATGCGGTCTCGGCATTGCTCGCCCGGCATTCCATCGACCCTGCGTCGATCGACGACGTCATCCTCGGCTGCGCGAACCAGGCCGGTGAGGACAACCGGAACGTGGCCCGGATGGCGGTGCTGCTGGCCGGGCTCCCCGACTCGGTGCCCGGTACGACGATCAACCGGCTGTGCGGGTCCGGCCTGGACGCGGTCGCGTCGGCGGCCCGGTCGATCATTGCCGGGGACAACGACATCGTCGTCGCGGGCGGCGTCGAGTCGATGTCGCGGGCGCCCTTCGTGATGCCGAAGGCAACGACCGCGTTCTCCCGGCAGGCCGAGATCTTCGACACCACGATCGGCTGGCGGTTCGTGAACCCGGTGCTGCGGCAGCAGTACGGGATCGACTCGATGCCGGAGACGGCCGAGAACGTCGCCGAGGACTTCGCCGTCTCCCGCGAGGATCAGGACCTGTTCGCACTGCGGAGCCAGCAGCGTGCGGCCAAGGCACAGGCGAACGGGCGACTGGCCGAGGAGATCGTGCCGGTCCCGATCCCGGGGAAGCGTGGCACGGTGACGGTCGTGGACGTCGACGAACATCCCCGTGAAACGTCGCTCGAAGCGCTGGCCGGGTTGAAGACGCCGTTCCGCTCGCCGGGCACCGTCACCGCGGGGAACGCGTCGGGCGTCAACGACGGCGCGGCCGCGCTGCTGGTGATGAGCGGCGAGGCGGTCGAGCGACTCGGCGTCACTCCCCTCGCCCGGATCGTCGGTACGGCGGCGGCCGGAGTGCCGCCCCGGATCATGGGCATCGGCCCGGCGCCCGCGACCCGCAAACTGCTGGACCGCACCGGCGTCGCCCTGGCCGACATCGGCGTGATCGAACTCAACGAGGCCTTCGCCTCCCAGTCCCTCGCCGTACTGCGCGAACTCGGCCTCCCCGACGACGCCGAGCACGTGAACCCGAACGGCGGCGCCATCGCCCTCGGCCACCCGCTCGGGATGTCGGGCGCCCGCCTCGCTCTCACCGCCGCCTTGGAGCTTCGCCATCGCGACGCCGGGTACGCGCTGGCCACCATGTGCATCGGCGTGGGCCAGGGCATCGCGACCCTGTTCGCCCGACCCTGACCGGGAGGTCTTGTGATGCTCGGCGAGCCGTGTCCCGAGGAGCTTCGTGACGACGGCGAGCGGCTGTCCGTGGACGAGCTGCGGTCCCGCCAGTTGTCGTTGCTTCAGTCAACGATCAGAACGGCGTACCGGAACGTCCCGCATTACCGGGCGGCCCTCGATGCTGTCGGGATTGCGCCGGACGACCTGAAGTCGCTCGACGACCTGAGCCGGCTGCCGTTCACCGGGAAGGCCGAGCTGCGGGACAACTATCCGTTCGGGATGTTCGCCGTACCGCGGTCGGAGGTCGTGCGGGTGCACGCGTCCTCGGGTACGACGGGACGCCCGACCGTGGTCGGGTACACCCGCCGCGACCTGGACAACTGGGCCGACCTTATGGCCAGGTCGATCCGGGCAGCCGGCGGACGGCCGGGGGACGTGTGCCATGTTGCCTACGGCTACGGGTTGTTCACCGGCGGACTGGGCGCGCACTACGGCGCCGAGCGGCTCGGGTGCACCGTCGTACCGGTGTCGGGCGGGATGACCGAGCGGCAGGTCGACCTGATCCGCGACTTCGGCGCCCGGATCATCATGGTCACCCCGTCGTACTTCCTCGCCATCGTGGACGAGCTGGAGGCGCGCGGGCTCGACCCGCACGACACCTCGTTGCGGATCGGGATCTTCGGAGCGGAGCCGTGGACCGAGCAGATGCGGGCCGAGATCGAGCAGCGGACCGGGATCCACGCGGTCGACATCTACGGGCTGTCCGAAGTGATGGGCCCGGGTGTCGCCCAGGAGTGCGTCGAGATCAAGGACGGCCTGCACATCTGGGAGGACCACTTCTACCCTGAGATCATCGACCCGGTCACCGGCGACGTACTGCCCGACGGCTCAGTCGGCGAACTGGTCCTGACCACACTGACCAAGGAAGCCCTTCCGGTACTGCGCTACCGCACCCGGGACCTCACCAGGTTGCTGCCGGGCACGGCACGGCCCGGCATGCGCCGGATGGAGAAGATCACCGGCCGCACCGACGACATGATGATCGTCCGCGGCGTCAACGTCTTCCCCAGCCAGATCGAAGAACAGATCCTGCTGGTCGAAGGCCTGACCCCGCACTACCTCTGCATCCTCACCCGCCCAGGGCGCCTCGACGAACTCACCGTCCAGGTCGAAGCCGCCCCCACCCTCACCGACCACGATTCCGCCGCGGCCCACCTGACCCGCCGCATCAAAGACCACATCGGCATCACCGCAACCGTCGACGTCGTCGCTCCCCACACCCTCGAACGCTCCCTCGGCAAAGCCAAACGCATCAAGGACAACCGAGCCGGCTGAGCGCCGCACGGTACACCAGCGTGCCGGGTAACCCAGTCGGGCATCGCTTCCACGCTGGTGGAAATCGGGTTTCGTAGCCGGCGTCGCGTCGGTAGGGTGCTGGTGCCGGTGGGATCGACACCCCCGGCGGCGGAGAGGAGGTGAGCGCGATGTCGAGTCAGACCGTCGTGCTGCCCGTCCGCCGTACCCGCGGCTGAGAACGGGTGGCTCCACACACCAGGAGCTTTCGAATGACCGAAGTACACCGTCCGCCGCTGACCGCCGACGAGCGCACGCAGTTGACCGGATGGCTCGACCTGCAACGTTCCTTCGTCCGGATGAAGTGCGAAGGGCTGAGCGAAGAAGATGCCCACCGCAAGGTTCTGCCCACCTCACCGCTGATGACCGTGGCGGGCGTGGTGGCACACCTGCGGTGGGTCGAGTACTCGTGGTTCCAGCTCAGCCTCCTCGGTGTCCCCGACACCGGCCAGACCCCCTGGACCGAGGGCGGCCACCCGGACGCCGAGATGTTCGTCGACGACGTACCGCTGGCCCAACTGCTCGACGAGTACCACGCCGAGTGCGCGCTCTCCGACGCGGCGATCGCCGATCTCCCGCTGGACGCCGTCGAACAGGGGGTCCCGGCGGAGAAGGCGGCGTCGTTGCGCTACATCCTCTGCCACATGATCGAGGAGACCGCACGCCACGTCGGCCACCTCGACATCATCCGGGAACTCGTCGACGGAGCCACCGGCTACCAGCGGATGAACTGACACCACGCGGGCACCGGATGGTCTTCGCCGGGCGGGGACCGTCCGGTGCGCAAAGCCCGGCGACAGTGACGCCGAGGGGTGGATAGGATGTCCGGCATCTGGCACGGGGTAGCGACAAGAGGTGTGATGAGGGAACCCTCCGTACGCCGTTATTCCGGGCGGTCAGTCGAGGAGTGGAAGGCTGCACGGCGCGAGCGGTTGCTGGCCGCGGCGCTGGAGTTGTTCGGGACCGAAGGTTATCCCGCGACGTCGGTGGAACGCCTGTGCACACAGGCGAAAGTGTCCACCCGGCACTTCTACCACGAGTTCCAGAACAAGGAGGCCGTGCTGCTCGCGGTGCACGCGCAGGTGATCGAACTGGCGGTGCGCAGCACCGGCGACGCACTGCGCGCGACCGTGGACCGGCCGGTGCGGGAGCGGATCGAGGCGGCGGTCGGCAGCTACCTGCGCACGATCATGGCCGACCTGCGCCGGGCCCGGATCTCGTTCGTCGAAGTGGTCGGGACCAGTCCGGCGGTCGAGGAGCAGCGGATCGCGTTCCGGGAGCTGATGATCTCGAGCGTGAAGGACCTCGGCGACACCGCGGTCGCCCGCGGCGAGATCAAGACCAAGGACTTCCGGTTCCTCGGGTTGTGCTTCTTCGGCGCGGTCAACACCGTCGTCTACGACTGGATGCTGGCCGACCCGCGGCCGCCCGAGCAGACCGTGCAGCAGGCGTTGGGTGACCTGGCCGTCCAGCTCATGACGAGCTGAACCGCGCGCGTCATGACGAGCTGAAGCGCTTGCGGAGTTCGGCGATCGCCTCGTCCCGGGTCAACGAGGCGCCGGCGTCGTACGCCTGCTCGAAGGTCTCCGCGCCGAGCGACTCTCGCAACCGGTCGAAGGTAGAGCGGACGTCGGCGCCGGGAATGCTGCGCATACCGCGCATGGCCGCCGCCAGTCCCAGCAGCCGGGCGGCCGGCTCGTGATCGCCCGCCAGCAGGTCCACCTCGGCGGCGCCCTCGACGATGAGCGCGGTGAGCGGCATGTCCTCGGTGGTCAGGCCGAGCTCCATCGCCGTGCGGTTGTAGCCGACCGCCTCCTCGAGCTCGCCGCGCGCGACGCTCACCCGGCTCAGCTGCGACAGCATCATCGCCTGACCGTGCGGCGCCATCCGTTCGGCCTCGAGGTCGAGCATCGAGTACGCGAGCTCGGCCAGTTCCTTGGCCTCGTCGAGCTTTCCGGTCCGCAGCGCGATCCGCGACATCCCGGCGTACGCCATCCCCTGGCCGCTGCGCGAACCGGTCTCCTCGGCCAGTTGCATCGCGCGCTGCAGATCGGCCCGCGCGCCGTCCAGGTCGCCCAGCTCGACCCGGCTCATCGCGCTCTGACCGAGGGTCTGCGGTACGCCGTCCGTCGTACCGAGCTCCTGCAGCAGGTCGAGCGCCTCGGCGAGCGATGCGAGTACGGCCTCGTGCTCACCCTTGTTGCTCTGGAAACTGGCGAGCCCACGCAAGGCCAGCGAGGTTCCCCAGCGGTCGCCGAGTGCCCGGAATCCGTCGAGTGCGACGGCCAGGTCGGCGGCCATCTCGTCGACGTAGCCGTCGTTCTCGCGGAACATCGCGGTCATCATCACGCCCATGTTCCGGGTCCACGGATCGTCGTGCCTCCGGGCCGCCTCGAGCTCGCGGAAGCATGCGGCCCTGTCCCGGCGGATCGCCGCCCACATCGCGTTGGTGAACAGGCCGACGCCGGAGGTCGCGACCTGCTCGTGCCGCCGGCTCAGCCACCGAACCTCGGCCAGCCCCCGCACCGCCCGTGGGAACGCCTCGTCCGGATCCTCACCGGTCGACAGGATGCCGAGCGAGAGCAGCATCAGCGCCGACGCCCGGTCGGCCGGTGAACTCGGCCCCGGTACGGCGAGCGCGGCCTGCATCCAGTTGACGCCCTCGGCCGGGCGACCGCACATGTTCCAGTACTCGCCGAGGGCCGCGACGAGTTCGACCGCCGTACCGGCCGAGCCGCTGTCGATCGCGGTCCGCAAGGCGTCCAGCAGGTTCTCGTTGTCCGCGTTCAGCCGGGCGATCCAGTGGATCTGCTCGGCGCTGCGCAGCTTCGGCCGGGCCTGCCGGAGGAGCCGGCTGAAGTACGCGGTGTGCGCTTGGCGGAAGCGCTCGTGCTCACCCGCTGCCTTCAGCTGCTCGGCGCCGTACGCGCGAACCGTCTCGAGCATGCGGTAGCGCACCGACCTGTCGTCGGCCGCGGCCTCGACGAGCGATTTGTCGACAAGGGACGCCAGTACGCCGAGCACGGACTCCGACGGAAGGTCGTCGTCACTGCAGACCTGCTCGGCGGCCTCCAGCGTCGCGCCGCCGGAGAACAGCGAAAGCCGCCGCGCGACGGCCTGCTCGTCCGGGTCGAGCAGCTCCCAACTCCACTCCACGACCGCCCGCAACGTCTGGTGCCGGGGCAGCGCGGTTCGCGAACCGCTGGTGAGCAAGCGGAACCGGTCCGCCAACCGGTCGACGATCTGCGACGGTGTCAGCGCCCGCAGCCGTGCGGCCGCCAACTCGATCGCCAGCGGCATCCCGTCCAGCCGACGGCAGATCTCCGCGACCGCCGCGCGGTTGGCGTCGTTGAGCGCGAAGTCGGGTCGTACGGCGCGCGCCCGGTCGACGAACAGCTGCACGGCCGGGTACTGGTCGTCGGTGTCGTCCTCGGGCGGCAGGCCCAGCGGCCCGACCGGGTGCAGGTGCTCACCCGGGATGCTCAGCGGCTCGCGGCTGGTCGTGAGAACCCGGAGCCGCGGACAGGCCGCGAGCAACGAGTCGACCAGGCCGGCGACCTCCTGGATCAGATGCTCGCAGTTGTCGAGGACGAGCAGGATCCGGCGGTCCGCGATGACCTCGACGAGTCGCGCGGTCGCGGCCCGGCTGGTCGGGAAGTGCTTCGGTGCGAGCGACGTACGGAGATCGTCGACGTACTCGCTGGCGCCGAGCGCGGACAGCACCGTCGGTGCGACATCGGCCGCGTCGCCGAGTGGCGCGAGTTCGACGAACCAGATGCCGTCACCACTCTGGTCCACCAGCGCCCGGCCGGTCTCGGTGGCCAACCTGGTCTTGCCGGCGCCGCCTGGGCCGACCATCGTCACCAGGCGAGTCCCGTCGCTCAGCAGCCGCGCCAGCTCGGCCACGTCCTCACGCCGCCCGACGAAACTGGTCAGTGGGGCGCGCAGGTTGTGCCGCGGCATCGGGGAGGCCGCCGGCACGACGGCCGTGGCCGCGGGCGGATCCACCGATTCTCCGCGCAGTACGGCGAGGTGCAGGTCACGGAGCCGGGTCCCTGGATCAGTGCCGAGCTCGTAGCCGAGGGTCTCCCGGACTCGCTCGTACGCCGCCAAGGCCTCGGCTTGGCGGCCATCGGCGTACAGGGCCCTGATCAGGAGCTCGTGCAGGCGCTCGCGGAGCGGGTGTGCTGCGGCGAGGCGCTCGAGCTCGGCGATCAGCTCGCGGCCGTGTCCGCAGCTGACGGCTGCCTCGGCGAGGTGCTCGGTGGCGGCGAGCCTGAGCTCCGCCAAACGGTCGGCCTCGATCGCGGCGAACGGCAGATCGCGGAGGTCGGCGAGGGCGTCTCCGCGCCACAGCCTGTCCGCCTGGGTGAGCAGGGTCCACGCCTTCTCCGGATCCGAGCCGATCAGGCCGCGTCCCCGCCGTACCAGATCCTCGAACTGGAGGGCGTCGACGCAGTCCGGAGCGATGGTGAGCGTGTAGCCGGCCGGACCGGACCGGACCGAGATGCTCGACTCGGTGACGGGCAGACCGGCGCGCAGGCGGGAGACCAGGGACTGCAGGGCGTTCGCACTCGGGGCCTCGCTGCCCCACAGACCGTCCACCAGGGTCTCGACGCTCACCGGCTTCCCCGCGCTCAGCGCGAGCCTGGCGAGCAGTCCGCGCAGCCGGACGCCGCGGACGTCCAGCGGAGTCCCGTCGGCCGCCCACATCGCGAGAGGCCCAAGCACCGCTATGCGCACCCGCCCAGCCTTGCACATCCGTCTGTCCGAATACCCCTGCCTTTTGTCCCCTCCTTCACCTAAGGTCGGCAGTCGTGACCGATATCGCCGCGCAGACCCAGACAGCTCTCACCAGGATCGTCGCCGAACGGCAGGCCAAGGGACGTGTTCCCGGGGTGGTGGCCGCCGTCGCCCGGGCCGGGTCGCTGGTTTGGTCGACCGGGGTCGGATCGGCCGACCTGGACAACCCGGGCGTCCCGCCGACCGCCGACTCGCAGTTCCTGATCGCCTCGCAGAGCAAGACGCTGACCGCGGTCGCGATCATGGCGCTGCGCGACGAGGGCAAGCTCAGCCTCGACGACACGGTCGAGCAGCTGATCCCGGAGAGCAAGCACGAAGGCATCACCGTGCGGCAGATGCTCAGCCACGCCAGCGGCATGCAGCGCGAACCCGTCGGTGACGTCTGGGACGTGATGAAGTTCCCGGACCGCGAGGAGCTGGTGGCCGGCTGGAACGCCGCCGAACGGGTCGGCAAGCCGCATCACCGGTTCCACTACTCGAACCTGGTCTACTCGATGCTCGGCGAGATCGTCGCCCGGCTCGACGGCCGGCCCTGGTACGACGCGATCAAGGCCCGCATCCTCGATCCGCTGGAGATGCGCCGTACGACGGTCGGCATGGACGGCGGACCGGCGGCCGTCGGTTACTACGTGCCGCCGTTCTCCGACGTACCGGTGCGTGAGCAGTTGCTCGACATCGGCTCGATGGACGCCTGCGGCGGGCTGGCGAGTACGGCGGAGGACCTGGCGAAGTGGGCGATGTTCGTCGCGGACCCGGTCGACGAGGTGCTGTCGAAGGACACCCTGGAGGAGATGTGCCAGGTCCAGATCATGGCCGACATGGACCGCTGGCAGCTCGCGTTCGGCCTCGGCTTCATGTTGCTGCGGCGCGGTGACCGCATCTTCGTCGGCCACGACGGCGGCATGCCGGGTCACATCACGTCGACCTTCGTGCACCGGCCCTCCGGTACGGCCGGCATCGCCCTGCAGAGCTCCACCTCCGCACCGGCACCCGGCGCCCTCGCCACCGACCTCATCATCAAGGTCCTCGAGGACGACCCGCTGGCCGAGGAGCCGTGGGTCCCGGGCACCGCGGTCCCGCCGGAACTGCAGGGTGTGCTGGGGACCTGGTTCTCCGAAGGCAGCCCGTTCGTGTTCTCCGTCAAGAACGGCCGGCTCCAGGCCAAGTCCCCCGCAGCCGCCGAACACCTCGCTCCCGCGGTCTTCACCCGCGTCTCCGACGACGTCTACCGCACCATCTCGGGCCGCGAGACCGGCGAACTCCTCCGCATCACCCGCGCCCCCGACGGCACCCCCACAAAGTTGCACTGGGCAACCTACCTCTGCACCCGCCAGCCCCTGGCCTTCGGCGAGCACCTGCGCTGAGTCCTCGGTTGCCGGAGGACGGATCATCGGCTAACCTTTGAGCATCCCCCCAGTTGCTTCGGTGGCTGGGTGCGAGGCCCCACTTCGGTGGGGCTTCTGCTTTTTCACCAGTCTTCGGGCTTGTGAATGATCGACCCCGCGGCATCCACAACCTTCTGGGGGAACTGGCTGGCGCCGAGAACGCCAGGCCGGATCTGCTTGGCGAATGTCGGCCGGCAACGAAGCAGGCGCTGACTCGGTACCGGCTGAGGGTTGAGTAGTCCGACCACCTTGCCCAACTCGTGCCGGACGATCCGGATCGGCTCGGTGAGATCCGAGTCGTTGCTCACGACGGCAAAGGCGTCGGCGTCGTTCCGAAAGGCGTCCACCAGCAAGTACGTCGCCAGATTGACGTCGGAACCCTTTTCCTCTGTCTTGATCACCTCGACTGTCCGCGGTCCGACGGCAGGCGGGTTGGCCAGGAGCATCCGGGTCGGCTTGGTGAGGAAGCTGCCGTAGTGCACTTCGACCCTCGGCAGCGTGCCGAGGGCGCGGAGGTACGCCTGCTGCCGAACCGGCGCCTGCGGGTTCCCCGGACGCTCTTTGACATGGGCGGTGAAGTACCGGATCCGCTGTACGTCGAACCGGCGCAGCAACAGGTCGCACATCGTCTCGAGGTTCAGCCACTTGTACGGCCGCCCCTTGAGGCAGCCGTAGTACAGATTGAAGCCGTCGATGTACACGTTGATCCGCACCGCACCAGGCTAGTCATCTGGTCGCGGCACGACGGCGCCTAGAACTCCCTTGTGGACAAGGAGTTCAATCTGCCCCGGGATGGCCGGGGCAGCCCGAGATCAGGCGATCTGCGAAGGTGCGGACGTGTTCGGCACATCCGCACCAACGTTCAGGTACGGCGGCGGTAGGTGCGGATTGCCAGTGGGGCGAAGAGTGCGATCAGGGCGACCATCCAGGCCAGGGTGATCAGGAGGGGCTTCTGGATGTTGCCGCCGAGCATCAGGGCGCGCATGAGGTCGACCAGGTACTTGATCGGGTTGACGTTCACGAAGGCCTGCAGGAAGCCCGGCAGAGTGTCGGTCTGGACGAACACGTTGCTGCCGAAGGTGAGCGGGAACATGACCAGGAACGCTATGCCCTGGACACCCTGGGCGGTGCGCAGCTTCAGGCCGAGCCAGACCCAGATCCAGCACATCGACAGTGCGAACAGCAGCACGAGCAGCAACGCGAGCAGGCCGTAGCCGACGCCGTTCTGGAACCGGAACCCGAGTGCGAACCCGGTGCCCATCAGGATCACGATCGACAGCGTGTACCGGACCGCGTCACCGAGGACGGCGCCGATCAGCGGCGCGACCCGGGCGATCGGCAGGCTGCGGAAACGATCGAAGACGCCCTTGGCGAAGTCGTCGTTCAGCCCGACACCGGTGCCCATCGTGGAGAACACCACGGTCTGCACCAGCAGGCCGGGCAGCAGGAACGGCAGGTAGTCCCGCCACGTCCCGCCCTGGGCGATCGCGCCACCGAAGACGAACAGGAACAGCACCAGAAAGATGATCGGCTGGAACGTGACGTCCGCCAGCGCCTCCGGGTTCTGCCGGATCCGGACGATGTTGCGCCAGGCAAGCGTCAGGCTCTGCTCGACCCAGGCGAACGGCCGGTTGCGGCGCACCGCGGGGGCTTCGACAACAGCTGTCGTCATCGGACCGCTCCTTCCAGTACTTCGCCGGACTTCTTCTCTTCGGCGGTGTGCCCGGTCAGGGCGAGGAACACCTCGTCCAGGCTGGGCAGTCGCAGGGACAACTCGGTGACGGCGATGCCCTCCTCGTCGAGGCGCCGTACCACCACCGGCATCGGCGTACCGTCGCTGACCGGCGCGCTGATCAGGGCGTTGACCACGTCGACACTCGGCCGCACACCGACGGACTCGGCGACGATCGCGGCGACGCGCTCGAGGTGGCCGGGCTCGGCCGGACGGACGTCCAGCGACTGTTTGCCGGCCTGCGCTTTCAGCTCGGCCGGCCGCCCAGAGGCGACCACCCGGCCCTTGTCGAACACCATGATCGAGTCGGCCAGCGCGTCGGCCTCCTCCAGGTACTGCGTGGTGAGCAGCACCGTGGTCCCGTCGAGCACCAGGTTGCGGACGGTCTCCCAGACGCCGTTGCGGGCGTGCGGGTCGAGGCCGGTGGTGGGTTCGTCGAGGTAGAGGATGCTCGGTTCGCCGACCAGGCTGGCGGCGAGGTCGAGCCGCCGGCGCATACCGCCGGAGTACGTCTTGGCGATCCGCTCACCGGCGTCGGTGAGCTCGAACCGCTCCAGCAGGTCGTCCGCCTTGGCCCTGGCCCGCGCCCGCGAGTACCCGAGCAGCCGGCCGATCATGACCAGGTTCCGGCGGCCGGACATGTCCTCGTCGACCGAGGCGTACTGCCCGGTCAGGCCGATGATCTCGCGGACCTTGCCGGCCTCGCGGACGACGTCGTACCCGCCGACCGTAGCGTGCCCGCCGTCCGGGCGGAGCAGCGTGCCGAGGATGCGGACCGCCGTGGTCTTGCCGGCGCCGTTCGGGCCCAGGACGCCGAGCACCGTGCCGGTCGGCACCCTCAGGTCGACGCCTGCCAGAGCGGTCGTGTTGCCATATCTCTTGACCAGACCGACCGCCTCGATGGCGACCTGGTTCGTTGTGGTCATCGGTTCCTCCCAGTGGACTCAGTTCACTGGGACAACCGTCCGGCGAGGTACTGGCACCGCCCTGGCACCGGGCTGGCAGCGCGTGACAGTCAGCCCTTCAGCGGCACGACCTGGTTGGCCCGGAGCGCCTCGTAGATCTCCGGGTTGTAGCGGGCCAGGGTCGCGCGCGCCTTGCGTCGGTACTTGAGGATCTGGCGGGTGCCGATCGCCCACAGCACGTACTGGAAGGCGAGGGCCCACTTGAAGTCGGTGATGGTCTGCGGCGCCCCGCCCGACGAGGCGTCGAGCAGGATGCCGACCATGCCGATGCAGATCAGCGTCGCGATGAACCCACCGGTGTTGACCATCCCGTTGGCCGCCCCGAACCGGGTCGCCGGGTTGAACGTCCGGGCATAGTCCAGCCCGAGCATCGACCCCGGCCCACCGGCGGCCTGTACGACGATCAGCAGCAGGAGCACCGGCATCGGCGCCCGACCGGGCCAGAGCAGTACGACGGTCCACATCAGCACCGACCCCGCGATCACGGCCAGCACGATCCAGGACCGGTAGAACGGGAACCGGGCGGCGTACCGCCCGACCAGAGGCCCGTAGCACAGACTGGCCAGCACCGGCAGGATCAGCATCGCCGCGGCCGTGGTCGGCGCGAGGCCTTGGCCCTGGACGAGGAACGGGTATCCCCAGAGCAGACCGAAGGTGCTGCCGGAGAAGCTGGTGGTGAAGTGGGTCCACAGCCCGAGCCGCGTACCCGGCTCCTTCCAGGCCCGGCGCAGGTTGTTCCGCACCTCGCTCAGCGACTGCTTGGTCCGCCGCAGCGGCTCGTCGTACGGCGTGTCCTTGATCAGGAGCAGTACGGCGACACCGGTGACCAGACTCAGCACACTGGCGCCGGCGAACGTGCCGGTCCAGCCGAACGAGTGGAACGCCGCGGCCATCGGCACGGTCGAGATGATCGCGCCGATACCACCGAGCATCCCGGTCGCCTGCGACATCACTGGCTGTCGCAGCGCGGGGAACCAGGACATGACGACCCGCAGCACGCTGATGAACACCAGTGCGTCGCCGACACCCAGCACGGCCCGTGCAGCCAATGCAGCCGGGTACGACTCGACCAAACTGAAGGCAGACTGCGCCACGAACAGTAGGCCGGACGCAGTGATCAGCAACCGCTTGGAGCCGTATCTGTCCAGCAGTACGCCGACCGGCACCTGCATGGCGGCGTACACGGTCAGCTGTACGACGGTGAAGCTCGCCAGCGCGGACGCGGAGATGTTGAAGCGCTCTGCGGCCTGCAGACCGGCGACACTCATCGAACCGCGGTGCAGCACGGTCACGAGGTAGGTGAGGACAGCAGTGGCCCACACCGCCCAGGCTCGCCGACCGCCCAGGGGGAAGAGGAGTTCCGTCAACGCGTGCTCCGCAGATCCGTCGCGGCCTCGTTGATGTGGGTGACGACCAGCTCGCGGAAGCGCTTCACGCTGTTGCCGCCGAGGGCCTCGATCAGCTCCTGGTGCGCGGCGATGGACCGGTCCATCCGGGCCGGCTGCATCTCGATCCCGGGCACCCCCATCCGGACCTGGCGGTCACGGAGGCTGTTGTAGAGCTTGGCGAGGATCTGGTTGCCCGCGGCATCGACGATCGCCTCGTGGAAGGCACGGTCGGCCTCCAGGAAGCTCTTCGCGTCACCGGCCTTGCGGTGCGCGCGCATTTCCTCGACACGCCGGGTGAGGTTCTCGACCAGTTGCTTGCGCCGCGGCCAGACCTTGGCGGCCGCGTGCGTCTCGATCAGCTCGCGGGCCTCCAGGACGTCGTCGATCTCCTGCGGCAGCACCGGCAGGACGAGCGCGCCCTTCTTCGGGTAGAGCTTCACCAGGCCGGACTCCTCCAGCCTGAGCAGCGCCTCCCGCACCGGGGTGCGCGACACCCCGACGGCCGTGGCCAGCTCGCCCTCGGTGAGCAGCTCGCCGCCCGGGTAGGTCCGGTCGAGGATCGCCGTCTTCACGTACGCGTAGACGCGCTCGGCCGCCGGAATCTTCTCCACCCCCGGCGCCGCCTCGACCACCACCCGGGCAATCTCAGCCGTCTCATCCCCCAACCGAACCAACGTGGCCGACTCCGCCGTCAGCAGCTGCGCGACCTGTTCGCCCGCCCCCACACCCGCGGTCTGGTCCCCGATTCGGCCATCCGCGGTCTCGGTCTCCGACCGGCTGTCCGCTGTCCCGGTGTCCGACCGGCTGTCCGCGGTCTCGGTCTCCGACCCGCTTCCCGCGGTCTCGGTCTCCGACCGGATGCTCGCGGTCTCGTCCTCGGACCGGATACCTGCTGGGACCTCCGGTGCCGGGTTTGCTGTCGCCGGCTCTTGCTCCGGCACCCCGCCTGTCACTGCACCCCTCACATACGACTCGTATCTCTGTTGTATCTATCTTACACCCACAGCAAATCCACCACCCGTCCCCACCTTGTCCACGAGTTATCCACAGGCCAATCCACAGATGTGGGCAACTCACTGTGAACAACCAGACCGTCAGTAGTGACGGGAGGAGGGTTTCCCCTGTCTTGTGGATGAAGAACCACGCCGGCCCGGAATCGGCTCTAGAGTCGCGACAACCGTGCTTGACCGTCCTCAAGGAGACAGCGTGATCCGAAGCTCCCGGTCACACCGGCTGGCCGCCGGCCTGGCCGCTGCCGCTCTGACCATGACCGCTCTCGGCGCCACCACGGCGAACGCCGTACCGACGGCCGAGCCGAGTACGGCGGCGGCCGCGCCTGGGCCGCTGATGAACTACGTCGTCAACACCAAGGCCGCACCCGGTCACGTGAAGAAGGTCGAGAAGGCGGTGACCGCGGCCGGTGGCACCGTGCTGCAGTCCTACGCCCGGATCGGCGTCGTCGTCGCCCAGTCCACGAATCCCGGCTTCAAGGCCGACGTCCGCGCGGGGAAGTACGGCCGCGAGGTGCAGTCCGTCGGTGCGACGCGGACAGCGGCGGTCAGCGAGGGTCCTGCCGAGTCCGGGCTGAAGTCGCTCGGCCAGGCCGAGGCCGCGCCGGCGCCGGACCCGCGCGAGGGCGAGCAGTGGGACATGGTCCAGATCAAGGCGGACCAGGCGCACGCGATCACCGATGGTTCCCGCCAGATCCTGGTCGGCATCAACGACAGCGGAGTGGACGACACCCACCCCGACCTCGCGCCGAACTTCGACAAGGCCGACTCGGTGAGCTGTGTCGACAACGGCGTACCGGACACGACCGAGGGCGCGTGGCGGCCGACCACGAGTTCGCACGGCACGCACGTCGCCGGGACGGTCGCGGCCGCCCGCAACGGTGTCGGCATCGTCGGCGTGGCGCCCGGCGTACGGATCGCCTCGGTGAAGGTGGTGAACGACGACGGCTACATCTTCCCGGAGTACGCGATCTGCGGTTTCATCTGGGCCGCCGAGCACCACATGGACATCACCAACCACAGCTACTTCATCGACCCGTACATGTTCTGGTGCAAGGACAACGGTGACCAGGGCGCCGTGCAGGAAGCCGTACGCCGGGCCGTCGATTATGCGACCCACCGCGGCGTGCTGTCGGTCGCCGCGGCCGGCAACGCGAACTACGACCTGGCCAACAAGACCACCGACTCGACCAGCCCGAACGACTCGACGCCGGTGACGCGGACGATCGACAACGACTGCCTGGACATGCCGACCGAACTGCCGGGCGTCATCACCGTGGCCAGCACGACCCGGACCGGGGCCCGCAGCGGTTTCTCGAACTTCGGCCTGAACAAGATCGACGTCGCGGCACCGGGCAGCGCGGTGCTGTCCACGCTGCCGGGCGGCGGCTACGGCACCATGAGCGGTACGTCGATGGCGTCGCCGCACGTCGCCGGTGTCGCGGCGCTGATGAAGTCGGTCCACCCGTGGTGGGGTCCGCGTCAGCTGGAGGCTGCGCTGCTCACCCAAGCCGACGACACCGCGTGCCCGACCACACCGGACCCCCGCTGCACCGGCACGACGGCGAACAACTCCTTCTTCGGCGAAGGCATCGCCGACTCCCTGGACGCCGTCCACCGCCGCTGAACAGACCGAGAGGGGGTCCTCCGCCCAGGACCCCCTCTCCTTTCTCTTGATAGGTAGAGCCTCAGGCCGGGGTGAGTGTGTAACCGGCTTCCTCGATGGCGGCGTGAACCTTGTCGGCCTCCACCGGCTTGTCGCTGTGGACGGTCACTGCTCCGGTGGCGAGGTCGACGTCGACGGACGTGACGCCGTCGAGTTGCTGGAGCTTGCCGGTGACGGTGCCGGCGCAGTGCCCGCAGGTCATGCCGGTGACGTTGTAGGTGGCAACGACCGACTCGTCACTGGTCTGCGGTGCCGCCTGGATGTCGACGGTGCCGCAACTGCAATCGGTGCACATAGGGCAGTTCCTTTCTCGGTTGGTGTCAGCGGTCCGGCGTGAGCTGGACGCCGCGGAGTAGTTGGGCGTTGAGCGCAACCACGATCGTGGAGGCGGACATCAGTACGGCGCCGACGGCAGGGCTCAGTGTGATGCCGGCCCAGGCCAGGACACCTGCGGCGAGCGGGATGGCGACGACGTTGTAGCCGGCGGCCCAGGCGAGGTTCTGGATCATCTTGCGGTACGACGCCTTGGACAGCCGGATCACTCCGGTCACACCGCGCGGATCGGACGACGCGAGGACGACCCCCGCGGATTCGATCGCGACGTCGGTACCGGCGCCGATGGCGATGCCGACGTCGGCGCGGGCGAGGGCGGGTGCGTCGTTGACGCCGTCGCCGACCATCGCCACCGTCAGCCCGCGGGACTGCAGTTCACTGACTGCCTTGTCCTTGTCGGCCGGCAGTACTTCGGCGAACACCTCGTCGACGCCGTCGCGGAACCCGAGATCGGCGGCGACCGCGCGGGCGACGGGTTCGGCGTCGCCGGTGATCATGACGATCTTCTCGACGCCCGCGGCGCGCAGTTGCTCGATGGCCTGGCGGGCCTCGGGCCGGACCTGGTCCTCCAACGCGATCGCACCGGTCGCCACCGAGGTCGCGCCGTCGACGCGCAGGAGGTAGAGCACCGCCGCGCCACGTGCCGACCATTCCTCGGCACGATCGCGCAGGTGGCTGGGCACCGTGGCGTCGAGTTCACGCAGCAGTGCCGGTCCGCCGACGGCGTACTTCTCCCCGTCGACGACGGCCTGGACGCCGCGTCCGGTGAGGGACTTGAACTCGCCGGCCTTGGCCCGTCCACCGCGGTTGTCGGCGGCGGTGACGATCGCCCGGGCCAGCGGGTGCTCGCTGTCGGCCTCGACCGCACCGGCAATCCGCAGTACCTGCTCCTCGTCGATGCCGTCGCCGGCGACACCGGTCACGACGTGTTCGCCCTTGGTCAGCGTGCCGGTCTTGTCGAACAGCACGGCCTGCACGGTCCGCATCCGCTCGAGCGCCAGCCGGTCCTTGACCAGGATGCCGGCCTTCGCCGAGACAGCGGTCGACAGCGCGATCACCAGCGGGATCGCGAGACCCAGGGCGTGCGGGCAGGCGATCACCAGCACGGTGACGGTCCGTACGACGGATTCGTCGAGGTTGCCGAGCGCCCACCAGACGACGAAGGTGACCAGTGCCGCGGCGGTCGCGATGTAGAAGAGCATCGCCGCGAACCGGTCCGCGAGGACCTGGGCCCGCCCGCTGGACTGCTGCGCCTCGGCCACCAGGCGCTGGATCCCGGCCAGTGCGGTGTCCTCGCCGACGGCCGTGATCCGGACCCGGATCGCGGAGTCGGTCGCCACCGTTCCGGCCACGACCCGATCCCCGACACCTCGGGAAACCGGGCGGGATTCGCCGGTGATCATCGACTCGTCCAGTTCGGCCGAGCCGTCGACGATCTCGCCGTCGGCCGGGACCCGGGCGCCGGATCGGACCAGGACGACGTCGCCGAGGCGAAGGTCCGCGATCGAAACGGTCTCGACACCGTCATCGGTGACCCGGTCGGCGTCGTCGGGCAGCAGCGCGGCCAGTGCGGCGAGCGCACCCTGCGCCTGGCCGATCGCCTTCATCTCCTGCCAGTGGCCGAGCAGCATGATCGTGACCAGGGCGGCCAGTTCCCACCAGAAGTCCAGGTCGAACGCGCCGAGGCTGGTGGCCAGGGAGGCGACGTACGCGACGGTGATCGCCATCGAGATCAGCAGCATCATCCCGGGCGCGCGGTCGCGGGCCTCGCGGACGCCGCCGACCAGGAACGGCCAGCCGCCGTAGAAGAACACGAAGGTGCCGAGCACGGGCCCGACCCAGTCGATGCCGGGGAAGTCGAGCGTGTAGCCGAACCAGTCCATCACCATGTGGCTGGTCGCCACGATCGGCAGCGTCAGCAGCAGGCTCAGCCAGAACTTCTGCCGGAACATCTCCGGATCGTGTCCCGCGTGCTTGTCATGGCCGGCGTGGCCCGAGTGGGCACCGTGACCTGCGTGCCCGCCGTGGCCGGAGTGCTCCGCCGCCTGCTGGTACTGCGCGTGCCCGTGCTGCGCTTGGTCATGCTGCCCCGGCTCGTGGTGCGCCGGCTCGTGGTGGGCTGGCTCGTGGTGGGCGGTGGCCGAGGAGCTTGCCTGGGTCGAGTGTCCGCCGTGCGCGGGCGGGTGGTCGTTGCCAGGGTGCTGGTGATCCTGGCCGTGATGGTTGGCCTTCACCATGATGTGTCCTCTCTCGACGTTCGGTGATCGGTGAACCGCGGCCGCGGTGCCGCGGTTCACGACTCCGAACACTATACCCCATAGGGGTATTCCGTATAGACAGAAATCAGTGGCTGAGCGTTCGTCAGCCGGCGGGGAGCCGGCCGAGCAGGCGCTTCATGGTGGCGATCTCACGGTTCTGATCCGCTTCGATCTTCTTGGCCAGCGCGACGGCGGCCGGATCCTTGCCGGCGGTCTGCTCGGTCTTGGCCATGGTGACCGCGCCCTGGTGATGCTTGATCATCATCTGGAGCCACATCCGGTCGAACATCGAACCCTTCGCCCGGCCGAGTTCGGACAGCTCGTCCTCGGTCATCATCCCGGGCATCTCGTCCGCGCCGTGGTGGCCACCGTGCTGTGGGGACGGGACCGGCTTGCCCCACGCGGTGAGCCAGCCGGACATCAGCTTGATCTCCGGATCCTGCGCGGCCTTGATCGCGGTCGCGAGTTGCTTCACCTCGGGGGTGGTCGCCTGGTAGCCGGCCATGCTCGCCATCTGTACGGCCTGCTGGTGGTGCGGGATCATCTGGCTCGCGAAGGTGACATCTGCGTCGTTGAACTCGCCTGCCGGTGTGGCCGAACTGCTGGGCGCGGCTGTCGCCGCGCCATGGTCCATGCCAGGCATGGAGCCACCGTTCGAGTCATCGCCGCAGCCGGCCAGGCTCACGGTCGCCAGCAGAATGACCGCCGCCGAGGCAGCACCCTTCCACGTGATGTGTCGCATGAGTAAGCGTCCTTGTCGTTCGAAACTGTGATCTACGCGGCGCCACGGAGGGCGTACGAAGGAGGACCGTTCGCCCGGAAACGGGCAGAGTTCGGCCTAGGTTCGCAGGATGCAGAGTTTCGACAAGGTCGGTTGCGCCCAGGGCGGCGACGGCCCTGCGGCGTACCACGTGCGCCCGGCTCGGCGTCGTACGACGGGGTGGGTGGTGCGGAGACTACGGGACGCAAGCGCCGCGACGATGACCAGCGCCAGGGCGGTGAGCATCGCCAGGCACACATCGCCCATCGCGTGACCGTGCCCGTCCTGGGCTGGTTGCACCGTGACGCCACTCAGGATCACCGCTTCGTACGCCGCCGACCCGAGCGATCCTGCGGTGACGGAAGGGCCGTCAGACAGGTGGTGAGCTGCGTGCCCCGCGGGTGGCTGGGTCGCCTGGTGCATGCTCTGCAGCGCAGCCGCCGGAGGCTGCGCTGCATGAGTCAAGGCGGCGGCGTCATGGTTACCGGTCAGGCCGTGCATCGCAAAGACCCCGGCCAGCAGGCACACGGCGACCACGGCCCTGATCAGGCCCGACCGTGTGCTGCTGTCTTGGATCTTCATCGGTCCCACCTTAGTTACTGATCAACCGACTGGGCGGTTTTGAGGTCCTGCTCGTTGCCTGACGGCGACGCCCCGGCGGCGCCCGGGATCCGCAGGCTGATCGCCGCGAGCACCGCACCGACGGCTGCGATCACCGCGGCGCCGATGAAGGCGGCGGAGTACCCGTCGGTGAGCGCGGCGGCGTTACCGAGGAGGTCCGCGCCGTTCGCGGCCGCCACTGCGGTCATCGCGGCCAGCCCCAGTGCAGAGCCGATCTGGTAACTGGTGTTCACGATCCCGGACGCCAGGCCACCCTCCTCGGGGCGGGCGGACGACAGGGCGATGCCGAGGCTGGGGATGAAGGCCAGCGACATCCCGGCGGCGGCGATCAGTGAGGCCGGCAGGACGTCGGTCCAGAACGAACCGTCGGAGCGGATCAGGGACAGCCCCGCCAGGCCTACGGTCAGGATCGCCATACCGCTGACCAGCGTCTTCTTCGGACCGATGGCGGCGATCAGCTTCGGTGCGGCGACGATCATCCCGAGCATGATGAAGGTCGTCATCGGCAACAGCGCGGAGCCGCTGGGGAACGCGCTCAGCCCGAGCACCTGCTGCAGGTACAGGTTCAGGAAGAACCACATCGGCACCCAGGCCGCCCCCAGCAGCAACTGGGCCACGTTCGCGGCGGCCAGGTTCGGCGCCGTGAAGATCCCGAGCCGCATCAGCGGTTCCCGCCGCTTGGCCTGCACCGCGACGAACACACCGAGCAGTACGACGGCAATCGCGCCGACCAGCAGCGTCGAGCCGGCCGACCACCCGACCTCGGGCGCGCGGACGATCGCGTAGACACCGGCGCCGAGACCGACCGTCACGGTCAGCGCGCCGAGCAGGTCGACAGATCCACGCCGTACGGCGGACTGCGGCATCAGCGCCGGCGTGGCGAGCAGAGCGATCAGCGCGATCGGCACGTTGAGGAAGAACACCCACGGCCAGGAGAGGTACTCGGTGATCACGCCACCGAGGAACACCCCGGCCGTACCGCCGGCCGGAGCGGCCGCGCCGTACAGAGCGATCGCCTTGGTCAGCTCCTTCGGGTTCGCGCCGAACAGCATCATCAGGAGCGTCAGCGCGGCCGGAGCGATCAGCGCCGCCCCCACTCCCTGGATCGCCCGACCAGCCAGCTCGGCACCGACACCGGTGGCGAAGCCCGCGACCAGGGACCCGGCCAGCAGGACGGCCCAGCCGGCCGCGAACACCCGGCGAGCGCCGAGGAGATCCGACAGCCGTCCGCCCAGCAACAACAGCCCGCCGAACGCGACGACGTACGCATTGAACACCCAGGACAGGTTGCCCGGACTGAACCCGAGCTCGGCCTGCATCTTCGGCAACGCCACTCCGATGATCGAGGTGTCCATGATGACCATGAACTGCGCCGCGGCGATCAGGCCGAGCGCCCACCAGCGTCGCGAGGACGCCGGCGATTCCGTTTGACTCATTTCCGTACTCCTTACCCGTATGGGGTATCGACCCAGGTCATGAAGGTTCCGGGGTTGGGAACCGGTGGACGAGACGATACCCTAGGGGGGTACCCTATAAAACACAAGAGGGTTGCCGGAATTCGTGACGGCCGGCGGTAAGGTGCGGCGTACCGAGGGAGGACGTGGTGAGCATGGCCGAACAGGCACAGCACGGTTACATCGACGACAAAGAGGCCTACCTGCGGCGGCTGCGCCGGATCGAGGGCCAGGCCCGCGGCCTGCAGCGGATGGTGGAGGACGAGAAGTACTGCATCGACATCCTCACCCAGATCTCAGCCATGACGAAGGCCCTGGAATCCGTTGCGCTCGGGCTGCTCGAGGACCACCTCGCGCACTGCGTGGTCGACGCCGCGGCCGCCGGCGGTCCCGAGGCCGACCGCAAGATCAAGGAAGCGTCCGAGGCCATCGCCCGGCTGGTGCGCTCCTAGCCTCAACCCAGGCTGATCAGGACAATCCCGGCGACAACGACCGCGGCGGCGATCGCACGGCGGGGGCCGAAGCGTTCGCCGAAGAAGAGTGCGCCGATGATCGCGCCGAAGACGATGCTGGTCTCGCGGAGCGCCGCGATCGCGGCGAGGGTTCCGCGCGTCTGCGCCCACAGCACCAACCCGTAGGCGATCATCGACACGACACCGCCGCCGAGCCCGGACAGCACCGCCGACCGGGGTTGCCTGAGCACGGCCGTGCCCCGCCACGCCAGTACCGCCAGCGGCATCGCGAACCCCTGAAGCATGAACACCCAGCCCATGTACGTCAGCACCGGCATCTTGTGCACCGCCAGCCCGTCGACGACCGTGTACGCCGCGATCGTCAGACCGGTCGCGATCGCCGCGAGCACTGCGGGCAACTGGCGCCGCCCGGGCCGCCCGATGAACACCAGCGCGATCAACCCCGCCGAGATCAGCAACACCCCGGCGAGCTCGACCATGGCCAGCGACTGCTGCAGTACGGCGATCGACACCACGGCCACCACCCAGGGCGACGTACCTCTGGCCAACGGATACATCTGGCTGAACTGCCCGAGCTGGTACGACGCGAGCAGTCCACTCAGGTACGCCAGGTGCAGGAGCACCGACGCGATGATGTAGCCCCAGGTGTCCGCCGGCGGTAGTCCCATCACCAGCACCATGACGAGCCCGATCACCCCGGCCGCCAGCCCGAACAACGCCAGCCCGGCCATCCGGTCCGGCGCCCCATGCGCCATCGCGTTCCAGGCCGCGTGCAGCATCGCCGCCCCGAGCACCACCGTCAACACCAGCACCGCTCCACCCTCTCATCGGGGTGGGCGCCGGTCAGACGGATTTCTCCGCCGGCAGACGAAGGCCCGGGCGACAACGCGCCCGGGCCTTCGCCGTACGTCGTACTGATCAGAACATCAGGGCCCTGGCGGGGTCCTCGAGGATCCCGGCGACGTCGGCGAGGAAGGTGGAGCCCTTCTCGCCGTCGATCATCCGGTGGTCGAAGGACAGCGCGAGCGTGGTGATCCAGCGCGGCACGATCTCGTCGTCCACCACCCACGGCTGCTTGCGGACCGCACCGAACGCGAGGATCGCGGCCTCACCGGGGTTGATGATCGGTGTCCCGGCGTCGACCCCGAACACGCCCACGTTGGTGATCGTGAACGAGCCGCCCGCCTGGTCGGCCGGCTGGGTCTTGCCCTCGCGAGCGGTGGCGACCAGGGCGTTCAGCGCCCGGCACAGGTCGGGCAGGGTGAGCGAGTCGGCGTTCTTGATGTTCGGCACGATCAGCCCGCGCGGGGTGGCCGCGGCGATGCCGAGGTTCATCGAGCCCTTGTAGACGATCTCCTGCGCCTGCTCGTCCCAGGCCGCGTTGACGATCGGCGTACGGCGGGCTGCCAGCGTGACGGCCTTGGCGACGATCAGCAGCGGGGACACCTTGAGGTCGCGGAACGCCTTGTCGGACTTCAGCCGCTCGACCAGGTTCATGGTCTCGCTGACGTCGACGGTGATCCACTCGGTCACGTGCGGCGCCGTGAATGCGCTGGCCACCATCGCCTGCGCCATCACCTTCTGCACACCCTTGATCGGCACGCGGGTGTCGCCCTGCCCGCTGACCACTGGCGCGGGTTCGTAGCTGGGCTGCGCCGCACCGACGCCCGCGGCGGGGGCCTCGGTCGCCGGAGCTGCCGCATGGGCTTCGACGTCGGCCCGGGTGATGATCCCACCGGGTCCGGTCGGGGTCACCGTGGCGAGGTCGATCCCCAGGTCCTTGGCCAGCTTCCGCACCGGCGGCTTCGCCAACACATGCACGGCTCCCCCGCTGCCTCCGGCAACGGGAGGGGAGGTGACGGCCGCAGCCTCACCTCCGCCGGGCGCCCCGAGCGCGCCGGCTACCCCGGCGGAACCAGCCCCACCAACACCCGGAGCGGCCGAGCCGGCGGACGCTGCACCCGGAGCTTGCGCCGAGGCAGCGGCACCCGCACCCGGAGCTTGCGCCGAGCCAGGAGCACCCGGGGCCGGCGCTGAGCCGGCGGAGGGGGCGGCGCCGGTCTTGCGGGGGCGGCGTTTGGCTTCGGTGGTTCTGGGGCCGTAGCCGACGAGGACTGCGGTGCGGCCGCCCGGGGAAGCTTCCGGTTCGTCAGGAATCGACGGGACCATGTCTTCCTTGGGCGTGCCCTCGCCGACCGGCGGGGCAAGGTCACCAGGCGCCGGCGCGTCCGTTGCGACGGCGATGATCGGCGTACCGACCGGGACCGTCTCGCCTTCCGGCACGAGCAGCTCGGTGACGGTCCCGGCAAACGGCACCGGCAACTCGACGAGCGATTTCGCCGTCTCGATCTCCACCACGGTGTCGTTCAGCTTTACCGTGTCACCCGGCTTGACCTTCCAGCTGACGATCTCGGCCTCGACCAGCCCTTCGCCCACGTCGGGGAGGCGGAACTGCTGGATGCCCATCAGTACTCCATCACCCGGTCGACGCCCTCGAGCACCCGGTCCAGGTCGGGCAGGTACTCCTCCTCCATCCGCGACGGCGGGTAGGGAGTGTCGAACCCGGCGACCCGGAGCACCGGCGCCTCGAGGTGGTAGAAGCACTCCTCGGTGATCCGCGCCGCGATCTCCGCGCCCGGCCCGAGTGAGAACGGCGCCTCGTGGACGACGACCGCCCGGCGGGTCTTCTTCACCGACGAGAAGATCGCCGGCAGGTCGAGCGGCGAGATCGTCCGGAGGTCGACGACCTCCAGCTGCCGGCCGTCCTCGACCGCGGCCTCGGCGGCCTGCAGGCAGGTCTTCACCATCGGGCCGTAACAGAACAGCGTGGCGTCGGTGCCTTCGCGGACCACCTTCGCCTGGTGCAGCGGAAGCGCCGGCGGCACGGACTCGTCCAGCTCGGCCTTCTCGTGGTACCGGCGCTTCGGCTCGAAGAACACCACCGGGTCGTCCGAGGCGATCGCCTGCTGGATCATCCAGTACGCGTCCACCGGGTCGCCGCACGCGACCACCTTCAGGCCGGCGACGTGCGCGAACAGCGACTCCGGCGACTCCGAGTGGTGCTCGACCGCGCCGATACCGCCGCCGAACGGGATCCGGATGACGACCGGCATCCTGATCTTGCCGAGCGACCGGTAGTGCATCTTGGCGACCTGGTTGATGATCTGGTCGTACGCCGGGAAGACGAACCCGTCGAACTGGATCTCGCAGACCGGCCGGTAGCCGCGCAGCGCCAGGCCGACCGCGGTGCCGATGATGCCGGACTCGGCCAGCGGGGTGTCGATCACCCTGTCCTCGCCGAAGTCCTTCTGCAGGCCCTCGGTGACCCGGAAGACACCGCCGAGCTTGCCGATGTCCTCACCCATGACGAGGACCTTCGGGTCGGCCTCCATCGCCGCCCGCAGGCCCATGTTGATGCCCTTGCCGAGGCTGATCTTCGCCATCAGTGACCCTCACCTTCGAACGAGGCGGCGTACGCGGCGTACTGCTGCTTCTGCTCGGCCAGCTGTGCGGTCTGCTCGACGTACACGTGGTCGAAGAAGTCGGTCAGCGAGGGGTCCGGCATGGACAGGCAGCCGGCCCGCAACTCGGCGGCGATCTTGTCCGCCTCGGCGTCGATCTGGTCGAACCACTCGGCGCCGACACCGGACGAGCGGGTCAGGTACGCGCGGACCCGGGCGATCGGGTCCTTGAGCTTCCAGTGCTCGAGGTCCTCGTTCAGCCGGTACTTCGTCGGGTCGTCGGAGGTGGTGTGCGCGCCCATCCGGTACGTGTAGGCCTCGACCAGGGTCGGGCCGCTGCCCTCGCGGGCCCGCCTCAGGGCCTGCTGGGTGACGGCGTACGTCGCGAGCACGTCGTTGCCGTCGACCCGGACACCGGGGAAGCCGAAGCCGGCCGCGCGCTGGTACAGCGGGATCCGGGTCTGCCGGTCGATCGGCTCGGAGATGGCCCACTGGTTGTTTTGGCAGAAGAACACCACCGGCGCGTTGAACACCGAGGCCCAGATGAACGCCTCGTTCACGTCGCCCTGGCTGCTGGCGCCGTCGCCGAAGTACACGATGGTGGACTCGCCGTTCTCGGCGTCGCCGATCGCGTGGTCGCGCTGCTGGCCCATCGCGTACCCGGTCGCGTGCAGCGTCTGGGCGCCGATGACGATCGTGTACAGGTGGAAGTTGTCGTCGCGCGGGTCCCACGCACCCTGGTCGACACCGCGGAACAGGCCGAGCAGCCGCAGCGGGTCGACGCCCTGGCACCAGGCCACGCCGTGCTCGCGGTAGGTCGGGAAGACCATGTCCTTGTCGTTGAGGGCGCGGCCGGAGCCGATCTGCGCGGCCTCCTGGCCGAGCAGCGACGCCCAGATACCGAGCTCACCCTGCCGCTGCAGGGCGGTCGCCTCGGTGTCGATCCGGCGGACCAGGACCATGTCCCGGTAGAAGCCCTTGATCGCCTCGTCGTCCAGGTCGAACGCGTACTCCGGGTGCTCGACGCGCTCACCCTCCGGCGTCAGCAACTGGACGAACTCGACCTCCTCGGAGGCCTGGGGCGGACTGACCGGCGCCTTGTGGGGCGCAAACACTTCCGGGGCAGTACCCGGCACCGACTCACTCACATGCACTCCTCGGGTTCGAGCGCGGGATCGCCGCGACCGCAACGTTGCACGGGGCCGGCCCTTCAGCCGGGTGAGGCTTCGCAGGCAGGACCGCGTGGATCCAGGGGTTGATGCACTGTCTCGCTACCAGTAGACCTCCTCACCGGCCTGCCTGGCTGTACTACTTGCCGGACACCGTACCCAGCAGTTGCCTGATCCGCTAACTGTCTGGACGCGAGCGGGTACGCCGGTACCGAAACCGGTCCTCGGGTGAGACACCAGTCCAGCAACTGGTCATATCGTCCCGCTCATGTGACAGGCAATCGGTACGTCGGATGACAAGTGTCACAACTCCGTACCGATTGCGACACCGCGCTGGCCGGATACAGCGGATTGCTGACCGGAAACCCGCTTGCGCGACTCCGGGACCGGATCTAGCGTAATGACTGTTCTTGCATTACACCCATGACAGTGAGGACGAGGATGGCCTCCGCTTCCCCCGCCGTACTGCCCGAATCCGGTGGCCGCCAGGCGTCCCCGGCGATGATCTGGTCCGCGCTCGGGGTCGTGTACGTCGTCTGGGGCTCCACCTACCTGGCCATCCGGGTGGTCGTCGAGGCGGACATCCCGCCGATGCTCGGCATGTCGGCCCGGTTCCTGATCGCCGCCGTCCTGCTGGCCGCCTTCCTCGGCCTGAAGTCGGGCCCGCGGCGGCTGCGGGTGACCCGGCAGGAGGCGTTCGGCGCGGCCGTCGTCGGCCTCCTGCTCCTTGCCTTCGGCAATGGCGCGGTCGCGGTCGCCGAGCAGACCGTGCCGTCCGGGCTGGCCGCGCTGCTGGTCGCCGCGATCCCGCTGTGGCTGATGCTGCTCCGCGTCGCCGGTGGCGATCGCCCGCGGGCGCTCACGTGGGGCGGCGTACTGATCGGGTTCGCCGGCGTGGCGCTGCTCGCCCTGTCCGGCGGCGACACGAGCGCGAAGCCGATGTCGGTGGCGATCCTGGTGGTGGGCACGATCTGCTGGGCCATCGGCTCGCGGTTCTCCCCGCGCCTGGGCCTGCCGCGCGACCCGCTGGTGGCCGCGCTCTACGAGATGGCCTTCGGCGGTACGGCGATGTTGCTGCTCGGCGTACTGCTCGGCGAGCCCGGGCGGCTCCACCTGGGCCGGATCGAGACGCCGGGGTGGATCGCGCTGGGGTACTTGATCGCGTTCGGTTCGCTGCTCGCCTACACGGCGTACAGCTATCTGCTGGCGAACGCGCCGATCTCGCTGATCGGCACCTACGCGTACGTGAACCCGGCGGTCGCCGTACTGCTCGGCTGGCTGATCCTCGGCGAGCACGTCACCTGGAAGATCCTGATCGGCGGCGCGGTGATCATCCTCGGCGTCGCGCTGGTGGTGACGGCCGAACGCCGGACCAGCGCGTCCTGACCGAACGGGCCCGGACAAGGAAGAACCCGGGCCGCTGAGGACCCGGGTCTCCCACCGCTGCCGATGCGCGCGGCAGCGGGACCTGGTTGCCGGCCGGCACCCTGCCCCGAAAAAACACGGCGCGAAACTCCGGCAAAGGTTCCAACGACATTCCGATTCATCATGGTATTGCCAATTCGGCGACCACCGAGACCACCGAAAACAATCTTCCGAATCACCGGGTTCATCCGTCACCCGCGCTGACTCAACGAGGTACGGCGGCATCGGTTACGCCGCCGGCGACAAAAAATGAGGACCGCTTCAACCCGCCTGGTTACCGGCAAGTTGCCTGGTCACGGGTGATTCGTTGCCTCGTCAGCAAACCCATCATGCGCCGGCTATGGGGTCGGGCGGGAACACAATAGTTGACGAAAAAGTTTGTAACCGGCCCTGCCAGGTGTCGTTACCACTAAGACGAATCCGTCAAACCCGAAAGGAAACCTGGCATAATGCAGGTAACTCGCAAGATCGCCGCTGCCGCGGCCGTGGCGACGGTCGCCACGCTGGGCCTGGCCACCGTCGTGAGCGCGAACGTTCTCGACGACACCCAGAAGAAGGCTGCGGACACCGGTCTGGCCGACGCGGCTTCGCTGGCCAGCAAGGGCTACAAGGGCGGCAAGCACTGGTACTGGGTCAAGGGCGACGGCTCGCTCGTCTCCGTTGACAACAACAACATCGGCCCGTTCCAGGCCTGCCACAACTTCGTTCCGATCAACGCGGTCGGCGGCCAGGTGCCCGTCACCGACATCACCGGCATCGTCGGCATCGGCAACGACGGCAACAGCGCCACCGCCGTCAAGACCTGCGAGCTGGACTCGGAGCAGAACAACGGCAAGTGGTACCGCGTCGGTGACGACGGCCTCGTGTCCGTCAGCCGCAACAACGTGGGTCCGTTCCAGGTCTGCCACAACGACGTGCCGATCAACGCCGTCGGTGGGCAGGTGCCGGTCAGCGACCTGGCGGGCGTCCTGGGTCTGGGCAACGACGGCAACTCCGTCGACGTTCTCAAGACCTGCGAGCTGGACTCCGAGCAGGACAACTGACCTCCTCCCTGGTCAGTGATGCAGGGCCCGAAAGAGTCACCTCGGTGGGGTGACTGATTCGGTAGCACCACCAGCGGCGCCGGGAGCAAGCCTCACTCCTCCCGGCGCCGCTGTCACGCCCGGCCCCCGTCCCAGCGCGGGCCGGGCGTTTCGTCTGTTCTGGGGGTCCTGCGCGTCGTCACCGCCGGGCGGTGCAGGTGCCCAGTTGGCATCTCCCGAGCTACAGGTCTCTCAGGTCGACACAGGCTCCGTTGGGGACGTCGCGCGTGAGGAGCGACCAGATGCCGGCGGCGGCTTCCGCCGGGGTGCTGAGGGCACCGGTGTTCTTCAGTTCGTGGAATCGGGCGACGGTCGGGAAATCCTCCTCGTCGGTCGCCCGGATCTCCGACTGCATCGCGGTGTCGACCACGCCGGGAGCGACCGCGACGACTCGGCACCCATTCGGCCGGCTCTCCTGCTCGGCGCCGACCGTGCGGACCCAGTGCTCGACTGCGGCCTTTCCCGCGTTGTACGACGACCAGCCGGCGTACGCGGTCCTCGCCGCACCGGACGACAGCACCACCAGGTGGCGCTCACAGTCGAGACCGGCGCTCGCGTCCAGGAACGCCCGTCCGAGGACCTGCGGGGCCGCCGAGTTCAGCAGGACGGCGCGGGTGTACTCGTCCCCGTCGACGCGATCGGCCGGCCCGATCGGCGTGACCGTCCCGGCGTTGTGGATGAACACCACGCGGTCACCGTCGTACCCGGTCAGCTCGTCCCGGAAGTGCTGGTCCACCCGCACCCAGTCGGCCGGATCCGAGAGGTCGGCCCTGAAGTGCTCGGCCGGTCCACCGCCGCGCCGCGACAGGTCGATCACGCGTGCGTCGTCGTACGGCACCGAGGCGGCCAGGGCCGCTCCGATCCCGGCCGACGCGCCGGAGATCCAGATCAGGGAGGTCACTGGCGCCAGGCGCGGGCGACGGACAGGAACAGGTCGTTCGCCTCGGGCTCGCCGATCGTGACCCGGGCGCCGTCACCGGGGAACGGCCGGATCGACACGCCCTCGGCCTGGACCGCCTCCGCGAACGCGACGGTGTCGTCGCCGAGCGGCATCCAGACGAAGTTCGCCTGCGTCTCCGGCACGTCCCACCGGGCTGCGCGCAGTTCGGCGACCACCCGCATCCGCTCGGTCACCAGTGCGTCGACCCGCTCCAGCAACTCCTCCTCCGCGGCCAGCGACGCGATCGCGGCGGCCTGCGCGACGTGGCTGACGCCGAACGGCAGCGCGCACTTGCGGATCGCCGTCACGACCGGCTCGTGCCCGACGGCGTACCCGATCCGGAAGCCGGCCAGGCCGTACGCCTTCGAGAAGGTCCGCAGGACGACCACGTTCGGCCGGTCCCGGTAGACGTCGATCCCGTCGATGACGTCGGGCTCGCGGACGAACTCGCGGTACGCCTCGTCGATCACGACCAGGACGTTCCTCGGTACGACGTCCAGGAACGCGAGCAGCTCGTCGCGCCGTACCACCGGGCCGGTCGGGTTGTTCGGCGTACAGACCAGGACGACCTTGGTCCGCTCGGTGAGCGCGGCCTCCATCGCCTTGAAGTCGTGCCGGGCGTCGCCGGTCAGCGGCACCTGGACCGACGTCGCGCCGGTCAGCTGGACCGCGATCGGGTACGCCTCGAACGAGCGCCACGCGTAGACGACCTCGTCACCCTCGGAGCACGCGGCCTGCAGCAGGTGGTAGAGCAGCGCAACGGATCCGGTCGCGACGGCGAGGTTCCCGGTCGGCACGCCGAACCGCGCGGACAGCGCCTCGAGCAGGTCGACCGCACCCATGTCGGGGTAGCGGTTCATCTGCGCGGCCGCCTCGGTGGCGGCCGCGAGCACGCCGGGCAGCGGGGGGTACGGGTTCTCGTTGCTCGACAGCTTGTACGTCGGCCGGCCGTCGGTGCGCACGGGCGGACGACCGGGCTTGTAAGCCGCGACATCGTCCAGGCACGCGCGGAACCGAACCACATCCTCAGCGCTCATGCCCGCAGGCTAGCCCCAACCCCTCGTCCGAACCACCCTCCCGAACGTGGCCTGCCCCACCCGTTTGACTCGCCGAACTCCGGCCTGCAAACTGACTGATTGTCGGACAATCAGGGGATCAGACGAGAGTGAAGGGGTGGTCATGGGTCAGGCGCTGGAGTGGGGTCGTCGGTATCTGATGGTCCGCCCGGACCACTTCCGGATCGACTACGTGATCAACCCCTACATGTCGACCCACGACCAGCCGGATCCCGAGCTGACGCTGAAGCAGTGGGAGTCGCTGCGGCAGGCGATCGTCGACGCCGGCGGTGAGGTCGAGGTGCTCACGCAGCGGCCGGACTCACCGGACATGGTGTACGCGATGAACCTCGGGCTGGCGACCGCGGACGGCCGGGCGATGCTGTCGCACATGCGGTTCGAGCCGCGGCGGAAGGAGTCGCTGACCGCGGGCGACTGGTTCACCGGTCACGGATTCGCGCTCAGCCGGCCCGGGTCGGACGGTGTCGGGCCGCACTTCGAGTCCGGGGACGCGTTCGTGTTCGGCGACAGCCTCGTCGTCGGGTACGGACCGCGCACCGAGGCGGAGGCGCTCAAGCACCTGGCGACCGAGTGGAGCATCCGGGTCCGCGGGCTGCGGATCACGCACGAGGGGATGTACCACCTCGACCTGCCGTTCTGCCCGGTCGACAGCACCCACGCGATGGTCTACCCGGCGGCGTTCGACGAGGCGAGCCAGGCGGAACTGTTCGCCATCGTGCCGGACCCGATCGTGCTCACCGACGAGGAGGCGTTCGCGTTCAGCGGCAACTCGATCGTGGTGAACGAGACGATCATCATGCCGGCCTGCTCACCGCGCCTGCACGAGATCCTCACCGGCCTCGGCCTGCGCGTCGTCGTCCTGGACCTGACCGAGTTCCACAAGGGCGGCGGCTCCGCCCGCTGCCTCACCAACCCCCTCGACTTCGACCTCACCCCGGCCGCCATCCCCGGCGGCGAAGTCATCCTCCCCGCCTGACCACGTTCCCGGCCGTACGGCGGTCGCCGCGAGGCCACCGTCGTACGGCCGGGGCTACTTGGTGTAGATGAGTTCGAGGGTTTCGGGTTTGTAGCCGTGGCCGTTGAGCCATTCGAGGGCTTTCTTCTTGCCTTCGGAGTCGGTGATCTTGATGTAGAAGGCGAGGTACTCGGGGTCGCCGGGGTGCTGCTGGGAGACGCCCTGGTTCACGGTGAACCCGGGGCCGATGTACGGAAGCTCCTGGAGGATCGGGTACTTCGCCTCGAGCCGGGCGTTGAGCTCGTCGAACCGGCGGCCGGCCTCGGCCTCGGCCTCCATCTGCTCCTCCGGGTGGGCCTTCTCCCAGGCGCGGCCTTCGGCGCTGTTCGAGAACAGGAACATCTTGTAGCTGGAGTCCTGCTGGATGTCGACGGTCTGGGTGTAGCTCTGGAACCCGCGCCGCTCACCGGTCAGTGTGTGCCTGCCGGCCTTCACCTTGACCTCGCCGTTGGCCGGGATCTGCTGACCGTCGAGCGTCAGGGTCAGGTCGTTCGGGATCGACTTCACGGTCAGTGTGTGCTCAGGGTTGCCGCGGAACACCAGGTAGCCGCCGAGCACGATCAGCGCGACCACGACGACCGTGCCGCTGAGCATGAACAGCCGCCGGTTCTCATCCATCAGTCGGAGCTCCTGATTGCCTGATCCGGGCCACGGTGTAGTGGCCGCGCGAGTCGGAGAAGTACACGTGGGTCGCCTCCGGCACGTGGCCGTTGAGCGAGGCGGACGCCGCGTTGTAGGTCTTCCCGTCACCGCCCTTGTAGTTGCCGGTGTAGATGAAGGTGTGCCCGTTGTGGACGAAGATGTCGCCGGGCTTCAACTGGCCCTCGTTGGTGAGATTCTCGAACACCTGGTACTTCGGCGAGTTTCGCACGTACTCGCGCTGCGCACTCGTCAGGCGCCGGACGTAGTCCTTGTCCACCCCGCTCATCACCATGACCGTCGCCACGAACACACCGCAGTCGGTGAGTTCGTTGTACCCGGTGGAGCCGTTGTACTTGCGCTGGGCCTCCGCGTAGCCGGGTTTGGGGTCGAATCCGTGGCCGGGAGTGTCCCAGGCCAGTTGCAGCGCCGTCTTGACGATGTCGCCGTTGCCGGCGCCACAACCACCACCACTACCGTCGGACGTCGCCCCGCCGCCGAAGGTGTTCAGGACCTCCCGGGCCGCGGTCTTGCGCTGGGCGTACCGCGGGTGGCTGGGGTCGTTCGAGCCCAGGAAGCGTTCGTAGTAGCGGCCGAAGGCAACCGCGGCGTCCTCGGCGGTGGTGGCCTGTTTGAGCATGTCGCCGGCGTGCTTCTCCGGGATCGCCGTCTCACCGGCCAGCTGCTTCTTCAGGAACTCGAGCTGGTACTCCAGCGAGGCGATCGTCGCGTCGTCGACGCCGGCCTGGCGGGACGGCTTGATCATCTTGCCCGCCGGAGTCCACTGGACGATGCCCCAGCCGCCGGAGAACTCGACCACGTCGGACGGGTTGGTGACCTTCCCCGGCGGGGTCCCCTCCTTCCGGCCAGGCTCGACGCCGGACTCGTGGATCATGTTGCCGACGATCCCGGCCGACTGCTCCTTGGAGTACCCGTTCGAGACGAAGTAATTGAACGCCTTCTGCTGGTTGTTCGACCCGACCAGGGTGCTGCAGCCGCAGCCGCTGTCACTCTCCTCGGCGTCCTCGCCGAAGGAGTCGTTCTTCGGGTCGACCTCCTCGAGCGGCTTGCCCCGCTCCTTCTCGATCCACAGCTCGAAGTGCAGGTGGGAGCCGCTCAGGCCGGGCGTACCCTCGCTGCCGGAGCCGGAGGTGCCGATCTGCTGGCCGCGTTTCACCTTCTGGCCGACCCGGACCATGATGTCCTTGAAGTACTTGTACCGGGTCTCGACACCGCTGTCGTGTCTGATCCGCACCTCGTTGTCCGAGGTGGAGACGATCTCGCCGTCCTCGGCCGCGTAGACCTTGCTGCCCTCGTCGACGTCGAAGTCGATCCCGGAGTGGCTGTTGCCCTCGCTGTCCGGCTCGGACCAGCCCTGGTCGACCTCGTGCCGGTCGGTCGGCCAGGCGAACGCCTTGCCCTCGGTCTGGGTCGGCACGCAGTCGGCCGCGGCGGTCTCCAGGCCGGCCAGGCCGCCGAGGATCAGGGCCATCACGATCAGCAGGGGCAGGAACAGGACCAGCATGACGCCGCCGAGGATCGGCAGTGCTTTGCTGTCACCCACGGTCGGCTCCTCGCTGGCTCAGTGGCCCTCCACGCCGGTCGTGGAGAGGGGCGGTCACTGGGGAAAATGCTGCCGGAAAACCGGGTCATCGTGTCGAGAGTTATCCACAGGCCGGGCGGGGTGGGCGCCAACCACCGGGGCGCGCGCGACAACGGACCTTGACTGGACGAGAATCTTCCCATGTACGAACGGCTGCGGGTGGACCGCTCGACCACGGTGGACCGGGTGGTCGACGCGCTGCGCGCCGCCATGTTCGCCGGCGACCTCGAGCCGGGTACGCCGTTGCGCGAACAGCCGCTCGCCGAGGCGCTGGGGGTTGCCCGGAGCACCGTTCGGGAGGCGATGACGACGCTGGTCACCGAGGGGCTGGCGATCCGGGAGCCGAACAAGGGCGTCAGCGTCGCGATCCTGAAGCCGGAGGCGGTGGCGGACATCTGCAAGGCCCGGTTCGTGCTGGAGTCGGCCGGGATCCGGGCCTGGTTCGACGCCGACGAGTCGGCCCGGGAGCGGGTCAGGGAGGCGATGCGGACCTTCGCCGCGACCGCGAAGGACGGCGCCGACCCGGAGGCGATGACGGAGACGCACCTCGCCATCCACCGCAGCCTGGTCGCGCTGACCGGCAGCGAGCGGCTGATCGCGACGGCGGACGCGGTCACCGGCGAGGCCCGGCTGGCGCTGGCCCGGGTGGACGCCCTCCGCCAGGACGCGCGCCAGCAGGTCGCCTCGCACCGCAAACTCGTCCGCCTGCTGGAACGCGGCGAGCTGGACGAATGCGTGGAGGAACTCCGCCGCCATCTCGCCGGCGCCCAGGAGTCCCTCCTCGAAGCCATCGCCACCCCACCGAGCAACTGACGACCCGCGCCGGCCCCGCCCGCCCCGAACGTCTCAGGGGTCAACCCCTGAGCTTGTGGGTTGCGGACCCGAAATCCGAGGGTCCAACCCACCAACCGCGGGGTTGACTCCTGAGATGGGGAGAGGATGGACGGGGGCTAGTTCGGGGGTGGGGTTGGTTCGAGGCCGGTGGCGGTGATGGTGTAGGTCGTCGAGCCGACGCGGAGGCCGGTCAGGCGGGCGTCGGGGTCCAGGGCGCTGACCTGCGGGTTCGCGGTCACCGTGCCGTCCAGCGCGACCTCGACACCGAAGACGCCCTCCAGGATGAGGCTGACCCAGGAGCCGGACGACGAGCACGACCAGTCGATCAGGTACGGGAACTGCGGCGGGGACTTCCGCGCACCACCAGCCATCGCGGGAGCGGCCTCCTCGACGAAGTGCGCCTGACCACACGGCCCCTGGTTCGCCGTGCGCGCCAGACCCGGCAGCCAGTCCAGTACGACGTCGCCACGCCCGAGCGCGAACAACGCCCGCCCGGCGTCGGCCGGCCAGGCCGGGTAGGCGCCGTTCCACTGGTGATCCGGCCGCACGCTGAAGGCTGCATCGGCGTCGTACGGCGACAGCGCCCGCATCCAGGTGGGGGTCTGCAACTCCCGCTGGAAGAAGCCGACCATCTCGGCCCGCTGCGACGCGGAGAGGTCGTCGGCCATCGTCGTACCCACGATGTTGAAGTCGTAGCAGTGCCGCACAGGGACCAGTGAGCCGTCGGGCTGGCGTGCGTGCCAGAAACCGGCGCCCTCGATGTACAGCTCGTTGACGTGCCCGGCCTGCTCGTCGGCCTCCTTGCGCAACAGGGCCGCACGATCGTCGTCACCCGAGCGGGACGCGATCTCGGCGGCGACCCGCAGGCACCAGACGTTGGCGGCGTTGAAGCTCGCCACCTCGTGCACGTAGCTGCTCACGCACTCCAGCAGGTTGTCGATCCCGCCGTAGTCCGCGAGCGCGTGCTGACCACGCAGTCCACGCCAGGCGGTCGCCCAGTCGTGCAGGTGCTCCGCCACCGGTTTCTCACCCACCGGAGCGTCCAGGAACGCGGCATCCCCGGTGAAGCGCACGTAGTCCCGCACCAGCCGCGTCATGGCGAAGTCGTTGACCGAGTACCAGTAACCGACCGGCCCACCGGTCAGCCACTCGGTGCCGAAGTGCTTGTGAATGTCCAGATCGATCCAGTGCTCGATGTGCTTCCGCATCGGCTCCGGGTCGAGCAGTGCATGGGTCAGCGAGGACAGGCTGTAGTCCCAGATGAACGTCGTGGTCTGCCAGTACCGCGGCATCAACGTGTCGTACGTCCGCCCGAGCACACTCGCCGGGTTGTCCCGGCGGAACCAGATCACCCCGAGGACGCCCCACCAGTAGAGTTTCCGCAGCGCCTCGTTCGACGTCTCCAGGATCGGCAGCGACCCGCTGAACCCGTCGCTCGCCGGGTCGAAGGCATCCGCCAACGCCTTGTCCCACGCCGCCTCGGCCGCGGTGAACACACCCGAGACGTCGGCAACACACGCGTCGAAGTGCTCCGTGGCCTCAGGCAACGAACCGGCCAGGACGTGCACGTACCCGACCCTTGCCCGGCCAGAAGCATCCAGCACAACCGTTGCCTCGAGCATCGCCCGGTTCACGTCCGCCGGTACGTCGAGCCCTTGAAGACTCACCGCGGACCCGGATTCCCCTGTCCCGACGACACGACCGCCGGCCGCGGTCAGTGTGTTCGGCTCCGACGGCGGCTCCGGCGTCAACCAGCCGCTCCCCGACCGGGTCGCCGTACTGGCCAGCGCGAAGCCGAGGCGGACGGACCGGCCGGGTGTGCCTTGCAGGTCGAGCTGCACGACGACTGCCGGGCGACCGGGTGCGCAGGCGGTGGTCGTCCGCAGCTCGAGCCCGTCGACCATGGTCGACCGGGTCACGCAGTCGGGGCGCCACACCACCTCGACGGTTCCGCCGTACGAGCGGGCCAGCCGTCCGTCGACGTACAGCTGCCCGGTGATGCAGTCGCCGTGCGAGTACGGCGGGAAGTTCACGCTCCGGATCGCGAACACGTCGAGATCGACCTGAGCGGTGCCCAGGAAGTTGGTCAACCCCGGCGGGTTGAACATGTCGTCGTACGTGTGCGTGAGGACGTCACTCGCCAGGTCGGCGCTGGTGGGGATCGTCATGAGGGGTTGGCCCAATCGGTGTTCGGCAGCAGCGGGTACCAGTCCGGCCTGGTCGGGTCCCGGTCGTAGGGATACGGGCCGAGTTCGCGGAACAGTTCGGCGTACTCGGCGAGTTTGTCGCGGTCGAGCTCGACACCCAGCCCGGGCGCGTCGGGTACGGCGATCGCGCCGCCCTCGTACGGGAGCTTGCCGCCGGCAATGATGTCGTCGCGCAGATGGTGGTAGTGCGCGTCGGCGGCGAACGACAGGTTCGGCACGACGGCGCCCAGGTGCAGCATCGTGGCCAGCTGGATCCCCAGCTCACCCGAGGAGTGGACGGCGACGCCGAGCTGGAACGTCTCGCAGACACCGGCCGCCTTGATGCAGGGCCGGATGCCGCCCCAGAACGTGGTGTCGAGCAGGATCACGTCGACCGCGGGGTCGCGGACGTTGGCGGCGAGCTGCTCGAAGTTCACCACCACGGTGTTGGTGGCGAGCGGGATCGAGGTCTTCTCGCGCACCCGGCGCATCCCGTTCAGGCCCCAGGTCGGGTCCTCGAGGTAGTCGTTGTCGAGGTCCTCGATGCCGCGGGCGAACCGGATCGCCTCCTCGACACCGAAGGCGCCGTTCGGGTCGAACCGCACCCGGTGCCCGGGGAACGCCTGGGCCAGCGCGCGGAAGCACTCGCGCTCGTAGTCCGGCGGGAAGACGCCGCCCTTCAGCTTGTGCACGGTGAACCCGTGCTCGTCGACCAGCGCCCGCGCGTGCGCGACCAACTGCTCGGCGGTGCGGATCTCCCCGGAGCCGTCGTCGGCCGGATGCCGGAAGAACAGGTAGCTGGCGAACGGCACCTTGTCGCGGACCTTGCCGCCGAGCAACTCGTGCACGGGTACGCCGAGGTGCTTGCCCTGCAGGTCGAGACAGGCGAACTCGATCGCGGCCAGCAGTTGGGTCCGGTTGTTGTAGAGGCTCGCGGTCGGGTTGGCGAGCATCCAGCGCAGCGCCTCGGTACGGGCCGGATCGTGGCCGACGAGATAGGCCTTGAGACCGGTGACGGCGGCCTCGGCGCTCTGTCCGCCGCCGCCCATCTCACCCAGCCCGATCAGCCCGTTGTCCGCCTCGACCTCGACGACGGTCCGGACGAAACGTCCCCAGTGCGCACCGTTGCTGTGCCGCAGCGGCGCCTCGAGCGGCACCGTGACGGTGGTGGCCCGGACGTCGACGATTCTCATTGCTTTCCCCGCCCCACGGCCCGGGTCCGGCTTCACTTCTCGTCCTCCGGCAGTACGACGGCCAGTCCCGCGGTCAGTCCGCCGTCGACCTTGACGTCCGCACCGGTCACGAAGGCCGCGGCCGGCGAGGTGAGGAAATGGATGACCTCGGCAACTTCTTCCGGTGTCGCCACCCGGCCGAGCGGGTGCGACCGTCCCCACTCCGCGACCACGTCGTCGGTGGACCGCCCACCGCCGAACTGGGCGGCCGAGGTCCGCAGCATCGGGGTGTCCACCGAACCCGGGCAGACGGCGTTGACCCGGATCCCGTCCGGTGCGTGGTCCACCGCCATCGCCCGGACGAGGCTGAGCAGCGCACCCTTGCCCATCGAGTACGCCGCGACGCTCTTCTGAGCCGCATACGCCTGCACCGACGCGACCACGACGACACTGCCACCGCGCGGGATGAGTGGCACGAACGCCTGGCAGGCAAAGAACACGCCCCCGACGTTCACCGCCATCACCTCGTCGTAGATGGAGTAGGACGTGTCGACCACGGTGCCGTACCGCTGGATGCCCGCCGCACAGACCAGTGCGTCGACCTCGTCGACCTCCAGGGCGGCCGCGGCGAGCGCACCGCGGTCACCGACATCGACGGGGATGCCGGTGACCTGGTCACCGAACTCGGAGCGCAGCGCCTCGAGCGCCCCGGTGTCCCGGTCCAGCGCGACGACCCTGTCGCCGGCTTGCACGAAGCGTTCCACCGCCCCGCGGCCGATCCCGGCGGCGCCACCGGTGACTACAACTGTGCGACTCATATCCGCCTTTCAGAACTGCCCGAGGGCGAGGCCCCGGGCGAAGAAGCGTTGTGCGGCCAGGAACAGGACAACGGTCGGCAGCGAGACGAGCAGACCGCCGGCGAGTACGGTCGGCAGCGCGGCGCCGCCGTACGTGCTCTGCAGGCCGGTGAGGGCCGGCATGATCGGGCGGACCGACTCGGACTGGCTCAGTGTCAGGCCGAGCAGCAGGTCGTTCCAGACGAAGGTCGCCTGCAGGATGAAGATCGCGGCCAGCGCCGACCAGGCCATCGGCAGGTAGATGCTGCGGAAGATCCGGAACAGCCCGCCGCCGTCGACGACCGCGGCCTCGAACACGCTGCGCGCGATCCCGGTGAAGAAGTTGCGCATCACGAACGCCGAGAACGGCACGCTGATCGCGGTGTAGACGATGACCATGCCGACCCGGGTGTCGTAGAGGCCGGAGTCGGCGTACCCGGAGAACAGCGGCATCAGGATCATCTGCAGCGGGAAGATCGTCCCGCCGAAGATGAACACGAACCACAGGAACCCGCGCCTCAGCCGCAGTACGACGATCGCGTAACCGGCCGCCGCACCGATCAGCACCGCGAGCACCGGCGCCACCACGCTGTAGAGCGTGGTCGCCACCAGGGTGTCGCCGAGCGCGGCCTTGGTCCACGCGTCCCCGAAGTTCGCGAACAGCGAGAACCCGTCCGGCTTCCACACGGCCGCCGGGTCATACCCGTCGACGGCCTTGGACGCGTTCACCAGCAGCAGGTAGACGGGGGCGAGCCAGACCAGTCCGAGGACGACGAGCACCGCCGTACGGACCGGGCCGGAGGAGGTCTTGGTCATTCCGATTCCCCCAGTTGGTACCGCAGGTAGAGAATCGATGCGGCGAACGTGACCAGGCTCAGGAACAGCGCGATCGCCGCGCCCTGTCCGTAGTCGTTCAACACGAACGTCTCCTTGTACATCGACAGCGCGAGCGTCTCCGACGACGTACCCGGTCCGCCTTGGGTCATCACCCACACGACGTCGAAGGTCTTCAGGCTTCCGACGATCGACAGCCCGATGACCACGGTCGTGATCGGCCGGAGCTGCGGCCACAGGTGGTGCAGGAACAGGCGGAAACCCTCCGCGCCGTCCAGCCGGGCGGCCTCCAGCGGCTCGGCCGGGATGGACTGCAGCCCGACCACGAACAGCAGGGCGTTCACACCGGCCGCCTGCCAGGTCACTGCCACGATCATCATCAGCGTGTTGCCCGGACCGGCCTGCAGCCAGCCGGTGTGCTCACCAGGCAGCCCGAAGAACCCGAGCGCCTGGCCGAGCGCGCCGTCCGGCTGCAGTACGAACCCCCAGATCACACCCACCGCCACACCGGAGATCGCGTACGGCAACAGGAACGGCAACCGCAACCACGTGCCCCACCTGTGTCCGTACGTCAGTACGGCGACCAGGAGTCCGAGCACGACCGGGAGGGTCACCATGCCGACGACCCACAGCAGCGTGTTGACCAGCGCCCCCACCAAGTCCGGGTCGCTGAACATCGCCTTGTAGTTCGCCAACCCGGACCACACCGGCGACGCGAGGCCGTCGTAGTCGGTGAAGCTGACGTACGTCGTCCACAGGAACGGCAGGTAGAGCAGCAGTGCGACCACCGCCGCGGCCGGCAGACCGAACAGCGGTGCGACTCGCGCACCCGTCCGCGCCGACCGCTGCGCCGTGTCCGGCTGCTTGGTGGCAGCCGGCCGCTCGATGGTCGAGGTCACTTCTGCTTGGCCCAGTACGCGTCCGCCTCGGCCTGGATCTTCTGCAGGCCCGGCATCGGATCGCCCGGCTTGGTGACGAAGGCGCCGAACACCTCGAGCGCCTTGTTCGCGACCGGGACCGGAGTGGCCTCGAACCAGCGGTTGATCAGCCGGTAACTGGCACTGCCACCGCCTCCGACATCTTTGTTCAAGGCGGCCAGGCTCGGGTCCTTGACCTCGGCCTTCGGGTTGAACGACAGGTCGCCGCGGGAGTTCGCCCAGGCGGTCTGCGCCTGCGGGGTGACCCACCACTCGGTCCACTTCTTCACCGTCGAGGAGTGCTCGCTGCCGGCCGCCGAGCACACCGGGCCGGTCTCGAAGATCATCGAGGTCTTGGGCAGCGCCGGGTTGACGTTCGGGATGACGAAGAAGTCGTAGTCGGTACCGGCCTTCATCTTCAGCGAGTTCAAGTTGCCGCTGAACCAGGTGCCGAAGTTGATCATCGCGACGTCGCCGTTCTTCAACTGCGCCTGCGGCTCGGTCTTCGAGCCCGGGTCGCTGAAGTAGCCGGCGTCGATCATCTTCTTCCAGTCGTTCATCACCTCGACAACGCCAGGGTCGGTGTACTTCGCCTTGCCGGCGGCGATGGCGTCGTACAGGTCCGGGTCCTTGCCGGCCAGCAGGGTCTCGAACCAGACGAAGCTGAACAGGATGTTGGTCTGGTAGAACGGCTTCACCCCGGCCGCCTTGACCTTGTCGGCGACCGCGAGCAGGTCGGTCCAGGTCTTCGGCGTCTGGGTGATCCCGGCCTTCTTGAAGACCGCCTTGTTGTAGTACATGACCCAGTAGCCGGCGTTCAGCGGGACGCAGTACTGCTTGCCGTCGAAGGTGAAGTACGGCTTCAGCTGCTCGGGAATGTTGCCGTCGGCGATGGCCTTGGTCCACTGGTCGGTGGTCTCGGCGACCAGCTTCTGGTCGACCAGGTCCTCCAGCTCCTTGCCGGTGTGCCAGGTGAACAGGTCCGCCTTCTCCTTGGTCCGGAACGACGACCGGATGAACGCGGTGTAGGTGTTGGAGTCGGAGTAGCCGACCGGCTCCATCCCGACCCCGATGTCCTTCTTGCTGGCCGCGCCGACCTGGACGAAGGCGTCCTTCCAGCCGCCCTTGTCGTTGTAGAACTTCAGCGAGTCGACCGGCTTGTCCTCGCCCTTGGCGGCCGGTGAGCCGTCACCGCCCCCGCAGGCGGACAGCACGAGCGCGCCGGCCACCGCCAGCGCGGTCAGTGCCTTCCGGTTGGTGATGCGTTGCATTGGTGCGTCCTCTCAGCTTCAAGGGTGCTGAACGTCAGGGGTGCTGGATGCGGTTGTTGATGACGGCAAGGACTCCGTCGAGGTGTTCCCGGGTGAGCCGCTCGGCGAGCTCGGGGTCGCCGGCCCGGACCGCCTCGTAGATGGCCCGGTGCTCGTCGAGGTCGGTCTGCCGGTCGCCGTGGATGTGCAGGATCTCCAGCTGCTCACGGACGTTGACCACGGTCACGGACTCGACCACCTCGGCCAGCGTCGCGTTCCCGGACGCCTGCGCGAGGGAGCGGTGGAAGTCCATGTTGATCTCGGCCAGCTCCGCGTGATCACCCGACGCGATCAGCTCGGCCGCGGTCTCGAGGTCCTTGCTCATCTGCTCCAGAGCGCCTTCGGCCCGGACCTGTGCGGCCAGGGCGGCGACCGGCGGCTCGATCAGCGCGCGTGCCTGCAGCAGCTCGACCAGGCGGTCGGCCGTCGGTGCCAGCGCGAGCGGATTGGCCAGGACCAGCCGGCCGACGTTCGGGCCGACGTACACGCCCGATCCGTGCCGGAGCTCCACGGCACCGGTCGCCTCCAGCCGACGCAACGCCTCGCGGACCGTCGGTACGGCGACCTTGAACCGGTCGGCGAGTGACCGCACCGACTCGAACTGGTCGCCGGCCGACAGCTTCCGGTCCGCGATCAGCGCGAGCATGGACGTGGCCAGGTCGTCCAGCAGGCTTCGGCGTACGACGCCACCCGAAGTACTCATGGGGTGGCCGCCAGAGTCACCGCGACGAAACGGGGACGGTAGATGCTGACGTCGGCGTACAGATCGGTGTTGGCGTCGAGGCTGTTGACGTTGTAGCTGATCAGCAGCGTGTTGCCGCGGCGCCGGTCCGGGTGGTCGTGGGAGTTGTACGTGATGATGTTGGCGTTCTGGTAGCTGCCGTCCGCACCGGTCTCCGGGGTCTGGTACAGCTCGACCGGCTTGACGAACGGGCCCGTCGGCGAGCAGGAGAAGTACGCGAGGACCCGCTTGCTGAACAACTCGGTGGTGTCGTGCGTGACGAGCACGTAACCGTCGCGCCACCGCGTCACGCTGTGCTCGTTCGCGACACCCTCCAGCACACGTACGGAGGCCTTCTCGTCCGGTGACCAGCCGCTGCCGGTCCAGTACTCCCACGGCTTCGCGAGGAGGTCGTCACCACGGACCCGGGCGACGTGCTGGTACTTGGAGGCGCCCAGGTCTTCCACACCGTAGATGTAGGTGTAGCCGCTGTCGCGCTGCAGCCAGCCTGACCACTGCACGTTGGCGGACGACGGGATCGACACAAGCTTCTTCAGCTTCAGCGTCTCGCTGTCGAACCTGGCGAGGTAGTTGCTGGCCCAGCGCCAGTCCCACTGCCCCGGACCGGTCTTCTCGAACCGCAGCGCCACGACATCGAGGTTGCGGCCCGCGTCACTGGTCTGCGCCGCACCGAACCAGTACCAGCCGTTGGCCGGCGGCGGGACCAGGGCGGTCGGGTTGGACGACGTACCGCCGGTCACGGTCTTCACCGAGTCACCGCGCTGGACCACGAACGAGTTGTTGAGGAACGGCGTCGTGGTCGGACGGCTGCCGTCCGGGTTCACCGGGCCGAGGAACGTGTCGGAGAAGATCCACACGGTCCGTCCGCCGGAGAGCTTGACCGAGTAGGTGCTGTCCCCACCGGTCCAGCCCTTGCCGGTGTCGCTGTAGTCGTTGAGCAGAGTCTCCGGCTCGGCGTGCGGCTCCGCCTGAGCCGTCCAGTTGGTCCGTACTGCCTCACACTCCGCCGTGGCGGCGGCGCCCGGCTCAGCCGCCTGGGCAGCCGGGACTCCGGTGGCGACCAGAGTGAGCGCGGCCGCGGCGGTCAGGAGCCGCCGCGTAACAGGCTGTGACTTGTTGGCTACCACGTTTGTCCCCTCCGACAGATCCTCACGAGCGAAAATGATCAGATCACTTGGTCATTAGCCTGTCAAGACTCAGGGATCGCTCAGGGCGCGTGCCGGACCTCGGCGCTATCGACGGGGTGGGAGGATCGGCGCCATGAAGAACGTGATCGTCAAGTTGCTCGCCAACGCCGTCGCCCTGGCGATCGCGGCCTGGCTCGTCAGCGGGATCACCGTCCAGGGCGCGACCACCGGCCGGCGGGTCCTCACCCTGCTGATCGTGGCGGCCGTCTTCGGCCTGGTGAACGCGATCGTGAAGCCGATCGTCAAACTGCTGTCACTGCCGTTCATCATCCTGACGCTGGGCCTGTTGATCTTCGTCATCAACGCCGCGATGCTGCTGCTCACGTCCTGGATCACCGGGAAGCTGGACGTCCAGTTCCACGTCGACGGCTTCTGGCCGGCCGCGCTGCTCGGGTCGCTGGTGATCACGGTCGTCGGCATGCTGCTGAACGCCGTACTCCCGGAGAAGTGGGAGACCCGCTGACGATGCGGCGGGTGGAGATCGTCTGTTCGGGCAACATCTGCCGGTCGCCGATCGGTGAGGTGGTGCTGCGGGCCAAGCTGGCCGAGGCCGGGATCGACGACGTGGTGGTCACCAGTTCGGGGACCGGGGGGTGGCACGTGGGCGACCCGATGGATCCGCGGGCCGCCGCGGCGCTGCGCAGGCGTGGATACGACGGGAGCGCACACCAGGCGCAGCAGTTCCGGACCGACTGGTTCGGTGAGCGGGACCTGGTGCTGGCGATGGACTCGGGCCACCTGTCGGAGCTGACCCGGCGTGGCGGGACGGTCCAGTTGTTCGCGGACGTCGACGTACCGGACCCGTACTACGGTGAGGACGACGGCTTCGACGACGTCCTGGACCAGATCGAGAAGGCGGCCGACGCGTGGGTCGGCCGCCTCCGCACCATGACCTAGGGCTGGCCGATCTCGGCCTTCAGGTCGACGAACCAGTCGACGGTCGGGTCGAACTCCTTGCCGCCGGCGATCCGCGGGAACTCGATCGCGCGCAGTTCGTCGCCGCGCTCCTCGTCGTGGCCGACCACCCCGCTCTCACCGCGCAGCGCGGCGTCGACCGCGTAGTCGGTGCACTCCTTGATCAGCGCGAGGTCGCGGTCGTTGGGGGCGGCCGAGCGGCTGAAGTAGCCGCTCTTCTGCACCATCGTCTTCTCCGCGCCGATCCGCTCGGCGAACTGCTTGGCGAACCAGGCACCCGGGTTGATGGTGTCCAGCTTCACGTGCCCGAACGGGTCCCGGGCGACGGTCTCGCCGCGCGCCTCCAGTTCCGCCACGATCGCCGGCACCCCGGCCCCCTCGGACAGGAAGATGTTCACGCAGTCCTCGCGGTCCATCACCGCCTTGAGCCGCTCGGCCTCGGCGTCCAGGTCGATCGGCACCTCCGGCACATACACCGCGTCGACGTCCCAGCGGCCCGCCGACAGCCCGATGCCCGGGTTCCAGTCCTGCTGCTTCCACCAGTCCCGGTAGGCGTTGGCCGTTGCCGCGGTCAACCATCCGCAGTTGCGGCCCATCACCTCGTGGACGATCAGCATCCGAGGGTTCGAGGAGTGCTCGGCGATGATGTTGCGGGCGTACAGCGCGCCCTGCTCGGCCGCCGTCCACGCACCCAGGCTCTGCCGGATCGGGACCACGTCGTTGTCGATCGTCTTCGGCAGGCCGACCACCGTCAGGTCGTAGTCGTGTTCCTGCAGGTACGCCGCCAGGTCCGCAGCGGTGGTGTTGGTGTCGTCACCGCCGATGGTGTGCAGTACGTCGACCCCGTCCGCGACCAGTCGCTCGGCGGCGACCTGGAGGGCGTTCTGGCCGTCGGCGATCAGGCCGCGCTTCACCAGGTCCGCGGTGTTGGTCAGCTTGACCCGGCTGTTCCCGATCGGGCTGCCGCCGAACTTGTGCAGCACGGCGGCCTTCTCCCGCACGTCGGGAGTCACCTCGAGGTGCCGGCCGCTGAGCAGACCGTGGTAGCCGTTCAGGTAGGCGATGATCTCCACGTCGGGCGCCACTTCGGTGTAGCGCTCGATCAGCCCGCCGACGGCGGACGACAGGCAGGGCGCGAGCCCGCCGGCGGTGAGCAGGGCAACTCTGCGGACAGACTTGTCGGCAGCCATGGGTCAGGGTCCTTCCGAAGGTCGCTGAAGTCGCCACCAGAGTAGTGATGCAGACCACTCTCGACGCTGGTTCGGCCCACCTTTCGGACCGTGACGGGGTCAGCCGAGGGGGACCGGGCGGGGCGGGACCGGCGTGGAGACGACGAACGAACTGTTTGTGCGGCCGTAGGGAGCGAAGCGGTCGAGCAGGTCCTCGAGTCTGTCGATCGCGGCGACCTGGACCCGCATCAGGAAGCAGTCCTCACCGGAGATGCGGTGGCACTCGACGACTTCCGGCGTACTGCGGGCCAGTTCGGCGATCCGGGACACCTGGCCAGGCCCTGGCTGGAGCCGGACCCAGGCGGCGACCGGGTGGCCGAGCGCGGCGGGGTCGACGTCGAGCCGGTAACCGCGGATCACCCCGGACTCCTCCAGCCGGGTGACCCGCTCGCGCACGGTCGGCGTCGAGACGCCCAGCCGGCGGGCCAGCTCGGTGGTCCGCAGCCGCGGGTCGGCGGTCAGCTCCTCGAGTATCCGGACATTCAACTCATCCAGCACTGCGCTTCTCGTTTCGGTAAGCATGTCGGCCTCCCAGGCTCCGTTTCGTCATGGTACCTCTGATTTGACCTTCTTAGGGTTGTCGTCATGAAACCCACCGCCCTCGCCGCCGCCGGTATCACCGTCGTCCTGTGGGCCTCGGCCTTCGTGGCGATCCGCCACCTCGGGACCGAGTTGTCGGCCGGGCCGTTGTCACTCGCCCGACTGCTGGTCGGCAGCGTCCTGCTCGGGTTGCTGTTGCTGGTGAAGCGGGAGCCGTTCCGGTGGCCGCAGCGGCGGGACTGGCCGCTGCTGCTGGCCTGCGGTCTGCTGTGGTTCGGCGTCTACAACGTTGCGTTGAACGCGGCCGAGCGGCGCCTCGACGCGGGTACGGCGGCCATGCTCGTGCACATCGCGCCACTGCTGGTCGCACTGCTGGCCGGCTTGACCCTCGGCGAGGGCTTCCCGAGACAGGTGCTCGTCGGCAGCCTGGTTGCTTTCGGTGGCGTGCTCCTGATCGGGCTGTCGACCTCTACCGGCCACGCAGAGACGTGGGGCGTGCTGCTGTGTGTGACCGCTGCCGTGTCCTATGCGGTCGGTGTCGTCACCCAGAAGCCGTTGCTGGGTAGGCTGCCCGCCGCACAGGTCACGTGGCTCGCGTGCGTGATCGGCACGGTCGTCTGCTTGCCGTACGCACCTGCACTCATCGATGAGATCGGTGCGGCCCGGCCGGCGACGTTGTGGTGGGTCTTCTACCTCGGTGCGTTCCCGACCGCGCTCGGCTTCACGACGTGGGCCTACGCGTTGTCCCGGACGACAGCGGGTCGCATGGGCGCCACGACGTACCTGGTGCCTATGGTTGCCATCCTGCTGGCTTGGGTGTTCCTCGGTGAGACTCCGGCCGGTCTTGCCCTGGCCGGCGGTGCACTGTGCCTCGTCGGTGTCGCCGTCAGCAGGTCAGAGCGTCGCCGCAAGATCGCGCAGGTGCCGGTGGATGCCGCCGTAGACGTCGGCCGCCGGTAGCAGCCGCTTCGGGACCTTGGTGACCACGCTGTAGTTGACGTCCACGACGTTGGCCAGCGGGACCTCACTGGTCTGGCTGAGCAGTTGGTAGGCGTCGAGTTTGTCCAGTCCGTACAGGGATCCGAGCCAGCCGACCATGTCCACCTGTCCGGCTCGCCAGGCGTCCTCGAGCGGCCGGCTCGACCCGACGACAGCCAGGTACTCGTCGTTCTCGATCCGCGGCCAGACCGGTCCGGGTGTCTTCATCAGGTCCACGATCAGTACGACGTTCATCGCGCCCTCGACCGCGGTCCCGCAGGACTCCCCCTCGCCCTGCCGGTAGTGACCGTCGCCCACGGAGAACAACGCGCCCTCGACGTTCACCCGGAGGTAGCAGGTAGCACCGGCTCGCATCTCCGGGGTGTCCATGTTGCCGCCGAACATGTCCGGGACCAGCGACGAGCGAGCCTCACCGGCGGCCGGAGCCACACCGACCGTGCCCAGCATCGGCTCCAACGGCAGCGCGATCTCCAGCTGGTTGCTCTGGGCCTGGAACCCGACGGTCTGCTTGTCGGAGTCGACTTCGTAGATCCAGGTCCGCTCCGGCAACGGGTCCTGCAGCGTCGCGGTCCGGTCGGTGCTGGTCAGACCGCCGAAGAACGGGATGGTCGTGGACACGCCCCAGCTCCGGGCCGGAGTCAGCTCGACGAAGTGCAGCACCAGCGTGTCCCCCGGCTCGGCGCCCTCGACGTAGAACGGGCCGGTCTGCGGGTTCACGAACGGCATCCGCAGCGAAGCGCCGGCGAGGTCCGACGTACTGCGCAGGGTGCCGCAGTACGCATCCTCGGTCCACAGCCGCAGGACGGTGCCGGGCCTGACCCGTCGGATCGGGGCCACTCCGCCGAAGGTCCAGGCGTACTCGGTCGGCTCAGGGGTGAATTCGAGGACGTCCACGACTGCCCAACCTAAGGTGTTGGGGAGGGGTTGGCGAGCGATCAGCGGGTTCTCAGGCGATTCTCAAACAGACGGCCTACGCTCGCCGTGAGTGGAACTTCGAGGTGAGCGGGGAACGAGCATGCGGGTGTTGGTGGTGGACGACGACCGGGCGGTCCGGGACTCGCTGCGCCGTTCACTGGAGTTCAACGACTTCGAGGTGGTGACTGCTGCCGACGGCGCCGAGGCGCTGGCGGTGATCGGCAACGTCGAGCCGGACGTCGTGGTGATGGACGTGATGATGCCGCGGCTGGACGGGCTGGAGACCACCAAGGCCCTGCGGTCCGCGGGCAACAACGTGCCGATCCTGGTGCTCACCGCACGCGACGCGGTGGCCGACCGGGTCGACGGCCTGGACGCCGGCGGCGACGACTACCTGACCAAGCCGTTCGCGCTGGAGGAGCTGCTCGCCCGGCTGCGCGCCCTGCTGCGCCGCAGCACCGGACCCGGCGAGGGCAGCCAGCGCGGCGAGGTGCTGCAGTACGCCGACCTCGTGGTCGACGTGGACGCGCACGAGGTGCACCGCGGTGACATCGCGATCCCGCTGACCCGGACCGAGTTCTCCCTGCTCGAGCTGCTGATGCGCAACCCGCGCCGGGTGCTCGAGCGCGCGGTGATCCTGGACGCCGTCTGGGGCTACGACTTCCCGACCACCGCCAACTCCCTCGAGGTCTACATCGGCTACCTGCGCCGCAAGACCGAGGTGAACAACCTGCCGCGCCTCATCCACACCGTCCGCGGCATCGGCTACGTCCTGAGAGACACCCCACCGTGAGCCCGTCCGACCCTTCCGACTTCCCGTCGTACGCCGACCGCCCGAACCAGCCGGCCGGCCCGCAGCACCCCGGTACCCCCGGCCGGCCACCCGCTCGGGTCGGCGGCCCACCGGGTCCCGGCCAACCCATTGCCAACGGCAACGGAAACCGGATGGCCGCGACCGCGGCCCGGACCCAGAGCTGGGCGCAGCAGAAGCTGCACCAGCTGAGTCTGCACGCCCGTGTGACGCTGCTGGCCGCCGTCGCGGTCGGCCTGGCGGTCGCGTTCGTCAGCGTGGCGGCGTACCTGACCGTCCGCCAGCAGATGTACCGCAACCTGGACGACAGCCTGATCCAGCGCACCACGCTTGCCGCCAAAGGCCCCGTGCTGACCAACCCGGAGATCATGCAGGGCCTGCCTCCGGAGGCACTGGGGCTCGCCGACATCCGGATGGGTCTGCTGGCCGGGGACGGCCGCACCGCGGGCAGCCCGCGGTCGTACCTACCGCCGATCGGCCCGGAAGAACTGGCGGTGGCGCGGTCCGAGCTCGGGGACGAGCCGAGCATCCGCACCGCGGGATCGCCCAACAACCAGCATTACCGCGTGGTCGCCGTACCACTCGGCGACGACACCGCGCTGGTCGTCGCTCAGTCGCTCGGGCCGATCGACCACACGCTGCACAACCTCGGGATCGTGCTGTGGGCCGTCGGTCTGCTCGGCGTCATCGGGGCCGCACTGGCCGGCAACGCCGTTGCCGCGTCGGGTCTGCGGCCGTTGGCCCGCCTGACCGGGGCGGCCGAGCACGTGGCCCGGACGGAGGATCTGCAGCCGATCCCGGTGACGGGGTCGGACGAGATCTCCCGGCTGGCGCAGGCGTTCAACGCGATGCTGGCCGCGCTGGCGAGGTCGCAGGACCGCCAGCGGCGGCTGGTCGGTGACGCCGGACACGAGTTGCGTACGCCGCTCACCAGCATCCGGACCAACCTGGACCTGCTGGCCCAGGCGGACAAGCGGGGTGGTCTCCGTCCGGAGGATCGCCAGCAGTTGCTGGACGACGTACGTGCTCAGATGGACGAGCTGACCACCTTGATCGGCGACCTGACCGAGCTCGCCCGCGACACCCCGCAGGTGCGCAACGCCGAGCTGATCGAGCTGGCGAACGTGGTCGAGGACGCGGTGATCAAGGTACGGCGCCGCGCACCGGGCCTGGAGTGGGACGTCCAGCTCGCTCCGTTCCCGGTGTGGGGTGACGAGCGGCTGCTCGGCCGGGCGGTGACGAACCTGCTCGACAACGCCGCGAAGTACAGCGTGCCCGAGGACGCCGGTGCACGGCCCGACGGCGAGCCGGTCGGCCGCGTCACCGTGCGGCTCCTGGACGGGGTGCTGACCGTGACGGACTCCGGGCCGGGGATCTCCGAGGCGGACCTGCCGCACGTGTTCGAACGGTTCTACCGCTCCAGCGAGGCTCGCAGCCGGCCGGGTTCCGGCCTGGGTCTGGCGATCGTGAAGCACGCTGCCGAGCAGCACGGCGGCATGATCTACGCCCGCAACGCCCCCGGCGGCGGAGCGCAGTTCACGCTGTGGCTGCCGCACGCCGCCACCCAGACGCGTTGACGCCGAGCTGACTGATCCTTCAGGGGATCTTCATCGAGTTCTTCGGCAGCTCTGACGGGATCTTCAGGGCCTTCTCAGGTCCGGCCAGCAGAGTATGGGCCATGACCGAGAACCAGCCGCAGCAGCCGCAGAACCAGCCGGGCCAGAACCCGCAGCAGCCGGAGCGGACGCAGCAGTTGCCTGAGCGCACGCAGCAGCTCCCGATGGGTGGCTACGGCCAGCATCAGCAGCAGCAGTTCGCTCCGACCGGTGGGCAGCCGCGGCCGGGTCAGCACCCGGGCGGGGGTGCTTACCCCCAGTTCGGGGCACCGGGGCCGCATCAGGGGGCGTCTCCGGGCCCGAACTGGCCCTTCGGTCCGCAGCCCCAGCCGAGCGCGGCAGCCGCGGCGCCGGCCAAGCCCAAGCGGCGCGGCCTGGCTCTGGTCGCCGCCACCGCTCTGCTGGTCGGCACCGCCGGCGGTGTGGGCGGCGCGGCCGTCTACTCCGCGACCAACACCTCCAGCAGCTCCCCGTCGGTCACTGCCCCGCTGACCGGCAACCAGGCCGCGCCTGCCACGGCGCCGGACGGTTCGGTGCAGAGCGCCGCCGCTAAGGTGCTGCCGAGCACGGTGAAGATCGCGGTCGCGACGTCGCAGGGCGCGGGGACCGGCTCGGGCATCGTGATCAGCAAGGACGGCCTGATCGTCACCAACAACCACGTCGTGGCCGGCGCGGGCAACGGCGGCAAGATCTCGGTGATCCTGAACGACGGCCGGACGGTCCCGGCCACGATCAAGGGCACCGACCCGCTCACCGACCTGGCCGTGATCAAGGCGGAGGCGACCGACCTGACCCCGGCCACCCTCGGCAGCAGCGGCAAGCTCGCCGTCGGCCAGGGTGTGGTCGCGATCGGCTCGCCGTTCGGCCTGGAGGCGACCGTGACCAGCGGTATCGTCTCGGCGCTGAACCGGCCGGTGACCTCGGGCGACGACGAGCCGGGCAGTACGACGGTTTTCCCCGCCATTCAGACGGACGCCGCGATCAACCCCGGTAACTCGGGCGGCGCCCTGATCGACCTCGCCGGCCAGGTGGTCGGAATCAACAGCGCGATCAAGACCGCCGGAGGATCGGGACAATCCGAAGGCGGCAACATCGGCCTGGGCTTCGCGATCCCGATCGACCAGGCCAAGCCGATCATCGACGAGCTGGTGGCCAAGGGCAAGGCCACGCATGCGCGGCTCGGCGTCCAGGTCGGCGACGCGCAGTCATCCGACGGGCTCCCGAACGGAGCACGCCTCGGCGAGGTGACGCCTGGCGGTGCGGCGGACAAGGCCGGTCTGCAAGCGGGTGATGTGGTGACCGCTGTGGACGGCAAGGTGATCGCGTCAGGGGACGCGCTGGTCGCCGCGGTCCGTTCGCACCGCCCGGGCGACGAGGTGAAGATCACCTTCACCCGCAACGGCCAGTCCCAGACGGTGACCGCCACCCTCGGCTCCGACAACGGCAACCCCACCGGCTGACCCCCACCGGCATCCCTCCCTGGTCGGGACTGCGGCCGCCCACCGAGCGGCCGCAGTCCCTTGGGGACGGCCGGAAGGGGTACTACTAGATGTCATGACTGTGGACATCCGGCGGGCGGACGACCGGTTCCGGACCTCGAGCGACTGGCTGGACTCCCGGCATTCGTTCTCGTTCGGGCCGCACTACGACCCGGCCAACGTCGGGTTCGGTTTCCTGGTCGCGCACAACGACGAGACCGTTGCCCCCGGCACCGGATTCGGCACCCATCCGCACCAGGACCTGGAGATCGTCACCTGGGTACTGCGCGGCGCCTTGGCGCACCGGGATTCGGAAGGTCACAGCGGCGTGGTGTATCCGGGCCTGGTGCAGCGGATGAGCGCCGGTTCGGGTATCCGGCACTCGGAGTGGAACGACGGCGGCGAACCGGTGCACTACGTCCAGATGTGGGTCCGCCCGGAGGAGTTCGACCTCACCCCCTCGTACCAGCAGGCCTCGGTCGACCTCACGACCGGCGAACTCGTTCCGATCGCGTCCGGTCTGCCGCGGCACGCGAGCAGCACCGCGATCCACATCAACCAGCGGGCCGCGGGGATGTCGGTGGCCCGATTGGCCCCGGGACGGACGGTGGACCTGCCGGCGGCGCCGTACGTCCATGTGTTCGTTGCCCAAGGCACCGTGACGCTCGAGGGCGCGGGCGACCTGGGTACGGCGGATGCCGTACGGCTGACCGGGACCGACGGGCGGCGTGTCACCGCCGGCCCGGACGGCGCCGAGGTCCTGGTGTGGGAGATGTACGCCTAGTCGCGCTGCTCGCTCATCGTCCAGACGTGACGAAGTGACTGCCCGGCCACGCCGTCCGGGTTCTGCGCGAAGCCTTCGACGAACTGGCTCATGTGCTGCTGCCAGCGCCGGTCGACCGGGTCGTCGCGGAGTTTCGCGACCGCGGCTTCGAAGTCGGCGCACTCGACCAGGTGGAACAGGTCACGGCCGCTGCGCCAGATGGACCAGTCGGTGATACCGGCGGCGCGCATCACGGTGATCAGTTCGGGCCACACGCGGGCGTGCTCGATCTCGTACGCCTCTTCTTTACCCGGGATCAGTCGGCTGTGGAGAGCTAGGCGGGTCGTCACAAGGGACGAGAATACGCGGGGACGATCGGCCGTTACGCCGTCCGGCGACCGGATCCGGCCGGTACCGGGGCAGGGTCGAGCCCGATTCGTCCTCGCTCTTGCTGCTGATTCATCCCGGCGATCGGTCGCTGCCCGATCAGCTTGTTCTGCCAACTCCCGCGGGTCCGCGCGCGTCGTACTTGAGTGGCTTGAGTAGTTTCGCCCTCGTGGCCTGAGACCACACGCCGAAGACTGTCCAAAGTGTCCATCCGTCGTCGTGCGAGAGTTGAGAACGTGAAGCGAACCACTGCGATCGTGTGTCTGAGTAGTCTGCTGATCACCGCCGGTTGTTCCGACAGCAAGTCCGGTGACGGCCCAGCGGATCCGAACGACGAGAAGCAGGCGTCCGCCGAGGTGGTGAAGCAGTTCGCCGACGCCTGGGTCGCGGCGTGGGCCCCGGACGGGAAGCCGGACGCGGCCGGTGCGCTGACCGACAACCCGACGGTCTTCGCCAAGCGGCTGGACGAGGTCGACTCGGCCCTGGTCGCGAGCACGGTGAAGGTGGCCCCGCAGGGCGACCCGGAGTGCAGTGACGGCAACACCTGCACCCAGGACCTCGCGGTCGAGGCGGAACTGCGCGGCATCGGCACGATGAAGTGGACCAGTACGGCGACCGCCGTGAAGGTCGGCGAGACCTGGAAGGTCACGGCCTCCGGCGACACCATCTACCCCGGCCTCGGTGACTCGAACTACCTCAAGCGGGTCCGCGCGTTGCCGGCCCGGGCCTCGATCCTCGACCGCAACGGCGTCGCGCTGACCGCGAACCGCCCGATCGTCATCGTCGGGGTCGCCTCCGGGACGAAGGCGACGGCGGCGACCTACGCCGCCTTCACCAGGTACCTCGACGTGGACGGCGCGAAGCTCGCCGCCCGGGCGAAGGCGGCGCCGGCCGGTCAGTTCGTCGACGCGATCACGATCCGCGCCGAGGAGTGGGAGAAACTGCGCCCGGTGATGGGCAAGCTGCCCGGCGTGCTGACGATGGGCGGCACCCAGTCGCTGCCGGAGTCGGCGTCGTTCGCGCGGTCGGTGATCGGGACGATGAAGACGGCGACCGAGGAGACGCTGAAGAACGCGGGTCCGACCGCGTCCGCGCAGGACCAGGTCGGGACGACGGGCCTGCAGTACGCGTTCCAGCAGCAGCTCGCCGGGACGCCGGGCGGCATCGTGACCCTGCGGGACGGCAAGACCAAGCTGACCATCAAGGAGGTCTTCAACCAGAAGGGGACCGCCGGGAAGCCGGTGAAGACCACCCTGGACGTGAACCTGCAGCGTGCCGCCGAGGCCGCGCTGGCGACGAGCAAGCTGCCCGCCTCGCTGGTCGCCGTCCAGGCCTCGACCGGGCAGATCCTGGCGGCGGCCAACGGGCCTCAGCCGACCAGCTACAACCGCGCCTTCCAGGGTCGCTACGCGCCCGGGTCGACGTTCAAGATCGTCACCGCGGCGGCGCTGCTGGGCAGTGGACAGACGGCCTCGACCTCGCTGCCCTGTACGAACACGATCACGGTGTTCGGCAAGTCGTTCAAGAACTACGACGGCCTGGCGGCGTACGGCGCGGGGACGATGCAGAAGGCGTTCAACGAGTCCTGCAACACCGCGTTCATCTCGCAGCACGGCCGGCTGCCCAAGGACGGGATGACGAAGGCGGCCGCGATGTTCGGTATCGGTCCTGAGCTGGACCTGTCGATCCCGGCGTACGGCGGTCAGGTGCCGGCGCCGAAGGACGACGTCGCCGAGGCCGCGTCGATGATCGGCCAGGGCACCGTCACCGCGAGCCCGCTCGGCGTGGCGATGATCGGTGCGGCGGTCGCCCACGGTACGGCGATGAAGCCGGTGCTGGTCCCGGGCAAGGACGCCGCCGGACCGGCCGCCTCTCCGTTGCCTCCGGCAACTGCTGCCGCGCTCCGCACGTTCATGCGGACCACGGTCACCGGTGGCACCGCCAAGGTCCTGGCCGGCAACGGCGCCGTCGCCGCCAAGACCGGCACCGCCGAGGTGGTCCAGAACGGCAAGGTCGTCACCAACGGCTGGATGGTGGGATACCGCGGCGACGTGGCGTTCGCGGTCATCGTCGAAGGCGGCGAGTCCGGCGCCAAGGCGGCCGGCCCGATCCTGAAGAACTTCCTGGGCCGCTTCAAGTAGGCCCGAGCGGCGGTCCCACAGTGTCTGTGGGGCCGCCGTCTACGGTCCTACGCGGGTCGCACGTTGTGGTTGCGGGCGAACAGGTTGCCGGGGTCGTACTGCCGCTTCACCGCGGCGAGCCGCTGATAGGTCGCGGCCGGATAGATCGCGGCGACGTCCTCCTCGGTGGCGGACGCCAGGAAGTTCGCGTAGGCGCCGTTGACGTACGGCGCGAGCCGCCGCCAGATCGCGTCCAGGCCGGGACGCGCGGCCTCGATGACCGGCTGGGGACCCACGGTGGTGGTCACGAACATCAACTCCGCCTGACGGTGCGCGTAGGCGGTGGCGTCGTCCGGTACCCGGGACACCGCGCCGCCGACGCTGCGAATGGAGACGATCGGCGGCTGCGGCGAGGTCGCCACGTCGGCGAGGACCTCGAGCGCGCCGTCCACCGACTCCTTGTCGACGAACGCGCTCCGGGCGACGAACTGGAGACCGGGCGGCGGGACCATGCCGTCCACCAGCAGGTCCGCGGCGGGCGTCGGCGCGACCTCGTCGGTGATCACCGTGCCGAGTCCGCGGATCGGGTCGATCGCCGCCGCGGCCGACTCCGGGTCGTCGCCGTCGTACGCGACGTGGATCTCGACCGGCGCCGCGGGTCCGCCGGCCATCGGGTTGGCGCAGGTCGCGATCGAGGTGAGCTCGACGGGAGCCGTCCGCAGGTAGGCCGCCCAGCCCCGCAGCACGGTGGCCGCCTCCGCCGCCGGGAATGTGATCCGGCCGAAGAAGACGTCCGTCGTCGGGTGCGCGGTGAACTCGAACGCGGTCACGATCCCGAAGTTGCCGCCACCACCGCGGATCGCCCAGAACAGGTCAGGGTTCTCCGTGGCGTCGGCCCGCACGACGTCGCCGGCCGCGGTCACCACCTCCGCGCCGACGACGTTGTCCAGGGCCAGACCGTACTTCCTGACCTTCCAGCCGATTCCGCCGGTCAGCGTCAGTCCGCCGACGCCGACGCTCTTGGTGTCGCCCGAGGAGATCGCCAGGCCGTGCGGGGCCAGGGCGGCCGCGACCGCACCCCAGGTGGCGCCGCCGCCAATCCGTACGACGTGGCGGTCGGGGTCGACGAGTTCGACCGTCGCGAGCCTGCTCAGGTCGATCACCACGCCGCCGTCGTTGGTGCCGAACCCCGGGAAGGCGTGACCACCGCCTCGCACGGACAGCACGAGCCCCGCCTCGGCCGCGAACCTCACGGCTGCCTGTACGTCGTCCACGCTCTCGGGCCGCAGCACACAGGCCGGACTGCCCAGAGCCAGGACCGAGCGCGCAGCGGTCTGGTACTCCGCGCCGCCCGGTTCGATGATGTCGCCGCCGAAGTCACGACGAAGAGATTCCAGTACTGCGCTCATGACGTCCTTCCACCCAGGAGATCCGTTGTCCACACAGCGCTGACGACACGCGGGACGCAGATGTGATACCTGTCGGGTGTGACCTATGTCTCCCTCGCCCGACCTCACAGACCGCCGCCCTGTTTCGTCCTCGAGGTCCCTGAGCCGTCACGGTTTGCCCGGGCAACTCCCTGAGAGTTCCCTGAAGTCCCGTCATTTCGGGGAAATCGTCACCTAGGGTGGCGGAATGGAGAGCTTGATCTGTCCCAAGTGCCGGGGCGCGATGCGCACCTACGAACGCAGCGGCATCACCGTCGACCAGTGCACCGAGTGCCGCGGGATCTTCCTCGACCGCGGTGAGCTGGAGCGGCTCGTCGACGCCGAACTGAAGTACAACGCGCCGCAGCAGCCTCGCCACGAGGAGAAGCGGTACGACGACCGCCGCTACGACAACGACCGCCGGTATAGCGACGACGACCGCCGCTACGACCCGCGGTACGGCAACCAGTACCCCCGCAAGAAGAAAAAGTCCTTCATGGAGGAGCTCTTCGACTGAGCCGGCGCCCCGGCACTGTGATCGCCCGTCATCGACGCAGGGCGATCACAGTGCCCTGCGCGACCGCGCACAGCGTGACAGTGCTGCCGCCGTCGCGGCCGACGTCGATGGTGGACAACTCGCAGGTGCAGGTCGCCTGCCGGCTGCCCGCGTGCACGACCTTCGCGTCGGCCCGCAGTACGGCGCCTCGACCCGGCCGCAGGTAGCTGATCGTAAATCCACCGGTGAGCACCTCCGGTCCGAGCGCCGTGCCGCCCGCGAAGGTGATCGCGTTGTCGGCCGCGTAGCCGAGGACACCGCCGTGGAGGTAGCCGTTCTGCTGCTTCAGGTCGTCGCGGATGTCGAGCTCGAGGGTTGCTCCACCGTCGCCGAAGGCGGTCAGCCGGGTCCCCAGCAGCACACTGAACGGCTGCGCGGCCAGGACCTTCCCGGCCAGTTCGAAGGTCAGCTCCATGCCGACAGGTTAACTTGCCGGTAACTCCGTGTGCCGGGCCTGCAGGACGGGTTCGCGTTCCTCTTCGGTGGTGCCGCCCCAGACGCCGTACACCTCGCCGACGACCAGGGCGTGCTCGCGGCACTCCCGCCGTACCGGACACGTGCCGCAGAGCGACTTCGCCAGTACCTCGCGGGCGTGCTTGCGCAGGCCGCGCTCGGACTCGGCGGCGAAGAACAGTTCCGGGTCAACGTCGCGGCAGGCGGCGCGGTCCTGCCACTCCCAGTTCTCGATCAGCGGGTACGGCAGGCCGGCCGGCGCCCTCGTCACCGCTCCGGCGGGCGGTTTACGCCGTCTCATGACAGTTTCCTCGACTGCGACGTCATCGCCTGACACCTCGGAGTTCGTCGATCACCCGCGGCGGAGCGGGTCTCCTCGTCACCGCACCGGCGGCGGGGCGGCCGGGGTGGGTACGTGTCTGGTACCCGCCGGGCAAACCCCGGGGCTATCGTCGGCAGATGACCATGTCCGTCATCCCGCCCGTGACGCTGCGCCCGATGTCCGACACCGAGTTCGAGGCCTGGAAGCACCTCAACGCCGAGTCGTTCGCCGCCGGGATGGGGCCGGCCCGCGGGCTGAGCCCCGAGGAGGCGATCGAGGTGGCGCACCGTGAGGTGGACAAGTTGCTGCCCGACGGCCGCGACACCGAGCACCACCTGATCTGGATGGCCTGCGACGGTGACGAACCGGTCGGCAGCCTGTGGATCACCACCAAGCCGCGGATCCCGTTCGTCTACGGCCTCGAGGTCGACGAGAAGCACCGCGGCAGGGGCTACGGCCGCGCGATCATGCTGGCCGGCGAGGAGGAGTGCCGCCGCCGCGGCCACACCCACCTCGACCTCAACGTCTTCGGCACCAACACCACCGCCATCAACCTCTACACGTCCCTCGGTTACACCGTCACGTCCCAGCAGATGCGCAAGGCACTCTGACGGTTCACCCGGCCGCTGTCGGAGGGCTGTGGTTACCTGTGGGGTATGAGCTGGTGGGTCCTGCACGTGGACATGGATCAGTTCATCGCGGCTGTGGAGATCCGGCGGCGACCCGAGTTGAAGGGGCTGCCGGTCGTGGTGGGCGGCTCGGGGGATCCGACCCAACCGCGGCAGGTCGTGGCCACGGCGTCGTACGAGGCGCGCGAGTTCGGTGTGCACTCGGGGATGCCGGTCCGGGCGGCGTACAAGAAGTGCCCGCAGGCGGTCTTCCTGCCCTCGGACCCGGCGGCGTACGAGGCGGCGTCGACCGAGGTGATGGACACGCTGCGCTCGTTCCCCGTGGTGGTCGAGGTGTGGGGGTGGGACGAGTGCTTCGTCGGGGCGGAGACCGACGATCCCGAGCAACTCGCGGCCGACCTGCGGGCGGCGGTGTTCGAGCGTACGACGCTCACCTGCTCGATCGGGATCGGCGACAACAAGGTCAGGGCCAAGCTGGCGACGACGTTCGCCAAACAGCCGCGATCCCACGCGGTCCCGTTCGAGGAGGCGGGGACCGGGAGTCCGCGTGAGGTCGACGGGGTCTACCGGTTGACCGGGGCGAACTGGCGCGAGGTGATGGACCACCGCGCCGTCCGGGAACTCTGGGGCATCGGCAGCCGGATGGAGCGCAACCTGAACGAACTCGGCATCGTCACGGTCGCCGACCTGGCGGCCGCGGACCTCGACGTCCTCCGCGAACGCTTCGGGCCGAAGATGGGCGCCTGGTACGCCGCCCTCGGCCGCGGACTCGGCGACACCGAGGTGACCGACGTACCCCGCGAACCGGTCTCGCGCAGCCGGGAGGAGACCTTCCCGCACGACCTGGCCGACCGCGCGGAGGTCGTGGAACAACTCCGCCGGATCGCCGTCGAGGTCACCCGCGACGTCGTCGCCGAAGGCCGCAGCATCCAGCGCATCTGGGTCAAGGTCCGCTTCACCACCTTCTACACCCCCATCAAGAGCCGCAAGCTCCCCGAGACCACCCAGGACCCGGACGTCGTCGCCACCACCGCACTCGCCCTGCTCGACAAGTTCGAACTCCGCCGCCCGGTCAGGTTGCTCGGCGTCCGGGTCGAGTTCGCGCCCGCCGACGTACAGGTCTAGAGCCTGTAGGTGCGGGTGGCGGTGGTGGTGAAGACGGACTCGCGTTCCGTGGGGGTGAGGCCTGCGGTCAGGGTTTCGGCGGTTTCGACGACCTGGGCGTAGGTGGCGGCGAGGAGGCAGACGGGCCAGTCGGAGCCGAACATGACGCGTTCGGGGCCGAAGGCGTCGAGGACGACGTCGGCGTAGGGCTGGAGGTCCGAGGTCTTCCAATCGGTCCAGGAGGCCTCGGTGACCAGGCCGGAGAGTTTGCAGGTGACGTTCGGCAGGGCGGCCAGTTCCCGCAGGTGACTCGCCCAGGGCTCCAGCGGCTGGCCGATCACGGGCTTGGAGATGTGGTCGACCACGAAGGTCAGTCCTGGGAAGGCCCGCGCGGTCTCGATCGCGGCGGGCAGGTGGGGAGTCTTGGTGAGCAGGTCGTAGACAAGGCCCGCGTCGGCCACCGCGGACAGACCGCGGCGTACGTCGGGGCGGAGCAGCCAGTCCACGTCCGGCTCGTCGTGGACCTGGTGGCGGATGCCCTTCAGGTGCGATCCGTCCGGCCGGGCCAGCAATCCGGCCAGCGCGTCACCCACGTCCTGCGCGGTCAGATCGATCCAGCCGACCACGCCCGCGACCAGCTCGTTGCCGGCGGCAACCTGCAGGAACTCGACCGTCTCGTCGACCTGACCGACGGTCTGGACCAGCACGGTCGCGGTGACGCCGGCGTCCGCGGCCTGCGGAGCCAGGTCGTCGACGGAGAAGCTGCGCCGGATCGGGTCCATCTCCGGCCCGGACATCCAGCTCTGCTCGCGGACGGTCAGGTCCCAGATGTGGTGATGCGCGTCGACTCTGCTCATCCGACTGCGGTCCTTTCCGAGCTGCCTGAGAACACCCGCCAAGGTCGTCATCCGACCCGCCGGTCGTCGATCGCGTCGTGGTCCCAGTCGATGCCCAAGCCGGGCGTGTCCGGGGCGACCGCGTGACCGTCGGCCACCACCATCTCCGACCGTGTGATCGCCCGCAACTGCGGGATGTGCTCGACGTACCGGCCGTTCGGTACGGCGGCCGTCAGGCTGACGTGCAGTTCCATCAGGAAGTGTGGACACACCTCGAGGTTGAAAGTCTCGGCCAGATGCGCGGCCTTCAGCCACGGCGTGATCCCGCCGACCCGGGCCACGTCGGCCTGGACGATCCCGGCCCCACCGGCCGCGACGTACTCGCGGAACTGCGACACCGAGTACAACGACTCCCCGACCGCGATGGGGATCGAGGTGGACTCCGCCAGACGTACGTGGCCGGTCAGGTCGTCGGCCGGCAACGGCTCCTCGAACCACGACAGTTCCACAGCCTCGAACGCCGCGGCCCGTCGCCGGGCCTCGGGGTACGTCATCGACTGATTGGCGTCGACCATGATGTCCAAGTCAGGACCGACCGCGTCCCGCACTGCGCGCAGCCGCTCCAGGTCCTCGTGCACCCGCGGTTTCCCGACCTTCAGCTTGACTCCGGGCCAGCCCGCTCGTTGCGACGCGAGCGCACCCTCGACCAGCTGATCCGTTGTCAGCTGCAACCAACCGCCCTCGGTGTCGTACAGCGGCACCCGCTGCCGATACCCGCCCGCCAGCCGCCACAACGGCTCGCCGGCTCGTCGGCACCGCAGGTCCCACAACGCCGTGTCGACGGCGGCCAACGCCAGTGAGGTGATCGCCCCGACCGTGGTCGCGTGCGTCGACCAGAACAGGTCCGACCACACCGCCTCGACGTTCCGCGAGTCCGAGCCCGTCAGCCGTGGCAGCAGATGATCCTTCAGCAGAGCCAGTACGGCGGTGCCGCCCGTGCCGATCGTGTACGAGTATCCGAGTCCGGTGAGCCCGTCGGCCGTCTCCAGCGAGACGAAGATCGTCTCCTGCTTGAGGAACGACTGCACCGCGTCGGTCCGGACCGTCTCGACCTCGAGGTCGACGAGGAAGGCCTCGGCCCGGGTGATCGTCGGACTCTTCACGGGGCGGCTCCAGATCCTATAGGATATTGCGAACCTGATGCTGCCGCTTCACACTGGAGCCGTCAAGGGTGGGGCAGAATGAGAGCCTCTGGGAGGAGCGACGGTGACGGATGCGCATGTGGGTCTGGCGGGGCAGCTCACGCGCCTGCCCCAGCGACAGGTACTGAGCGACGACGTCTACGAGACGGTCAAGGGCCTGATCATGGACAGCGTGGTCGAGCCGGGCACCCGGCTGAACATCGACGCGCTGACCCGCGAACTGGGCATCTCCCAGACCCCGATCCGGGAGTCGCTGGCCCGGCTGGAGTCCGACGGCCTGGTGATCAAGGAGCCACTGCGCGGCTACCGGGTGTCGTCGCGGTTGACGCTGGCCGAGTTCGAGGACCTGTTCGAGTACCGGCTGCTGATCGAGCCGTGGGCGGCCGGCCGGGCCGCCGAGCGGGCCGGCTCCGAGGACCTGGCCCGGCTGAAGGCCGAGATGCTGAGCTACACCGACGTACCGGACCGTCCGGCGTACGAGAGCTACCGGGCGATGGCTGCACACGACCAGCGCTTCCATGATCTGGTGCTGGAGTTGTCCGGCAACGAGACGGCCCGGCAGTCCTTCGCTCGGACACACTGCCACCTGCACCTGTTCCGCCTGTACTACGGTGGCGGCATCGCGACGAAGGCGTTGCGTGAGCACAAGGCGGTGGTGACCGCGGTCCGCAAGGGTGACCCGGAGGAAGCGGCCGCCGCGATGCGGGCGCACATCGAGGCCTCCCGGGCCCGGTTGCGGCCGATGTTCGACAAAGAGTGATCCGTCCTCATCCAGGGAGAGACCTGTGGAACTGCTGCGCCTCGGCGCGGTCGGTGCGGAGCGCCCGTACGTGCGCGCCACCGACGGCACCGTTCACGACCTGAGCCCGATCACCCGTGACACCGGCGGCGACATCGACGGCGCGTTCCTGGCCGCGGACGGCATCGCCCGCGCCCGCGCCGCGCTCGAGGCCGGTGACCTCCCGGCGGCCGACGTCGAGGGCCTGCGAGTCGGTGCCCCGATCGCGCGCCCGGCCGGGGTGGTCTGCATCGGCCAGAACTACGCCGCGCACGCCGCCGAGTCCGGCGCCGAGCCGCCGAAGCAGCCGATCGTCTTCTTCAAGCACCCGAACACCGTCGTCGGCCCGTACGACGAGGTGCTGGTGCCGCGCGGCGCGACCAAGACCGACTGGGAGGTCGAGCTCGCCGTGGTCATCGGCAAGCAGGCCCGGTACGTCGAGTCGGACGAGGAGGCGCTCGCCTGTGTCGCCGGGTACGCCGTCTCGAACGACGTGTCGGAGCGGGCCTTCCAGATCGAGCAGTCCGGAGGGCAGTGGTCGAAGGGCAAGTGCTGCGAGACCTTCAACCCGCTCGGCCCGGCGCTGGTCCCGGCCGACGAGATCGACGACGTCCAGAACCTCGATCTGAAGTCCTGGGTGAACGGCGAGCCGCGGCAGGACTCGAACACCCGGGACATGATCTTCACCGTCGCGGCGCTGATCCGCGACCTGTCGCAGTACATGACGCTGAGCCCGGGGGACATCGTCAACACCGGCACCCCGGAGGGCGTCGCGCTGTCCGGCCGGTTCCCGTACCTGGCCCCCGGCGACACGATGGAGCTGGAGATCCAGGGGCTCGGCAGGCAGAAGCAGACCCTCGGCAAGGCCTGAACCGCGGTTCTGTCGGCGCGGCCCTCTAGGGTCGCGCCGTGACCGATCAGCTGGACGACATCAGGACCTCGTACGACACCGTCGCCGCCGCGTACGCCGACCTCGTGCAGGACGGCCCGCCGGACGAGCCCGTGACCCTCGACCTGTTCACCAAGCTGGCCGGTCCGGGGCCGGTGCTCGACGCGGGCTGTGGACCGGGGCGACTGACCGGTCTGCTGCACGAGCGAGGTCTTCAGGTCATCGGCATCGACCTGTCACCGGGCATGATCGAGGTCGCGCGGCGCGACCATCCGGATCTGGACTTCCGGGTCGGCTCGATGACCGCCCTGGACCTGCCGGACGGCGAGCTCGGCGGCGTCATCTCCTGGTGGTCGATCATCCACCTGCCGCGCGACGTGGTGCCACAGGCGTTCGCCGAGTTCCACCGGGTGCTCGCCTCGGGCGGGGTCCTCGCCCTCGGGTTCCACGTCGGCGAGGAGTCCACCCACAAGACCTCCGGGTACGGCGGGCACCCGATGAACGTCCACGTCCACCGCTGGATGCCCGGCGCCCTCACCGATCTGGCCGTCGCCGCCGGCTTCACGCCGTACCTCGACCCGGCGATCCCGGCGGACCGGCTGTTCTTCCGGAAGTAGTCTCGGCGCATGACCTCGCGCGTGCGTACGGTGACCTTCGATGCCCATGACCCCTACGAGCTGGCCGGTTTCTGGCTGAAGGTGCTGAAGGCCCCACGACCCGACGACGACCAGCCGGGCGACCCGTACGCGGCCGTCGTGACGGACTCGGTGACGTTGCTCTTCGAGCAGAACAACGACGAGAAGACGGTCAAGAACCGCGTCCACCTGGATCTCGAGCCGGACGGTCCGCGCGACGAGGAGGTCGAGTGGCTCCTCACGCTCGGCGCCACCATCGCATACGACCGCCGGGAGCCCGACGGCACCGGGTGGGTCACCATGCACGACCCCGAGGGCAACGAGTTCTGCGTACTGCGCAGTGCCGCCGAGCGGGCCGCGACGAGTTGATCAGACGTCGTCGGCGTACGGCGTCTGGCCGGTGAAGGTGATCCGCCAGTCGGTGCTCTGGGCGTCGACGGTGAGGTCGTAGCCTTCGCGCCGCGCGTTGACGCGGTACTTGCCGTCGTCGGCCGGCTCCGGCTCGACCTTCCAGCCGCGTGCCGCCAGCGTCTCGGCGGCGAACGTGATCAGCGCCTCCGGATCCGGCGACGTGGGGTCGCCGGTCTCGACCGTGATCGTGCACACGGACTCCGGGCCGCGGTCGTCGGACAGGGCGCCCTGGTTCACCGGGCCGACATCCTGCGTCACCACCGGTGTCTGGTCCGGGACGACCGTCGCCGCGACGGCGAGTAGTTCCGAGCGGAGGAAGTTCCGCGCTTCGGTGAGCGTCACACCCCCGTCATACACCTTGACCGCACCGAACGCGACGCGACGCCGCGATTCGCCTGCGGGTTCGGCTCAGTGGAAGGCCAGGGACCAGGAGCCGTCGGACCGGGTGAGGGTGACGGTGGCGAGCGGCCGGACGTCGACCTGACGCAAGGACTCCGCCGGGGCATCCAGCACGTACAACACCATCGCCCGGACGACCGCCGGGTGGACGACGGCCACGATCGAACGGCTGTCGTCGTCCTGCTGAGCGAGGTCTCCGAGCCAGTCCGCCACCCGGGTGAGTACGTCGTTCTCCGTCTCGCCACCCGGTGTCGCGGTGTGCGGCCGCTCGAGCCAGGCGGCCACCCGCTCCGGCTCGGCGCCCAGCAACTCCTCGAGCTCACGCCCGGTCCATTCGCCGTACTCCCGATCCCGGAGCGCCTCCTCGACGACCGGGGTGAGGCCGAGCGCCTCGGCCGTGAGTACGGCGGCTCGCTCCGGCCCGGCGTACACGGCATCGGCCTCGAACTCGAATTCGCGAGCGGCCGACAGGCTCGCCGGATCCGGCTCGGCGTCTCCACCGAGGACGAGTCCGCGCAACGCGGGAGTCAGGGCATGGGCGACCAGTTTCAACCCGCTCACGCGGCAACCACCTTCTGTCGGGAGAGCCGGCGATCCACCGCGGCGGCGTACCCGAAACCGAGCAGGAGCCACAGCGTCGCCTGCGTACCGAGTGAGGCGAACCGGAACTGCCAGAGCAGCGTAGCGGGGAACGACCCCGGAACCTCGTTGATCGCGGGCAGGATCAGGTACGCCGCCACGACCGTCGCAAGGAAGGCCGCGACACCACCGGCCAGTCGCGCGACGTCACCGAACCGGGCGGCCCACCGGGAGGCGGCCACACCGGCCCACACCGCGAGCAGACCGATCACCAGGGTCAGCAGATAGGTCACCGTACGGCGGGTGATCGTCTCGGGATCGCCGACCGCCGGAGGATTCGGCGGGTACTTCAGGAACGGCACGAGCACGATGCCGACGAATCCGGCCGCGGCCAGGCCCAGAGCGGCGTACGAGTCGTTGCCGGTCCGCAGCTTGCGCCGGAGCAGGGTGAACGCGACGGCGAAGACGCCGCCGAGGGCGACGCCGTACAGCGTGGTGGCGAGGAACAGGCCGGCCCGCTGGCCGTCGCGGCTGACGAGCGGCGCCTCCCCGGAGGCAGCGGTTTCGCCTTGGTCGTGCGAATGGGTGTGCGCGCCGCCGGCTTCCTCGATCGCGATCGCGGCGTCGATGTGCGGCTCGCCCATCGAGTACGCGAACGCTCCGGCCAGCAGGCCGGCGAAGAGTCCGACGATCAGTCCGCGCACCAGGAGCGATCCGAAGGTGCGCATGCGGCTAATGGCAGGGCACGCCGAGCAGGTGGCGGCCGTCGTGCATCAGCTCGTGCAGGTACATCCCGGACTGGGACACCGCACCCTGGTCGAAGGCGACCAGGTAGCCGAGCAGGAGCAGTACGCCGACGCTGAGCAGCGCGACGGCGAGAAGACGGGGAGAAACGGCCGGTACGGCGAGAGTGCGGGCAGGAGCTGCCATCTGAACCTCCTGGGGAAGTGCGCGTCCCCTTCGAAAGGCTGCTGGTGCCCGAGCGTCCTGACTCACGAGCAGTGCTCGCTCACAGTGGCGCGGCCGTGCCGGACTCTCACCGGCTTCCCTCCTGGCACCGCAGGTTGTCCCCCGAACCGTATCGGTGGGGATCGAGGGGGTCAACGCTGCCGGAACCGGGGTGACGTTCCCCACGGCCGCCCTTACCCTGAGCAGATGCCGTCCGCCCATCACCTGGTCGCCTTCGCGATCACCGCGTTCATCATCATCGTCGTCCCCGGTCCGAGTGTGCTGTTCATCGTCGGACGCGCGCTGGCCGTCGGGCGGCGCGAGGCGGTGCTGACGATGGTCGGCAACACCGTCGGCGCCGCGGTCATGCTGATCGCGGTCGCCCTCGGCCTCGGCACCCTGATCGCCGCCAGCGCGATCGCCTTGACCGTGGTGAAGCTGGCCGGAGCGGCGTACCTGATCTATCTCGGCGTCCAGGCCTTCCGCCACCGCAAGTCCCTGGTGACCGCGATGACGAGTGCGGTGAAGCCGGGCAACAGCCGCCGGACGATGCGTCAGGGCTTCCTCGTCGGCGTCACCAACGCCAAGACCGCCGTGTTCTTCGCCGCCGCGCTGCCGCAGTTCGTCGACCCGAACGCGGGCAGCCCGGCGTGGCTCCAGATCCTGCTGCTCGGCCTGATCTTCATCCTGATCGCCCTGGTCTCGGACAGCGCCTGGGCGCTCGTCGCCGGTACCGCTCGCGAGTGGTTCGCCCGGTCGCCGCGCCGCCTCGAGCTGGTCGGCGGGGCCGGCGGCCTGATGATCATCGGCCTCGGGGCCAGCATCGCCGTCACCGGCTCGAAGGAGTAGGTCACCGGGCCGTTCGGCGTCCGGCCTGTGCGCCGAGCAGGGCGAGCAGAGCCGGGAGGCCGAAGGCGACGAGATAGGCGGTCACCGCGGAGCGCGGCTCCAGCACGGCGAAGAGAGAACCGCCGACGGCCAAGACCGTTGCTGTGGACAACGAGTCGCTCAACTGCAGTGCGGAGCTGTTGGCACCCTGGGCGTCGCGTTCGGAGTACTCGAGCACCAGCACCGACAGGGTCGGGAAGACGGTCCCCATGCCGAGACCGGTGAGGCTCCACCCGAGGATGCCGACCACGACCGGGACGTTGTCGTTCAAGGTCAGGGCGGCGGTGACGATGCCGAGCATGATCGACACCATGCCGGCTTGCAGGAAGACCGCGTGGGAGAACGGCTGGTTGGGCCGGCCGCGGTACCAGGAGGCAGCGGTCCAGCTCAGCGCGCTGACCGTCAGCACCAGACCGGCCAGGGCCGGGGACAGGCCGCGTTCCCGGGTCAGCATCAGCGGCAGGAACACCTCGGCACCGAAGCCTGCCGAGGCGACCAGCCCCCGCAACGCGACGACCGACGGCAGACCCGACCGGAAAACAAAGGTGCCGCTCGGCAGCAGCTTCGGCGCGAACGCGACCACACCGGCAAGACCGATCGCGAGCAGGACGATCCGCAGTACGCCGTGCTGCTGACCGCCGTAGTGGAGCAGGCCGACGCCGACCGCCGCCGCCACCGCCAACAGCGCCCGCTTGTCCCACAGCCGACCCGGCCGTACTTCCTGAGCAGCGCCGCGGGCCAGGCCGGGCCGCATCACGAGCGCCGCCGGGATGGCGATGACCGGTACGGCGAGGAAGACGATCCGCCAACTGGTGTGCTCGACGATCAGACCGGCGATCGCAGGGCCGACCAGGGAAGGTACGACCCAGCCGGTGGCGAACGCGGCGAAGATGCGCGGCCGCAGCCTGGCCGGGTAGAGCCGGCCGACCACGACGTACAGGGCGACCGTGAGCAGACCGGACCCGAAGCCCTGGATGATGCGACCGGCGACGAGGATCTCCATCGTCGGTGCCAGACCGGCGATGATCAGGCCGGCCAGGAACCACGCGGTCCCGTGCCAGAGCGGGCGGGTCGGCCCTTTGAGGTCGCTCCAGGTCCCGGAGACAACCATCGCCACCACAGCGGAGGCCAGCGGCCCGCCGAACGCGAGCGCGTAGAGGTAAAGGCCGTCCAGCGCCTGGGCGACGGTCGGCATCGCGGTGGTGACAGCCAGGGACTCGAACGCGACCAGAGTGATCAGCGCGACCATCCCGACGGTGAGCGCCCGGTACTGCGGTGAGAGCACACCACCGGTCGTCGGTTCAGTGGTGATCGGGTCCGCGGCAGTCGTCGTCATGCGAGAACCCTCGGACATCAACTGCACTTGAAGTCAACTAGAGAACCGCGGCGAACACCAGAGCGAGGATCGGCGGGACGGCCTGCGCGGCGGCGGCCCGCACCATCCGGCGGTCGGTCGCGACCAGGACGACACCGGCACCGGCCATGCACGCACAACTGAACAGCGCGACCGCGCAACCCCCGCCACCGCCGGCGATCAGCCCGCCGAGCGCCCCGAGGGCGAGGAACAGGTTGTAGAACCCCTGGTTGAACGCCCACGGCCTCACGACCGCGGCCTCGGCGTCGTCCTTGACCCGGAACCGCCGGTACGTACTCGGCTTCCGGAACAACAGGCTCTCCATCGCGAACACCGCGACATGAAACAGCCCGGCCAGCACGACGAACACCTGCGCGACGACGTTCACCAACGCACCGTACCGCCCGGCTCGCCGGTCCACCGCGACGGCGCGCACCAGCTGGGCGTGCACAAGGCCTGGTCAGGCAGCGCCTGACCAGGCCTTGCGTCAGCTCGACGGCCGCGGGCTCAGCGACCGCGACGGGCAGCCCCGGCGCGGCTGCCGGCGGAGAATGCGGCGGCACCGGCCGGGCGAGTGCTGGAGCCCGGCGTGCTGGTGCTGTAAGTCTTCGGCGTGCTCGCGGACTTCGAGCGGCCGCGACCACGCGCCGGCCCACCCGACTTCGCGCCACCCGCGTCTCCGGAACGCTGACCGCCAGAACGCTGACCGCCGGGCCGCTGACCGGTCGCCGACTGTGAGCCGCGCCGACGACGGTTGCCTCGACCTGACCCACCACCGGTGGACGCGCGGGCGCTGTCCGGTGTCGCGACCGGCGGCTCCACGAAGCGGCGTTCACCGGGGGCCAACTCGGCGAGGAGCGGATCGCCGCTGGTGAGCCTGGTGATCTTCGCGGCGATGCCGGCCTTGCGGGTGAGGTCACGGACGTCGCGGACCTGGTCGTCGGTCATCAAGGTGACGACGGTGCCCTCGGCGCCCGCGCGGGCGGTCCGGCCGGAGCGGTGCAGGTACGCCTTGTGCTCGATCGGCGGGTCCGCGTGGATCACCAGCGCGACGTCGTCGACGTGGATACCGCGCGCCGCGATGTCGGTGGCCACCAGCGTCTTCGCCGTACCGTTGCCGAAGGCCTCGAGGTTCCGGGTCCGGGCGCCCTGCGACAGATTGCCGTGCAACTCCACCGCCGGAACGCCCTGGGCGATCAGCTTCTTCGTGAGCGACTTGGCGCCGTACTTCGTCCGGGTGAAGACCAGCGAACGGCCCGGCGCCGCGGTCAGGTCGACCAGCACCGGCAGCCGGGAATCGGCCTGGACGTGCAGCACGTGATGGGTCATCTTCGCGACCGGTGATTGCGCCGAGTCCACGCTGTGCGTGACCGGGGCGGTCATGAACCGCTGCACGAGTACGTCGACGCCGGCGTCCAGCGTGGCCGAGAACAGCAACCGCTGCGTACCGGACGGGGTCGCCCCGAGGATGCGCCGTACCGCGGGCAGGAAGCCGAGATCGGCCATGTGGTCGGCCTCGTCCAGGACGGTGATCTCGATCGCGTCGAGCTTCACGTGCCCTGCCTGGAGATGATCCTCGAGCCGGCCGGGGCAGGCGACCACGATGTCGGCGCCCTGGCGCAGACCGTTGATCTGCGGGCCGTGGCCGACCCCGCCGAAGATCGTCATCGTGCGCAGGCCGAGCGCGTCGGCCAGCGGCGTGATCGACGCCTGGATCTGGGTCGCCAGCTCACGCGTCGGCGCGAGGATCAGCGCCCGCGGGTGCTTCGGCCTGCGCTTCGCTCCGCTCGCGGCGAGGCGGGCGAGCACCGGCAGCACGAACGCGTACGTCTTGCCGGAGCCGGTCCGGCCGCGTCCGAGCACGTCCTTGCCGGCCAGCGAGTCGGGCAGCGTCGCCGCCTGGATCGGGAACGGCGTGGACACACCGGCCGCGGACAGTGCCGACACCAACGGCGCCGGTACGCCGAGATCGGCGAACGTCAGGTTGTCCGGGACAACCATTTCGGCCACCTCGTCGTACACCGGACTGTTGCTCTGAGCAACCTCAGGCTGCCGTTGAGTGCCGGCGGGCGGGGAGAACAGCGGGCGCGCCGCCGAATCGTTGCGCCGGGCACCGGAACGACGCCGGCGGGGACGAGTGGTGGAGGTGGAGACAGCTTGGGGGGATGTGGACGTGGGGCGGCTGGCCGCCATGTAGGTACTCCAAAGGTCGGGGGTCGTCCTGCCCGGCGCGGCTCCGGCCGCGGCGCGTGGTAGTCGACTGCTGGCGCACTGTGTTTGCGCTCACCGGCCCGAGGCAGAACTGAGCGGGCCGTCACGAGCAGTCTACGGCACTGGGGGCCGAACCCTCGTCCGTTGTCCACAGGAGACATGTCACACCGGCGCCTAGGGTTCACCTTGTGACTACGGAATCTCGGGTGGATCCACCCACCGCCGCCGGTGAACGCGAACTTCTTCAGGGCTTCCTGGACTTCCACCGCGAGACGCTGCTGTGGAAGATCTCCGGTCTGACCGGCGAGCAGCTGGTTCGGCGCAGCGTCGAGCCGTCCAGCATGTCCTTGATCGGGCTTGTCCGCCACCTCACCGAGGTCGAGCGGTACTGGTACCAGATCTGCCTCGCGCAGCTCCCGGTCACGGCGACGTTCTGGACCGACGAGCACCCGGACGGCGACTTCGACCTCGTCGACGCCGCCGGGGCCGAGCAGGACGTCAGGGACTATCGGGCGATCGTCAAGACCTCCGACGAGCTGATCGCGCGCTACGACCTCGACCACACCTTTCGACGACCCCGGCGCGAGGGCGACTACTCGGTCCGCTATCTCCTCGTCCACATGATCGAGGAGTACGCCCGCCACAACGGCCACGCCGACTTCCTGCGCGAGCGGATCGACGGACTCACCGGCGAGTAGCTACGGCCTGAGCGTGCGGATCAGGCCGACGATGTCGTTCACCACCCCGCGCACCCCCGGGATGCGGGTCAGCCGCAGTAGGCGGTCGACCAGCGGGACCGAGCGGTCGATCAGCGCCTTGGTCCGGCGGAGATCCTCGCTGTCGTCGTGCACCCAGAACAGCACGATGCCCATCTGCATCAGCCACAGCAGCTCGGGCAGCTCCGCCTTCAGGTCGGCCGGCAGCTTGAGGTCCGAACCGCCGACCACCCGGCGGAAGATCTCGACACTCGCCTCCCGGGCGGGCCGCGACTCGTCGCTGAACGGCGACAGCGGGCTCTTCGGGTCCGCCGCGGTCTTGAAGAACGTCCCGGCGAACTCGTGGTACGGCGCCGCCACCTCGAGCCAGGTCCGCAGTACACCGGTCAACCGGGGAACGAACCCGGTCTCCGACGCCAGGATCGACTCGACGGCGTCCCGGTGCTGCTCCTGCAGGTGGTCGTAGTACGCCTGCATCAGGTGCTCTTTGGAGCTGTAGTAGTAGTACGCGTTGCCGACCGACACTCCCGCTTCGGTGGCGATCGCCCGCATCGTGGTCTTGCTGTACCCCTGCTCACGGAACAGCCGCAACGCGGTGGACAGGATCAGCTCCCGGGTCTGCTCACCCTTGGTGGTCGCACTGTCCGTCACATCGGTCAGCGTAGTCACCCCCACTGAAGCGTCGGAGTCCCGCCGCCGCCTGCACCATCGCCCGCGCCACCGGACGCATCGCCGGACTCGCCAGCCGTACGGCGGTGCGCCGGTGCTCCCACGTTGTCCACAGGCACACGATCCACGCCCGGTCGCCGACGTACACGGACCCGTCGTCGGCGACCACCGTCACCTCGCGCAGGGTCGCCGCGTGATCCAGCTCGGGGTAGAGCGCCCGCGCGTCCGCCGACCCCGCCGCGACGAACCTGAGGCGCACCACCCCTCCCTGCCCGTTCGGCGCCGGCCGCTGTGCCGCCAGCCAGTCCTTGAACCGGCGGCACAGACCGCACTCCGCGTCGTACAGGACGGTCAGCTCACGCATGGTCAGTAGCCGAAACGGGTGGGCGGCTCGGTGCCCGTCAGCGCGCCGGCCGGCAGGACGTCGTCCGGCGGAACCGGCGGGTTGGTCATGTCGTCGATCCGGCTGCGCCGGCGGATGGCGTTGAAGATCCAGACGTTCATCAGGTGCAGCCCACCGAGCACCAGCATCACGATGCCGAGCTTCACGCTCAGCTCCTCGAACACGCCGCGAGCGTCCACGACCGCGCTGTCGGTCCGCAGGAACAGCGTCACGAACCCGAGGTTCACCAGGTAGAACCCGACCACGAGCAGCCGGTTCACCGCGTCGGCGAAGTCGTCGTTGCCATGGAACACGTCGACCAGGAAGATCCGGCCGTTCCGGCTCAGCGTGCGGGCCACCCAGATGGTCAGCGGCACCGCGATCGCCAGGTAGATCAGGTACGTCGTCACCGTCATGCTCACCACGTCCTCACCATTTGAACACGTTCAAAACTGTCACGGCCCGAGCGTATGGCGATTTTTTGAACATGTTCAAGTCATCGCGGACGTGAGCTGGGTCTCGTGCCGTGAAGGCTGGGTGAGTTAGCCTTCCGGTAGGCGCTCAGGGTGCCTCCGGTCCGCGGGAAGGGCTCAGCCCACCTGCGTGCGATGCGGTGCAGTGGTTTCCACCTCCTTTCTCGCCTGACGACGCGGACAGCAGGCTCGTAGAGAGGAGGTCGCGATGCCGACCCGGAATCTCCCGAACGACCCGCACCTGGACCACCTGCGCAAACAGGCCAAGACGCTGCTCAAACAGGTCCGTGCCGACGACCCGGAGGCGGTGGCGCTCGCCGCCGAGTTCCATCCGGTCCGGACGCTCGCCGACGCCCAGCTCGTGATCGCGCGGAGCTACGGCTTCCCCAGCTGGCCGCGGATCGTGCGGCATCTCGAGCTGGTCGACCGGTACAGCCGAGCACCGCATCGCCAGCCGATCGGCGGCCCGCTCGGCACCCCTGACCAGCGTGCCGACGAGTTCCTCCGGCTGGCGACCCTGCACTACGGCCAGGACGACCCGGCCCGGCAACGTGCCGCACGCCAACTGCTCGACCGCTTCCCGGAGATTGCCCTCAGCAACATTCACACCAAGGTGGTGGCCGGCGAGCTGGACGCCGTACGGGAGGAACTCCCGCAGCACGCGCGGCAGGAGGGCGGACCGTACCGCTGGGAGCCGTTGCTCTACCTCACCTACAGTCGCCTGGACGCACCGCATCAGGTGGAGATCGCCCGGCTCCTGCTGGAGAACGGAGCCGATCCGAACGCGGGCTATCTGTGGCAGGGTCTGCCGTCGCCGTTCACCGCGTTGACCGGCGTCTTCGGCCGTGGTGAAGGCGATCAGCCGCCGCATCGGGACCGGGTCGAGCTGGCCCGGCTGCTGCTCGACGCCGGCGCCGACCCGAACGACAGCCAGACCATGTACAACTGCGGTCCCGGGCTCCCGCCGTACGACGACGTACACCTGGAGCTACTGCTCGAGTACGGCCTCGGCCGCGGCGACGGCGGACCGTGGCACCACCGGTTGACCTCGGCCCACCCGACCCCGCGGCAACTCCTGGAGGACGAGCTGGTCTTCGCGTCGTCGGAAGGCCTGCTCCACCGGGTCCAGCTGGTGCTTGCCCAAGGCATCGACCCGGACGGACGCGGCACCGAGCATCCGGTGTTCTGCGGGCATCGGGCCTACGAGCTGGCCGCCATCCAGGGGCACACCGAGATCGCCGAGCTGCTCCGTGCTCACGGTGCCGCACCGCTGGACGACGTCCACGAGGTCTTCGCCGCCGCCATGCGCGGTGAGACCCCGGAGGTCAGCGCGGAGCTGGCCGCGCGGGCCGTCGCACGCAACCCGTACCTCCCGATCCGGGCCGGGGAGATCGGCCGGACCGAGGCCCTGGAGCCGTTGCGGACTCTCGGTTTCGACCTCAACGTGATGGGACGCTGCGCGCCGATCCAGCTGGCCGCGTTCAACGGTCACCTCGACACGGTGAAGAAACTCGTCGAACTCGGCGCCGACCCAGACCTGCGTGACCCGTCGTACGGCGGGAACGCGCTGAGCTGGGCCGAACACAACCACCAGCAGGCGGTGGCCGACTACCTCAAGGGCTTGTCGCGAGGAACCGGCAGCAGACGAGGATAGGTGCTTGGCATCGTCCGCCGGTCCGGGTGATCCTATGGCATCATGACTGTGCAGATCAGGAACGCCGACGATACCGACTGGCCGGGCATCTGGCCGTTCTTTCACGACATCGTCACCGCGCGGGAGACGTACGCCTACGATCCAGACCTGACCGAGGAGCAGGCGCGTGCGCTCTGGATGTCGCCCTCGTCCAGTCCACTCAGCCGGACCACGGTCGCGGTGGATGCCGGCGGCGCCGTTCTCGGCAGCGCCAACATGTACCCGAACCGGCCGGGTCCGGGTTCGCACGTCGCCAGCGCCAGCTTCATGGTCGACCCGCTCGCTCGCGGCCAAGGTGTCGGCCGGCTGCTCTGCGAGGACATGATCGACTGGGCCCGGCGGACGGGGTTCCGGGCGATCCAGTTCAACGCCGTCGTCGAGACCAACGAAGCGGCCGTCCACCTCTGGCAGGCGCTCGGCTTCACGATCATCGGCACCGTCCCGGAAGCCTTTCATCACCCCAAGCACGGCTACGTGGGTTTTCACGTCATGCATCGGCCGCTCTGATGGCCGAGCACCGGGCACGGCAGATGTGGAAGACCCTCGAGCCGTTTCACGCGATCACGTACTTCGCCCCGGACACCAGGCGGGAGACCGACGCGTTGGGCCTGCGCGGCGGCTGGATGAGCTACTTCGGCTGCCGGGCCGCTCCACTCGGTCCGGTCGGCCCGGCACTGGTCGCGGCCGTGTTCTACAGCTTCCATCCGTCGATGGTGGCTCGCGCTCTTCCGGACGCCTGGGGGTACGCGTCGCCGGTCCAGTTGCTCGACGCCCGGTTGCGGGCCGTCGATTCCGCCGTACGGCGAATCTTCCCTGGTACGACGTTTCGTCGCGCGGCCGAGGTGGCTCGTCGGGCCGCCGAGTCGACGCCGGTCGCGGGCAGACCGATCGCGGCGGCCAACGCGGCCCTGGAGTGGCCGGACGAACCGCACCTCGCACTGTGGCAGGCAACGACGGTCCTGCGAGAGTCGCGAGGCGACGGGCACGTCGCCGCACTCGTCGCCGCGGGGCTGAGTCCGTGCCAGGCGTGCGTGACGATCTCGGCCGCCGGCGGACCGTCGAAGGAGGTGTTCCAGGTCAATCGACGCTGGAGCGACGACGACTGGGCCGCCGCGGAGGACGACCTTCGCAGCCGTGGCCTGCTCGACTCGGCCGATGCACTGACGGCGGCCGGTCGGGAACTCCGGCAACAGGTGGAGGCCACCACGGATGCGCTGGCCGATCAAGGCTGGCGGGCCCTGGGTGACGAGCTGACGACCGAACTCCACGATCTCGTGCGTCCGTTGAGTGCGACGCTGATGTCGTCGGGTCTGATCCCACCCGACAATCCGATGGCGATGCGCTGGGACTGAGGTCAGCGGAGGCCCTTCGACGCCGCTCGGAGTACGGCTGCGGTGAGAGCGTCGAGGAGGGCGGACTGCAGCTTCCAGTGCTGCCAGTAGAGCGGAACGTCGATGTATTTGCCGTGGGCAACTTCCACCAGGCGGCCGGCGGCGAGATCCGGCTGGGCGACCTCGTCCTCGATCATGCCCCAGCCGAGCCCGATCCGGACGGCCTGGTGGAACGCGCCCGGCGCCGGGACCGCGTGGGTCGGCGGGTCGAGTTTGCGCCGGGTCACCTTGCGGATCAGCCGGTGCTGCAACTGGTCCTTGCTGTTGAACACGATCATCGGCGCCTCGGCGAGCGCGTCCGGCAACGGCTTCCCGGTCAGCCAGCGCCCCGCGTACTCGGGTGTGGCGACCGGCAGGTACCGCATCTTCCCCAGCGGTACGACGCGGCACCCCTGTACCGGACGTGGATCGGCTGTCACCGCGGCCAGGACCGTGCCGTTGCGGAGGAACTCGGCGGAGTGCTCCTCGTCCTCCTGATGGACGACGAACCGCGCCGCGTGACGCTCGGACAGGTCGAGCATCGCGGGCAGGAACCAGTTGTTCAGCGAGTCCGCGTTGACCGCGATCGGCAGCCGAAGGGTGTCGGCCCGGCCGCGGACCGCCGCGATCGCCTCCAACTCCAGCAGCGACACCTGCCGGGCCAGCCGCAGGAGAGCCTCGCCGGCCTCGGTCGGGCGCGCGGGCTTGCCACGCATCACGACCACCTGACCAAGCCGACTCTCCAACGCCTTGATGCGCTGACTCACGGCCGACGGCGTGATGTTCAGCCGCCGCGCCGCCGCGTCGAAGCTGCCTTCGTCGACCACGGCCGCGAAGGTGTCGAGCTGTGCGGAATCGAGCTGCATGATGAAGCCATGCTAATGCAGCTTCGCAATCTTTAGCTGGCTTGAAGCAGCGCAGCTGCCTACCGTCGAAGGCATGCCCCTGCTTGCCGGCTTCGCCACGACCCTGTCCCTGATCATCGCGATCGGAGCGCAGAATGCCTTCGTGCTGCGCCAGGGCCTGCGCCGCGAGCACGTCCTGCCGGTGGTGCTGGTCTGCTCGCTGTCCGACGCCCTGCTGATCTCCAGCGGCATCGCCGGTCTCGGGGCGCTGCTCACCCGGAGCGAGTTGGCCCTCGACATCGCCAAGTACGGCGGCGCCGCCTTCCTCTACGTCTACGCCGCCTTCGCCGCGAAACGTGCCTTCAGGCCCGGCTCGATCAGCCCGGCCGACCACGCTCCCACCGCGCTCCGCAGCGTCCTGCTCACGTGTCTCGGCTTCACCTACCTCAACCCGCACGTCTACCTCGACACCGTGGTCCTGCTCGGCTCCCTGGCGAATCAACGCGGCACCGACGGCCGCTGGATCTACGGCCTCGGCGCCGTCACGGCGTCCTTCACCTGGTTCTTCTCCCTCGGCTTCTTCGCGCGCAAGCTCACGCCGTTGTTCGCCCGCCCCCGCGCCTGGCAGATCCTCGACTCCGGGATCGCCGTCCTGATGGCCGGCCTGGCCACCTGGATGCTCCTCGACTGACTCAGACTGTCCGGGTGGACGTGACGGTGTTGTGTGACGCGGTGGCGGTGTTTCCGGAGAGCATCGAGGACGCGCTGCCCGGGTGGGGTGCTGAGCACGCGGAGTGGACGTCGACGGTGATGCCGGGGAACGTTCGGGCTGCGGGGTGGTGGCTCCACTTCCACAGCTACCTGCTGACCGGTGAGGCCGGTGTCGTGCTGGTCGACGCCGGTGTGGGACCGGCGGGTGGTGAGGCGGCCGAATGGCTCGGCGTCAGCGGACGCTTGCCCCGACTGCTGGAGAAGGTGGGGGTTCAGGACAGCGACGTCGACACCGTGGTGCTGACGCACGTCCATCTGGACCACGTGGGCTGGAGCGCGGAGGGCGACCGGCCGCGATTCGGGAACGCGGAGTACGTCGTCCAGCGGGACGAACTCGAGCACGTTCGCGGCGGAACGACGTACGAGCGGATGATCCGGCCGATCGTCGAGGCCGGTCAGCTCAGGGTCGTGGACGGTGAGACCAGGCTGCGCGGGATGCGGCTGCTGCCCACACCGGGGCACACGCCCGGGCACCAGTCGGTGGTGACCGTGCGGGCCGTGCTCGGCGGCGACGTACTGGTGCACCCGGCGCAGGCTCGCTGGCCCGAGCTCATCTACGTGTACGAGCGGGATCCTGAGCGTGCCGTGACGTCGCGGCGGGAGATCCTCGCGCTGGCGGCCGCGTCGGGGATCCCGATCGCGGCCGCACACCCGCATGCGGCGCTGACCGGCGACGTCCGTCCGCTGCCGACTCCTGGTGACGGCCCCGGCACCTGTCCGCCGTACAAGCTCTAGCGGTAGCCGGTGGTGTCGGCCGGTTTGCCGGGGTCCTGGACCTCGACGATGTAGCGCCACGCGTCCGGCCGGCTGCCGTCCAGATCGGTGAACCCGTAGATCTTCGCGAGTTCGCCACTCGAGGTGGACCTGCCGTTCCAGCGCCGTACGTCGGGATCCGCGGCCAGGGCCGCTACCGCGCGGCCGACGTACGACGGGCTCTCCGAGATCGCGAAGTGCGGGATCCGCTCCGTCGCGTCCCGCCAGTTCTCCTCGGTCACGCCGAACCCTTCGAGCATCGCCTCCGACCGGAGCCAGCCGGGCGTCAGCAGAACGGCGGTCGCCGCGTACTTGTCGAGTTCGTGCGCGAGCGCGAACGCGATCCGGCTGACCGCGCCCTTGGCCAGGTCGTAGAAGAACGAGACGCGGTAGTTCTCCGCGTTGTACTCGTTCGTGCCGTCGGTCATCTCGACGACCAGGCCGCCCGGTGACCTGATCAGCAGCGGCAAGGCGAAGTGGCTGGTGATCACGTGCGTGTCGACACCGAGCCGGAGCAGCCGCAGGCCGTCGTGGAGGTTGCTCTCCCAGACGGTCTTGTCCCACTCCGGTTCGCTGAACTGACCCCAGATGTCGTTGACCAGGATGTGCAGCGCACCCTGCTCGCGGTCGATCCGCTCGACGAGTGCGCGGACCTGCTCCGGATCCAGGTGGTCCACCGGTACGGCGATGCCATGACCGCCGGCCGTGTCGACCAACTCGGCGGTCTCCTCGATCGTCTCCGGCCGGTTCATCTCCGACCGCGTGGATCGAGTACTGCGACCGGTCACGTAGACGGTCGCGCCCGCGGCGCCGAGCTGGACCGCGATCCCCCGCCCGGCCGCCCTGGTCGCACCCGCGACCAGCGCCACCTTCCCCGCCAACGGCTTCATACGCCCTCCTTTTCCATACGCTGTATGGTTATGTACCATACGGCGTATGGTTAATGCTGGCAAGCGGCCCGGGCGGCCTCGCGCCGGCGAGGAGCGGCTGAGCCGGGAAGCGATCCTGACTGCGGCGCTGCGGATCGTCGACGACGAGGGCATCGACGCCCTCACCATGCGGCGGCTCGCCTCGACCCTCGGGGTCAACCCGATGTCGCTCTACCACCATCTGCCGAACAAGGCGGCCGTCCTGGCCGGCCTCGCGGAACTCGTCTTCGCCGACCTGGAGCAGCCGGATCCGGGTGACTCCGTGCCGTGGCAGGAACAGCTGAAGGACGCCGCGCGGGCGTATCGCAACGCGCTCCGGGCGCACCCCAACCTCGCCCTGCAAGTGTTGTCCGACACCTCTGCCGTGTCAGGGGTGGTGGTCGTGACCGTGGAGCCGTTCTACCGCGCCCTCGACCGGGCCGGCCTGTCGCCGCGGCAGATCTTCGAGTCGGTGAACACCCTCATCGATTTCGTCCACGGCTTCCTGCTCGGAGAGTCGGCGGTCCGCTCGGAGACCTTCGACCTGGCTCCGGACCTGCTCGCCCGCGTCCAGGCTCTTCCCGCGGGCAAGGCACCTACTCTCGCCCGCGTGGTCGGCGAACTCGGACCCGAGGGGCTCGCCTACGACTTCGACAGCGGCTTCGAATCCGGGCTGACCGTCCTGACCGCCGGCTTCGCCGCCACCGTCAGCGGCCGATAGCGCGGGGCACCGAACGCTGTGCCGCCGGCAGGGCGAACGGTACGACGATCGCCGTCAGCAGCACCGGGACGGTCAGGGCGGCGACCAGGATCGACAGGCTGAACCACAGCGACCCGACCGCGAACCCGGCGTACACCGCGACCGCGAAGACCTCGGCGAAGAAGCCGGACACCGACGTCACCGTGGCCCGGGCCGGACCGGTGATCGAGTCCTGCAGCCGCGCCTCCGCGACCACGATCACCAGCTGCATCACGCCGTACCCGATCCCGATCGGGACGAAGCCCCAGGCCGTGCCACTGAGCGCGCCCCAGGCGATCAGTCCCGCCGTCGCGCCGAGCCCGATCCCGAATGTTGCTGCTGGCAACTTGTACGCCGGGCCGGCGAGCGCGCTGCCGATCGCCTGAGCCGCGACGGTGCCCGCGATCAGCAACGGCACCAGGGTGGTGGAAGCGCCGGCGTCCCTGGCGAGCAACGGGAAATACTCGTCGAACGCCAGGAAGCCACCGAGCAGGGCCACCAGCGCGACCGCTCGCCGGACAGCCCGGCTGGTCAGCGCTTCGGTCACTCCGGACCGCAGCATGGACCAGTACTCGGCGAGCGCGGCCCGGGTCGAGGTCGGTTGCGGCTCGTCCTCGTCCGGCTGAGCCGGCTCGACCGGTGGAGCCTCCGGGAGGGTCAGCGCGACAGCGGCCTGAACCAGGCAGCTGAGAACGCTGACGACACCGGCGAGGACGTACCCGCCGAGATCGAACAGCGGTGCGGCCAAGGCGGTCGCGGCCAGGTTCGCGATCAGCGCTGCGGACCTCGCGCGGCCGAGCAGACCGGCGTACTTGTCGGTGCGGTCGCGGGCGGCCAACTCGTCGTACACGAAGGCCTCGAACGTGCCGGAGATCAGCGCGGACGACATACCCCACAGGACGAAGCCGAGCGCGAAGCCGGCGAACGACGGCACCGTGATCCAGGCGGCGTACCCGAGTGCGCTGATCAGCGCACCGAGGACCAGCAGCTTGCGCCGCGAGTACGTGTCGGCCCAGGCGCCCGACGGCACCTCGAGGACGAACGCGGTCGTCGACCAGATGACGAACAGGATCGAGATCTCGGCCGGCGACAGGCCGTGGTCGGAGAAGAGCAGCTGGTACAGCGGATACAGCGGGATGAAGTCCTGCAGCGCCTCGTACGCGACGATGCGGCTGGACAGGCTCCTCGGCAGGCGGTCAGTGCGTCAAAGGTGCGGGCTCGGGTACCTCATGTCTCACAAGATACGAGGAAATCACCGCCCGAGCAGGTCCTTTCTTCCGGGTGTGGACAGGTGCAGAACCTGGTACCGCGTGCCAGGCACCGGACCCGGCTCCGGCGAACTCCACAGCGTGAACTGCACCACCTCCCAGCGCGCCGGATCCACTGCGATCGCGGAGCTGTAGACGCCCGCGAGTCCGGCGGACTTCTGCAGCGTCTCGCGAGCTTCTGCCACCGGCGCGGCCGGGTCCACGTCGGGCGGCAACTGCCACGTGTGCTTGGTCGCACTCAACGCCGGCAGATCCACGTCCGGCCCGGCCAGCGCCTCCACGCCGGTCCAGCGCCGCACCGGAGGCCGGCCGAAGGACCCGCAAATCGCCGTGAAGAACCCACCACCCCAGAGAAACCGGCCCATCCCGGCCGAGTCGTTCCACAGGTAGAACGGCGCGTACTGATTCACCATCGCCCCGTTCGCCCGGTCCTGAATCAGATACGCCTTGATCCCCAGCCCGTCGAAGTCGTCCAGCCGATGCCCGGTCGTCTCCACCCGCCGCCGAATGATCCCCATGTCGTATTCGGTCGGCAACGACACCTCGTACTGCATCGCATCCACGGCGCACCCTTTCGTTGGACGTCGCCGAACATACTAGTAGGTACAGACGAAATTGGAGAGCGCGCCGGCCCGGGCATCGGTCAGAGTGGGGCGATGGGTGATGTGATCGGCCGGGTTTGGGCGAAGTTGCCGGCGGGGTGCCGGGACGCGTTGGTCGACGGGTTGAGTCCGTCGGATCTGCAGTCGGTGCTGCTGGACGTGAGTCGGGCGCGGGCGGCGAAGGTGACGCCGGCACGGCTGATGCAGCGGTGGCAGCAGGACCGGTTCGTGCGGCCGTCGCCGAGCGATCCGCGGGAGCTTGTGAAGACGCAGCAGCGGCTGTGGGAGCTGTTGCCGGAGCGGTTCGACGGTGTCGAGTTGTCGCCGGTGACGCCGCTCGGGACGTGTTCTGCGATCTCCACCATCAACCAGCATCAGGTGCTGACCACGACGCGCAGTACCGAGGTTGCCAGTGATCCGACCAACGAGCTCGCCATCGAGGCCGCCGTACGGCGGCGCGGCGGTCAGGCGAGGGTGGACCTGGCCGCGTGCCAGCGTGTCGTTCGCGCCCAGGCGGTCGACGGCCCGGGGATGTTCGCGCACTTCCAGTTGTTCGTGCTGGTGTCGAGTGCGCGGGACACCGGCTCGGGGCGGACCGAGGCCGAGATGCTGATCGACCACCTGCGGTTCTGGCACGACGTACTGGGTGACGGGGCCGAGCTGACCTTCACCACGTTCACGCCCTCCGTGGTGCGGGAGCGGATCGACGACACCGTCCGCCCGGCGCTGAAGACCGACCTTGTCGAGGACACCGAGCGGACCAAGGGTGCGAACTACTACTCCGGTACGGCGCTCGGCATCGACTGCAACGGGTCCGGACTGGGCGACGGCGGCTTCACCACGTGGACCGCGGACCTGCTCGGCGACGCGAAGGAGCGCTGCCTCACCTCCTGCATCTCGACCGAACGGCTGACCGCTATCTCAGCCTGAGCAGACCCGCGTCGGTCGGCCGGAACCCGCAGGAGTCGATGTAGAAGGCGGTCAGGTGCGGCTCGTAGTCCACATGCAGCCATTCGCACCCGGCCGCCTTCGCCTCCTCCGCTGCGGCGAGCACCAGCCGCTTCCCGATGCCCTGCCGGCCGTGATCCGGATGGACGGCGGTGTCGAGCACGAACGCGTGTGCACCGCCGTCCCAGCACACCTGCACGAACCCGACCAGCTGATCGTTGTCGAAGGCACCCACCCAGGTCAGCGCCCACCGCTCCAACCGCTCGCGCCACGCCTGCACCTCGACCTCGGCACCGAAGGCGAGCGCATGCAGCGTCGACAACTCCCGCTCGTCCACCGGGAACCGCACCACCAACTCCACCGGCATCACGGCACCGCCGCCTCGGTGTTGATGAGGACGACGGTGCTGTCGGGGGTGAGGTCGAGGCGGTCGCGGGCTGCTCGGAGGCCGGCCAGGGTCGCGGCGCCACTGGGGCCGGACGAGATGCCGGCCGACTGCAGGTCGGCGACTGCTTGCAGAGCCGCGTCGTCGTCGACTGTCACGGCGTAGTCGAGGCCTGACCGCAGTACGGGGTAGGCGAGGCTGGACGCCGTGCCGCAGTTCAGACCGGCCATCACTGTCTTGCCGGTGGGCACGGTGACCAGCTCATCTGCCAGGAGGCTCGTGGTGACGCAGGAGGCGCTGGCAGGCTCCACGCCGAGCAGGGCAGGAGTGGACCGACCGCTCCGGTAGTGGGTGACCGCTGCCTGAGCTACGGACCCCACACCCATCGGTACGACGACCAGGTCAGGCGCTACGTCGATCTCCCGGAACAGAGTGGAGTAGCCGTCGACGATGTGCTGCGGGATCACCTCGTACCCAGGCCACGCGGAGTCCTGGATCAGCAGCCCGTTGTCCACTGCGTACGACGCTGCCTCGGCGACCGCGGCGTCGTACGAGTCAGGTACGACAGTCACCGTCGCACCCTCGGAGCGGATGGCGTCGATCGCCTCATCACTCACCACATGCGGGACGAACACATGGGACGGCAGACCGAGCATGGCGGCCCGGCGTGCGACCGCCCGGCCGTGGTTGCCGTCGGTCGCGGTGACGAGCTCCACCGGTCCGGAGTGGTCCTGGAGCGCGCGGTGGATCGCCCACCACGCGCCGAGCGCCTTGAAGGCGGGCAGGCCGAGCCGCTGCGACTCGTCCTTCACCAGCACCTGCCCGACACCCAGCTCCGTTGCCAGCGACGGCACCGGTGTCAGTGGAGTCGGACGGTATCCGGACAGGCTTTGGTGGAACGCCAGCACCTCGTCCGGCGCCGGCGACGTACGCCAGGCGCGTGCGCCCGGATTGTCGTACCAGCGCACGACCTAGGCGACCAGGCAGAACGCCTCGGCGGAGCCGGAGTACGCACGCGGGGCCGAGGTGATCCGCTGCGGGGCCTGCCTCTCCTCGACCCGGATCGCGGCGGTCTGGAGGCGGATCGGCAGCGTGGACCGGACCGCGGTGGCCAGGTCGAACTGCACCTCGGCGAGCAGGTCGCTCAGCTCGAGGTCCAGCGCCCGGCAGATCGCGGCGAGGATCTCGGACGACGGCTCCTTGCGGCCGCGCTCGATCTCGGACAGGTAGGGCACCGACACCTGAGCCAGCTCGGCGAGCTCGCGCAGGGTGATCCCCCGCTCACGCCGCAGCCGGCGGAAGACGTTCCCGATCACCTGGCGTAGCAACACGTCTGGCCCTCCTCGCCTCCGGATGTCCTGTACCGAGTGTGCCATCCCGGTGAGGTCTGCGGTGGGCAGATCTGCCATGGGCAGATTCATGGGCGTTCCCGTGGCCTGCGGCAGCAGGCTGGACGACATGAGCCAGCCGCAGCTTCCGAACTCCCTCGACACCCACATCTACCAGCGTCTGCTCTGGCAGCGCATCCTCGTACTCGGCGACGAGATCAAGGACGAGAACGCCAACGCCCTGTGCGCGCAGCTGCTCCTGCTGAACGCCGAGGATCCGAAGGCGGACATCTCGCTCTACATCAACTCCCCCGGTGGATCGGTGTCGGCCGGTCTGGCGGTTCTCGACACGATGAACTTCATCAGCAACGACGTCGCGACGTACGGGATGGGCCTGGTCGCCTCGATGGGCCAGGTGCTGCTGACGTGCGGCGCGCCGGGCAAGCGGTACGCGCTGCCGCACGCCCGGATCATGATGCACCAGCCGACCGGCGGCATGGGTGGTACGGCGTCCGACATCAAGACCCAGGCCGAGCAGGCGATCAAGGCCCGCGAGGACCTGGCGAAACTGATCAGTGACCGCACCGGTCAGCCGGTGGACCGGATCACGACCGACTTCGACCGCGACCGCTGGTTCACCGCGGACGCGGCCCGCGACTACGGCATCATCGACCGGGTTCTCACCCGGCCGGTCGCCGTACCTGCCTGAAGGCCTGCTGCAGGTCGGCGGTCAGGTCTTCGGGGTCTTCGAGGCCGAGGCTGAGACGGAGGAGCCCGGCCGGAGGCTTGGCCTCGGGAGCTACCAGCCGGTGGGTGAGGGCGGCGGGGTGCTGAATCAAGGTGTCCACGCCGCCTAGAGACACCGCGTGGGTGATGAGCTTCAGCTCGCCGGCCACGCGGGCCGCGGCGTCGTACCCGCCGTTCACGCTGAAGGCGACGACCGCACCCGGACCGGCCTGCTGGCGGCCGATCAGCTCCTGCGGGTCGGACAGACCCGGGTAGTACACCGCCTCGACGGCCGGCTGAGCGGAGAGCCAGTCCGCCACCTTCAGAGCGGTCGCCTGCTGCGCCCGCACTCGCACCGGCAGCGTCTGCAGTCCCCTGTGCAGTTCGTACGCCGCCAACGGGTGCAGCAGGCCACCGGTCACAGCCCGGATCCGGCGGAGCCGGGCGATCCAATCCACGCCGGCCGCGACGACGCCACCCATGACGTCGCCGTGGCCGCCGAGGTACTTCGTTGCCGAGTGCAACACCAGGCTCGCCCCGTGACGAGCCGGTTGCTGCAGCACCGGGGTCGCGAACGTGTTGTCCACAAGCACCGGTACGTCGCCCGCCTGCCGGACCACAGCCGCGATGTCGACCAGGTCCACGGTCGGGTTCGCCGGCGTCTCCACGATCACCAGCCCGGTCTCCGGCCGGATCGCCGCCGCGATCCCGGTCGCCGTCGCCCAGGTCACCGTCGTACCCAGGAGGCCTGTGGACAACAGGTGGTCCGAGCCGCCGTACAAGGGGCGTACGGCGACCACGTGCGGACGACCGGCGGCCACGGTCGCGAGCAGACACGCGGTGAGCGCGGCCATGCCGGACCCGAACGCGACCGCGCCGTCGGTGTACTCGAGTTCCGCCAGGGCGTCCTCGAACCGGGCGACGGTCGGGTTCCACAGCCGCTGGTAGACGAGGCTGCCGCCGTCCGGGCCGTTGCCCTGGCTGAGTTCGTCGTACGACGTCCCGCCGGCGGCCACCCCGGGCAGCGGATAGGTGGTGGACAGGTCGATCGGCGGGACGTGCACGCCGAGCGCGGTCAGGTCGTCGCGGCCGGCGTGCACCGACCGGGTGTCGAGCTGGGTCATGCCTGCCTCCTCGGCTGAACTGGCTGCTCGGCGCCGAGGATGGAATCTTCTGCAGATCCGATGCAAGGGATCCGAAGAAAATTCATCCACAGGGTCATCCACACGCTGTGGATTCTGTGGAGGAGCCCTACAGTGGTGTCATGCCGAAGGATCGTCGGAGCCCGGGGCCGGCGCCGCGCGCGGTCCCCGGCGGGCTCGACGAGGTCGATCGGGAGCTGGTCCGGCTGCTGACCGCCGACGGCCGGATGCCGAACAACGCACTCGCGGAGGCGACCGGCATCGCTCCGTCGACGTGCCTGATGCGGGTGCGGTCGCTGCGGGAACGCGGGGTGATCCGCGGCTTCCACGCCGACGTGGACCTGGCCGCGCTGGGTCAGCCGTTGCAGGCTCTGGTCGCGGTGCGTATCGGGGCGCACTCGCGCGACGAGATCGACCGCTTCCGGACGAAGGTGCCGCAGCTACCGGGCGTGCTGTCGCTTTTCCACGTCAGCGGCGCGAACGACTACCTGCTGCACGTGTCCGCGGCGTCGCCGGACGCGCTCCGCGAGTTCGTCCTCGACCATCTGACCGCCGATCCGGCGGTCGTGCACGCCGAGACGAGCTTGATCTTCGAGCATGTCCGCGGTGCGGGAGTCTGAACCTAGCGGGGGTCGAGACCCCAGGCCTTCGCCAGCTGGGTGAACGAGTTGCGGCGTTCGGCGGGGTCGTGGATGTTCGTGGTGATGATGAGTTCGTCGGCGTCGGCGGACTTGGCGCGACGGGCCAGGTCGGCGGCGACCTGGTCGGGGGTGCCGACGGAGACCAGGCCGGACCATTCTTCGACGGCGGCGCGCTCGGCGTCGGTCCAGGGGTAGGCGGCGGCTTCCTCGGGCGACGGCAGCGGCCCGGGACGGCCGGAGCGGAGCCGCAGCATGGACAGGGCGTTGGCCTGAGCCAGTTGCTGGGCGCGCTCCTCGGTGTCGGCCACGATCGCGGCCAGCGCGAGGATGACGTGCGGCTCCGACTGGTGGTCCGACGGCTGGAAGTTCTCCCGGTACGCCGCGATCACGCCGGCCGGGTCCAGCGTGCCGAAGTGACCGGCGTACGCGAATCCTGTTCCGAGTGCGGCCGCCGCCTGACCGCCGTACGTGCTGGAACCGAGAATCCAGACCGGGGGCAGCGGTACGTCGTCCGGTTGCGCCGAGATCGGCGCGAATGGGTGGCCGGCCGGGAACCCCTCGGCGTATGCGCGGAGTTCGGCGTACTGCTCGGGGAAGTCGTCCGCGCCGAGCGCCTCGCGGCTGCGGCGCAGGGCAAGCGCGGTGCGCTGGTCGGTGCCGGGTGCGCGGCCGATGCCGAGGTCGATGCGACCGGGATGCAGACCAGCCAGCACGCGGAACGTCTCGGCGACCTTCAACGGGGAGTGGTTAGGCAGCATGATTCCGCCGGAGCCGACCCGGATGGTCGAGGTGGCCGCGGCGACGGCCGCGATCATCACCTCGGGGCTCGTGCTGACCACGCTCGGGATGTTGTGATGCTCCGCGAGCCAGTAGCGGTGATAGCCGACGGTCTCGGCGGTCCGCGCCAGTTCGAGCGTCTCGTGCAGCGCCTGGGACGGACGCGAACCCGTCGGCACCGGCGAGAGGTCGAGCACGGACAGCGGCATGGGTTCGGCACTCACGTCGAACCACCAACCATCCTCGTCCGCCGGCTATTCCGGGTACGGCGTGTGGTCGCGGGCGTCCCGTAGCGGTCTGGCCCACCAGGCGAGCTGCTCGAGCAAGGCCGACGCGGCACCCGGTGTGGTGTGATCGGTCGGCTCGCCGTCCGGGGTGAAGTCGGATTCGTGGAAGCCGAGGGTGTCGCGGATCGTGACCGCGTGAAGTTCGCCGAAGACGAGGCGGAGTTGCTCGGCGGCGCGCAGTCCGCCGGATCGGCCGCCGTACACGACGAACGCGATCGGCTTCCCGTACCAGGGCCGCCGGACCGCGTCGATCGCGGTCTTGAGGTCGCCGGGGTACGCGTGGTTGTACTCGGCCGTCACGATCACGGCGGCGTCGGCCTCGTCGATGCGGGCGGGCAGGTCGTGGAGGGGTACGGCGCTCAGGTCGATCAGGTCGAGTTTGAAGTCGTCGTTCCGTTCGACCTCGCGGGCGAACCAGCGGGTGACCAGGGTGCCGAAGCGGCCGGCGCCGACGTTGCGGGTGAGCAGGGCCAGCCGCAGCGGATGAACGGTCACGTCGGCGACGCTAGTACCTCAACACGACTTGAGGTCAAGGCGATCCGGACAGCGGTACAGAAAAGCCGGGTGACGGGATAAAATCAGGGATTTGTGGCTGCCACCGGAGGAAATCCAGAAATGCCCTCTGGGAACCAACGGGTCGCATTTTATCACAAGGGGTTGGAATTGCCGAATCCGGTCGAGGCCGAGCAGGTTCACCTGACGACTTTCTACGCCGCGCTGGACGCCGAGCGCGAGCGCGCCGAGGACCGCACGCGCGACGAGCAACTGGTCCAGACCCGCAACGCCCAGGCCCTGCACCAGCGCGACGGCCGGATCCGCGACCTGAACGCCCGGCTGGCCCGGCTCAACTCGGCCGAGGAAGGCCTGTACTTCGGCCGGCTGGACGACGTCAACGGTGAGACCCTGCACATCGGCCGGATCGGACTGCACGACGCCGACTACGAACCGTTGCTGATCGACTGGCGCGCCCCCGCCGCCCGGCCCTTCTACATCGCCACCGCGGTCGCGAACGAGGGCGTGGTCCGGCGCCGGCACATCCAGACCCGGCTGCGCACGGTGATCGACGTCCAGGACGAGCAACTCGACCTGGACCGGGACGCGCCGGACGCGTCCAAACCCGGGACCGGCGTGATGGGCGAGGCCGTCCTGCTGAAGACCCTGGACGCCCGCCGGACCGGCCGGATGGAGTCGATCGTGCAGACGATCCAGGCCGACCAGGACCGGATCATCCGCTCGGAACTGCCCGGCATCCTGGTCGTCCAGGGCGGCCCGGGAACCGGCAAGACCGCGATCGCACTGCACCGCGCGGCGTATTTGCTGTACACGCACCGGGAACAACTCGAAAAGCGCGGAATTCTGGTGGTCGGGCCGAATCCGGCGTTCCTGCGTTTCATCGGCGAGGTGCTGCCGTCGCTCGGTGAGGACGGTGTCCGGCTGGTCACGATCGCGGAGTTGTACCCGGGCCTGAACGCGACCCGGCCGGAGCCCGCGGAGACCGCGGAGGTCAAGGGCCGCGCGGTGATGGCCGAGGTGATCGCCAAGGCGGTCGCCGACCGGCAGTGGGTGCCGGACCGGCCGATCCAGGTGACCGTCGACCGGACCGTGCTCCGCCTGGACCCCGAGGTCTGCCTCGAGGCGCGGGAGCGGGCTCGCCGCCGCCATCTCACCCACAACCAGGCGCGGCCGAGGTTCCTGAACGAGATCGTCGACTTCCTGACGAACCAGTTCGCCGACCTCATCGGTGCCGACCCACTCGGCGGTGAGAACCTGCTCGACGACTACGACCGTGCGGAACTCCGCAAGGAGGTCCTCGCCGAGCCGGCCGTGCAGGCGCTGCTCGATCAGCTCTGGCCGCTGCTCACTCCGCAGCAGCTGCTCGAGGACCTGTACGGCGACGAGGACCGGCTGGCCCTGGCCGCGCCGCAGTTGAGTGTGCTGGAGCGGGAACATCTGCTGCGCTACGGCGACGACTGGAGCCCGTCCGACGTACCGCTGCTCGACGAGGCGGCCGAGTTGCTCGGGGACGACGGCCGGGAGGCGGAACGTGAGCGGCAGGCACGGGCACGGGCGATCGCGTACGCACAGGGGTCGCTGGACGTGCTGACCGGCTCGGCGTCGACGGACTACGACGAGGACGACGAGGCGGAGGTCCTGACCGCGAAGGACATTCTCGACGCCGAGATGCTCGCGGACCGGTTCGAGGCGGACGACGACCGGACGCTGGCCGACCGCGCCGCTGCCGATCGCCGGTGGACGTACGGTCACGTGATCGTGGACGAGGCGCAGGAGCTGACGCCGATGGCGTGGCGGGCGATCGCGCGGCGGTGCCCGTTGCGGTCGATGACCATCGTCGGCGATGTCGCACAGACCGGTGCCGTCGGCGGCGGGACGAGCTGGGAGGGCGCGCTCGGTTCGACGTTCGGCGATCGGTGGCGGCTGGCCGAGCTGACGCTGAACTACCGCACCCCGGCAGAGGTGATGGAGTTGGCCGGCGACGTACTCCGCGAGGTCGATCCGCGGGCGAAGCCACCACGGTCGGTGCGGTCGACCGGGATGAAACCCTGGCACGCGGACATCGCGGCCGCCGACCAGGCGGCGTACGTCCAGAAGGTCGCCGCGGAGGAGACGCAGCACGGGCACGTCGGCGTCATCACGTCGCGGAGCCGTCTCGAGTTGGTGCAGGAGGCTGTGGCTCACCTGAGCGACGTCACGGTGCTGAGCGCAGCGGGGGCGAAGGGCCTCGAGTTCGACTCCGTCCTGGTCGTGGACCCCGACGGCATCCTGATCGAGTCACCCCGCGGTCTGCGCGATCTGTACGTCGCTCTGACGCGGTGCACCCAGCGCCTCGGGGTGGTCGGGCCGCTTCCCGACGTATTGCGTTCCTCAGCAGCGTGGGACGACCGGCGTTAGTGGTCGGCGCAGCACTTCTGCTGGTGCTGGAGTTCGAACGGGATGAGGAGGTTGCCGGCGGCCGGTTGGAGTTGGAGGACCAGGCGGCCGGCGCGACGCAGGGGGCGGAGGAAGTCCCGGGTGTCGACCAGGGCGTCGTCGGCGACCGGACGACCGCCGACGACCTCCAGGTGGTCGATGCCGCAGCGGGTGCGGAGATCCACGGCCGGCAGGACACCGCGGGCCTGCTCGTGTCCAGGCCAGCGGACCGCGCGTCCCGCCGTACCCAGAGCCGCTTCGACGGCGGCGACGTACGCGCCCCGGACGAGCTGACTCGGGCCCGACAGCTCCGGCTCGGACGCACCCGGGCGGGTGATCGCGAGACCGGCGGTCCGGTCGGTGAAGTGGCCGCGGACGTCGTCGGCCAGGTCCGCCGCGCTCATCAGCGAGACGGCGACGTGCGGGCGGTCGCCGCCTGACACCATGTGGGTGCAGGCGACGACCGGCTGGTCCACGACCTCGAGCAGTTCGTACAACAGATGGTCGGCCTCGGCCGTGTCCCAGCTGTCCGCGTCGATCGCGATGATCATCACGCCTACTTCGGCAGCACCCAGATCGGGTTGGTGTAGAACCACAGGTCGACCCACGGGTCCGCGTCGCCGACCACATCGAGCTGCGGCCCGGCCGGGTCGATCGCGGCGCCGAGGTACCCGGGCCGGCTGCGGTTCCCGTCGGTGCCGCGGACGCGGACGTAGAACGGCGCCTCCGCCTTGCCCAGCGGGTACACCAGCTCGAACGTGCCGCGGCGGCCCGAGGTGTCCCACTGCCGGACGACCTTGGTGTTCGGGGCCGTGAACGTGTCGCGGTCGGCGACCGGCCCGGTCACCGCGCCCTGGATCACGTCGACGCGGTTGAGGGCCGGGACGAAGTTCGCCCAGTTCGGCATCGTCTGCGCGGTGATCCGTACGACGAGCTCGAGCGGACGACCCTTGCGCGTGACGAGCGCGCCACCGAGGGGCTCGCCGTACCTCTTGCCGACCTCACGAACCTCGACCTCGACACCCTTGACCAGCGCGCCGTGGTCGACCCAGACGCGACCGTTGCGGAGGCCCTCCATCACGGCGAGGTAGTCGCGCCGGTCGGCACCGACGTGGGTGCGGCTGTAGAAGCCCGGCCAGAAGTCGCCGGCGGTGCGGTTGACGGTGTTGCCGTAGACCGGGTCCATGTAGCGCCCGTCCCGGTCGAACTGCGCCTGGCTCGACCCGTCGGGCCGGCGCGCGGTCTCGTTCCAGTTCACGTGCGAGTCGGAGTTGGCGCTGATCCACCACGGCTTGCCCTCGGCGAGCAGGCTGTCCCAGAGACCGCCGACGGTCGCTGTCATCCAGTCGAAACCGCCCCAGGTGCGGTAGCTCTCGGCCGGGTAGCCGAGGAACGAGTTCGCGTTCGGCGAGTTGCCGTAGAAGCCGCGGGCGTTCGCCGGGCCGATCCCGGCCGGCAGACCCGCGGCCTGGTGACCGGGCGCGCCCTCGAAACCGACCGCGATCCGCGGGTCGGCGTCCCGCCAGTTGCGGATCTCGTGCGGGCTGTCGATGCCGTTGCGGGCCGGGTGGTTGGCGAGGAACAGCGCGTCCGCGACCCGGCGCTGGTCCACCTGCTGACCGAGCCACTGGATGCCCGACACGGCGAGCGCCTCGTTGGTGGGCGTGTTCGCCCCGGCGCCCTTCACGCTGCCGTCGTAGCTGTTCTCGAACTGCTTCAGTACGTCGACCTCGCGGCTGCCCGGGGCGACGAAGACGGTGCCGTGCTCGGCGGCGGGGATGTTCCACTCCAGGCCCTGGAAGATCAGCGTGTTGCGCAACTCGGAGCGGGCCGCCTTGATCTGCGGGTTGACCAGGTCGACCCCGATCCGGGCGTGCGTCGCGCCGCCGTGGTCGGTGATCACGAGCCAGTCGAGGCCGTACGCCGCCGCGTGCCGGGCCTGGTCGATCACCCGGTACATGCCGTCGGAGCTCAGCTGCGTGTGGATGTGGTGGTCGCCGGCCAACCAGACGTTCGGCCGGCCACCCGACTTGAAGACCCAGCCGTCCGTGGACGACGCAGTGGCCGCGGTGGCTGCCGCGACCTGGGCTCCGGTGACGGCCAAAGCCGCCGTACCCCCGAGAATCCCCGCGGACCGCAGCAACGCCCGCCGAGACACCTCACTCGGCGACAGTTCACAGTCCGGCACCGACTCGTCCAACGCCGCCAACGTCGCCGCGTCCAACTCGCCATTCGGATGGTGATGATCATGCCCGTGCCCGTGACTGTGGCTGTGCCCGTGACTGTGGCTGTGCCCGTGACTGTGGCTGTCGTTGTGCCCGTGGCCGGGTGTGTGCGGGTGGCTGTGACCGTGCGCGTGCCCCATCATGCAGTCCTCTCGGATGGCGGAATCCCGCGCGATCATCACCTTCCCCCATGACCACCAGGCGACCTCCCGATGAACGCCAAACCGAGGAGGAAGAACAGCGGTCCGGCTGTGCACAGCGGCTCGTAGATGCCCAGGTCTCCCGGCCACCGGTCGTATGCATCCCCGATCCGCGACCTCAGCGGCGGGGGTCGCGTTGGGCCCAAGTCGGCTGCCGGCTTCAGGTCTTCGGGGTGGAGTGGTCTTGCGGTCAGCCTCAGGAGCGTCCGACGATCTGGCGGATTTCGGATTCGCCCTCCCAGCCGGGCCAGGTGCGGCGGTGGAGGTCCATGAAGCGCTCGGTCCAGTGGATCGCGTCGGCCCGGGTGGGGACGTCGTACAGGACGTAGGCCCCGAGCGGGGCCGGGTCGTCGAACGGGCCGTCGGTGACGGTGAGGCGGCCGGCCGAGACGGCGACCCGGGTCGCGGTGGCGACCGGGAGCAGGCCGGCCGTGTCGACGAGGACGCCGCTGCTGGCGGCTTCGGCGCTGAGGGCGGCGATGCCTTCGTGCAGCTCGGGCGGTGGGAAGCCGTGCGACTCCGACGTACGCAGCAAGGCGATGAATCGCATTACCGGGCCCGGCCCTCGCGCAACATCCCGATCGACTTCTCGATCCGCCGTGCCTTGGTCTCCTCGGTCTTCGCCGACGTCACCTGCAGCACGTGCCACTGCTGCTTGCTGTAGCTCAGCGTCTGCCAGAACTCCTGCGCCGGCGGGTTTGCGGCCAGCGCGGCGGCGAATTCTTCCGGTACGTCGACCTCGCGCGGAGCCGTGTCGAGTTCGACGTCGACCTCCAGCACGTCCCCGGCGGAGACTCCGGCGGCGGTACGGCGTTCCGCGCTCATCCCGAGTAGATACCGCCCGCCCATCCGGGCGATCGAGGTGCGGAAGGTGAACCCGTCGACGGTCACGGTGACCTTCGGGTGCGCGCCACCGCCGAGCGCCTCGACGATCTCGGCGGGGACCTCGAACCCGGTCGTCGTCTTGCCGGTGGACTCGAGCTCGGCCGTGAACTTCATCAGAGACTCCCCTCCGCGCGGGCGCGCAGCATCAGCAGCGTGACCCAGGTCCAGCCCAGGATGACAGCGACGGTGAACCCGAGGTTGACGACCGCGGTGCCGCCGCCGGTGGCGATCCCGGCCAGGCCGAGGAAGTACACGATGCCGGTCACGAGCGAGAACCGCGACCAGCCGACCGCGCGCCGCCGGGCGAACCACCGACTCAGCACGAGGCACGCGACGATCAGGCCGATGAACCCGACCATCCCGGCGATGACGTGCCCGAGCCCGTGCCAGCTGACCGTCTCCGGCAGCTCGTCCGGTGTCCCGGGCGGGAACCCGAGCGCCGGGTCGGCCCGCATGAAGCCCGCCGCGGCGACGCCGGCGCCGTACACGACGAGACCGCCGACGCCCCACCGCGACCGCTGCCCGGCCGGGAACGACCGGCGCAGAGCGAGCGCACCGATCACGGTGAGCAGGCCGGTGCAGACCATCATCGTGGAGTGGATCCAGCCGCCGGTCCCGTTGGCCAGCAGGCTCAGTGAATGCTTACGGATGTCGAACCCGTCGCGGACGATCGCCTCGACGGTGCCGATTCCGACGTACAGAGGACCGGCGAGTGCCCCGGCCAGCAGGAGAGGTCGTGTCATGCCTTCAGCCTCGATCGAACCCCTTCAGAAAGACTTCGGAAGTCTTAGGGTGAGCGGCATGCGATTTGGGGTGCTGGGGCCGGTGGCCGCCTGGACCGATGACGGCCGGGCGGTGCGGATCCCCGACCGCAAGGTGCGGGCACTGCTCGCGGACCTGTTGCTGCACGCGGGCCGCCCGGTCGCCGCGGCGACGATCATCGACGACCTGTGGGGCGACGACCTGCCGGTCAATCCGACCGCGACCCTGCAGACTAGGGTCTCCCAGCTCCGCAAGGCGTTGGACGACGCCGAGCCGGGGGCGCGCGAGCTGGTCCGGAACTCGCCCGCCGGCTACCTCATCGCCGTGAACGCCGAAGCGGTCGACTCCGGCCGGTTCCGCGCCCTCGCCGCCCGGCCCGGCAGATCGGTAGCGCACGGATGCGCGCCGCGACCCTGGCCGACGCGCTGACACTCTGGCGCGGTCCCGCGTACGCCGATGTCGCGCAGGACGCGTTCGCCCGGGCCACCATCGACCGGCTCGACGAGGAGCGGCTGGCGGTGCAGGAGGCGTACGCCGAAGCACGGCTGGTGCTCGGCGAGTACGACGAACTGGTCGCGGAACTGGCCGAACTCGTGGCGCGAAACCCGCTACGCCAGCGGCTCCGCGCCGTGAAGATGAAGGCGTTGCATCAGGCCGGCCGCCAGGCCGAGGCGCTGGGGAGTTACGCCGACCTGCGGCAGCGGCTGGCCGACGAGCTCGGCCTCGACCCTGGTCCGGAGCTGGTCGCGCTGCATCAGGAAATCCTCACCACGGCACCGGCGGCCAAGCAGAAGCCGACGACGAACCTGCCGGTCGAGGTCGAGCTGATCGGCCGGGACGCGGCCGTGGACGAAGTGGCCGACCGGCTCGCGTCGGCGCGGCTCGTGACGCTGACCGGAGCGGGTGGCGTCGGCAAGACCAGTCTCGCCCTGGCGGCTGCCCGCCGTACCGGCGACAAGGCGTGGCTGGTCGAGCTCGCGGCGCTGGAAGCCGGGGCGGGCGCCGACCAGGTCATGGCGTTGATCGAGGCCACGATCGGTGAGACCGAAGTGCTCGTCCTCGACAACTGTGAGCACGTAATCGAAGCGGCCGCGGAGGTCGCGGCCCGGCTGTTGCGCGCGTCGCCGGAGCTGCGGATCCTCGCCACCAGCCGGGAGCCGCTCGCGGTCGCGGGCGAGCACCGGTGGCCGGTCCCGCCACTGGATCTCCCGTCGGCCGGGACCGACGCCGCCGCGAGTCCGGCTGTGCAGCTCTTCGTGGCGCGCGCGTCGGCAGCGGATCCGCGTTTCAGGTTCACCCCCGACAACACCGCAGCGGTTGTGGCGTTGTGCCGACGGCTCGACGGACTTCCGCTCGCGCTGGAGCTGGCGGCCAGCCGAGTGGCCGCGATGGATGTTCGCGACCTGGTCGACCGCTTCGACGATCGCTACCGTCAGCGCGGTCTGCCCGATCGGCAGCAGACGTTGTCCGCGATGGTCGAGTGGAGCTGGGATCTGCTCGGTGATCCGGAGCGGGCGGTGCTGCGGCGTCTCGCGCCGCATCCCGGCGGCTGCACACTGGCCGCGGCCGAGGCGGTGTGTGCGGGTGACGGCGTACCGGTGGCCGATGTCGCCGAGTTGCTGAGCCGGCTGGTCGACCGCTCGCTCGTCGTACGCGTGGACGGAACGTCCGGTTCGCGGTATCGCCTGCTCGAGACCGTCCGAGCGTTCTGCTTGCAGCGACTGGAGGAAGCCGGCGAGCTCGAGTCGACCCGGCGGCGGTACGAGCGGTACTTCCAAGGACTGGCGCAGCACACCGAGCCTCGGCTCTACGGACACAGCGAGCTGTTCGCCTACCTCGGCGGCCTGTACGGCGACGCACCGCAGCGCTCCGAGTCACCGGCCGCTCTGTTGCCTCGGACAATGACCGTGACCTCGGCCGACGGGACGCCGATCGTGCTCGAGCTGTACGGCGACGGGCGGCCGGCGATCGTTCTCGTCGGGGGCGCGCTGAACGACCGGCGGACCTTCGTCCCGCTCGCCAAGCGGCTGGCCGGGCAGTTCACCGTGGTGACCTACGACCGGCGCGGCCGCGGCGACAGCGGTGAGGTGCTGCCCTGGGCGGTCGAGCGGGAGATCGAGGACCTGGCCGCGGTCGTGGCCGCGGCGGGCGGTTCGGCGTACGCGCTGGGGGTCTCGTCCGGTGCCGTGTTCGCGGCGGAGGCGGCGGCTCACGGCGTACCGATCCTGGGACTGCTGCTGATCGAGCCGCCGTTCATCATCGACGACACGCGGCCGCGACTGCCGGCCGACTTTCCCGCCCGGCTGCAGGAACTGGTCAAGCAGGACCGGTACGGCGACGCGACCGAACTCTTCCTGATCCACGCCGTGGAGATGCCGGCCGAAGTACTCGCGCCGATGCGGTCGGCGCCGCTGTGGAAGGACCTGGAAGCGCTGGCGCCGACGTTGGCGTACGACGTCCTGGTGATGGGCGACTTCACCATCCCGGACCACTGGGCGACCGCGATCACCGTGCCGGCCCTGGTGATCGACGGCGGTGAGAGCCGCGACTGGCGCCGGAACACCGCTCAGGTCGTGGCGGACCTGCTCCCGAACGGCCGGCGCCTCACCATGGACGGTCACCCGCACGACGTCGAGCCCGACGTCCTCGGCCCGATCGTCGAAAACTTCATCGCCATGTCGAGGTGACGCGGGCGGCTCCGACGTACCGGGTGTGTGAGCTGATCGGCAGCTCCCCCGGACGAAGGACGCACGTATGGGACAGCCCGTTCTGAACAGCATGTTGCTCGGCAGCGCCGACCCGGAGCGGTTGAAGGCCTGGTACCGCGACGGCTTCCACGCCGAGGTGGACGGCTACGGCAACCTGAACCTGGGCGGCTTCGGCCTGGTGATCGAGCACCGCGACGACGTCGCCGCGAAGACCGCCGAACCCGGCCGGTTCATCGTGAACTTCGCCGTCGACGACATCGAGGCGGCGGCGGCCCACCTGCGCACCCTCGACGTCGAGTGGCTGGTGCACCCGGAGGACCGCGGGATCGGCTGGTTCGCCACGCTGATCGACCCGGACGGCAACTACGTCCAGCTGATCCAGATGAAGCCGGAGTACTACGCCGGTCTCTGACGGCAACGAAAACGTCCGCACCGGCCTTGGGGAACCGGTGCGGACGGTGTCTTCTGTCAGGTCGTGCGATCAGGCGCATTCAGGGGAAACAAGGCGGCAAGCGGGGGGCAGAGCGCCAACGCCCGCTTGCCGCCGACGACACCTTTGGTGATCGAGGTGAGGTGCTCGACCGGGCCGCGTCACCGCGTGGGTTGTCTGGTGAGAAACGGAACGCGAAAAGGTGCCGGGTGCTTCTCAGCGGGGTGCTACGTCCCACATGCGCTCGCCGGGCAGGGGGTCGGGGAGCCGGTCGACGGGCGGCATCGGGTCATTGGTGACCCGCAGGCCGGCGAACCGACGGCTCATGGCGTTTGCGTACCGCTCGGCCAACGCCGGCTCGGCGTTGTAGTCGGCGATCACGTGCTCACCGAACCAGACTCGGACGCGTCGGCGCTCAGTCGTCTGGGTGGCGGTGGCGGTTGTCACTGGTCCTCCTGGCGTGTTACTCGAGGGTGGTCGGCCTGGGAACGCGGAGCGAGCGCGGTGCCGGTGCGCCGTGTGTTCACCGTCACGTCAGATCCAACGGAGGACGGGGACCGGAGGTCACGCACCGATCGCGATTCGGACCACTTTTCCGATACCGGCCAGGGCCGAATTCTTCGAGCCTGTGTTCGATTACCTCGCCCGGGCGGCGATCGCGACATTCACAGGGTTTCTTCAGGAACGACACGCCGAGCTGTCGGCGGGACTCCGTACGCTGGAATGCGTGACCATCGAAGACGCTGAATCGAAGGCTCTGGCGGTCCCGCAGAGGGTGACCGACGGAGTCGTGCAAGCCCCGGAGCGGGGCCGGCCCACCGGGCTCGCGGCCGTCCAGACCGAGCAGTTGATCGGTGACGTCGGCGACGCGCTCCGCCTTCTCGACGCCGTCGAACGCGTCCGCGGCCACGCCCACCCCCTCGTCCTGGGCCTGCAGGACGCGGTCGGGATGAAGATGCCGGCCGCGCTGACGCTGAGCGCGATCGCGAACGGCCGGACCACCGCCGAAGAGGTGGCCGAGCAGGTCGGCACGACGACCGGTGAGGCCGAGCTGGCGATCGCCGAGCTCGAGGCTCTCGGCATGGTGAGGACCGGTCCGCGTCTGGTGGTCACCTCACTGGGTCACGCCCGGCTCTCGCAGCTGGACGGCCTGACCGTCCGCGTCCTCGACGTCATCACCGGCATCCTCGGCCCGACCGACGCCGCCCACCTGATCCGGCTGCTGCACACCGTTGCCGACGGCCTCGAATCCGCCGCCGTCACGGCGACCGTCACCCAGTCGTTCCCCCAGGCCGCCCTGAACAACTGATCGGTGTCGAAGGCGCCCTGGCCGCGACGACGTCCCTGACGTAATCCTCATCCCAAGGAGGTACGTCATGTTCAAGGACACGAAGGCGTTCAGTGGGTTCTCGGTCGACGACATCGGCGCGGCGAAGGAGTTCTACGGCGGAACGCTCGGACTGGAGGTGGCCGAGGAGCACGGGATGCTGCAGCTGAAGATCGCCGGCGGCATCCCGATCCTCGTCTACCCGAAGGACAACCACGTCCCGGCCGAGTTCACCATCCTCAACTTCCCGGTCGACGACATCGACGCGGCGGCCCGCGAGCTGGCCGGACGAGGCGTCACCTTCGAGCGGTACGACGACCAGCACGACGAACTCGGCATCCGACGGGACGAGCGCGGCCCGGCGATCGCCTGGTTCAAGGACCCCGCCGGGAACGTGTTGTCGATCCTTCAGGAGTGAGGGATCGGGTCGTCGTACTGACCGAGACGACCCTTGTAGCGGACACCGTTGACGTAGGGCCACGAGTACGGCGTACAGCCGTGCATGCCCAGCGTCTGCTGCTGCATCACCGGCGCCGGTTGGCCGGGTCCCGGGCACAGCTCGTGGCCGCGGCCGAGCCGGTGACCGGTCTCGTGGTTGATCATGTACTGCCGGTACGCCGTCAGCGGCGCACCGTAGTTCGGTACGCCGTACACCCAGCGGGCGATGTTGAGGACGACGCGATCCCCGATCCGGCAACTGGTGTAGCGGTCGTACCCGCCGCCGCAGATGACGTCGCGGGTCGCCGGCGTCACCAGCATCAACACGAAGTCCGCGTCCTGACCCGGGCCGACCTGGCGGAACCGCCACTGTCCTCCGGACGCCCAGCCCTGCGGAGCGCCGTACGTCGCCCGGACGAACTGCGCGAGCGCTGCCCGGTCGATGCCGTTGATACCGCCTTCGATCCCGATCTGGAACGTCATCAGCCGGCCGGCACGGCCGATGACCGTGGGGTGTCCGGGCAGGACGGCGTACGAGACCGTGCCGCGAGCGGGGTAGGTGATCGCCGGCCGTGGTCGCACCGGCTTCGACAAGGAGCGGTCACCGGGCTCGACGGGCTTGGCCGGTTGCGGGCCCGCTTGCACACCGGCCTGTTCGACCGCCTCCGCGGCCGGGCGGGCGGGGTAGCCGTGGCGGTCGAAAGGACTGGCCGGTAACTGGTACAACGCACCGGCAGTGGCCGCGACCGCGATCGCCAACCCGATCAACCTGACAACACTCCGACGGCGCATCTGGCGAGCTCCTTACAGCGCCCCCGCTGAGCGCATTCTCACTCCCTTCTTGCCCGGGTGCCCACAAACCCTTCTCCCGATCCACGCGGTGGGGCGGCTATCCACCTGCGGTTTCGGCACAAACGTGTAACCGCCGACGTGGACCGCGACGACCTGCGTCCGGACACGCTGGGTCGAGGACTTCTCCTGGGTCAGCCGAGGTGGATGCGCAGGGTCGGGTAGGTCGCCTCGACGAAGCCGAGCGCACGGTAGAGATCGATACCGTCATGCGTGGCGTGCAGCTCGATCTGGCCGGCTCCGGTCTCGTCGCGGAACCAGTCCATCAGCGCGATCACGCAGGCCCGGGCCAGTCCACGCCTGCGGAACGCCGGCTCGGTGCTGACGTTGTACAAGTGACCGCGCAGCGTCGTGAGGTCCTTCGGGCCCGGCGGGTGGACGTACACGTTGCCCGCCGCGCCCGCGACCACCCCGGCGGCCGGGTCGTCGACCACGAACGCCGCGAACGTCTCCGGCGACGCGAGTTGCTCGGCGAACCACTGCCGCGCCACCTCGCGCCACGGTGCGTCCGGGACGCCGATGTCGTTGCCCATCGCCGCCAGCATCAGACCCCGCAGCCTGACCAGCGCCTCCGCGTCGTCCGGTTTGGCTCGCCGTACCTGAATCTCCGTCACCACCACATCGTGCCAGCAGGCCCATCGCTGCCGAACTTTTCGTCCGGTCGGTGAATCGAAGGAAGTGAACGCGCCCGGGGACGCGCTCACCGCCCTGCCGTCGACCGAGTGGAGTGCCGTGTCCCCGAGCAGCCGTGCCGGATCCCGGGCTCGCCGCTCCGCTCGTCCCGGTCCGGCCCGGCGGCCGAGATCCCGGCGACGATCCTCGCTGGGCGCGCTCGCCCTCGCGGTCCTCGGTGCGGTTGTTCCCGGTACGGCGTACCTGATCGCGCGACGCTTCCGGCTCGGCGGTGTGGTGACGACGATCAGCCTCGCGTTGTACGGCGCGGCGGCGTACGTCGGGCTGAAACGGCGGGACGACGTGATCACGTGGGCCCTGGATCCCGACCTGCTGCTCTGGGTGATCGGCGGTCTGGGTGCGGTCGCACTGTGCTGGGTCGCCGTACTCGTCACGTCGTACAAGATGTTGCGGCCGCTGGACGCTCGCCCGGGGTCGCGGCTGTTCGGAGCATTGGTCATCGGACTCGTGTGCTTCGGCATGGCCTCGAGTACGGCGCTCGGGACGCAGACGCTGATGGCGCAGCGCGACCTGGTGCGGAACGTGTTCTCCGGTGAGGACTCGAAGAGCCAGACGCGGCCGACGATCACGAACACCAAGGACGTGTGGGCGCAGTTCCCGCGGCTGAACCTGCTGCTGCTCGGCGCGGACGACGGCGAAGGCCGCGACGGGACGCGGACCGACACGGTGATGGTCGCGAGTATCGACACGAAGACCGGGGACACCGCGCTGATCTCGCTGCCCCGGAACTGGATGCGGATGCCGTTCCCGAAGGGCTCGCCGCTGCACGAGCTCTACCCGACCGGGTTCTGGGATCCGCAGGGTCGCGCCGAGCAGCCGAACTTCTACCTGGACGCGATGTACCGGATGGTGCCCGAGTTGCATCGCGGCATCCTCGGGCCGTCGGACAACGAGGGCGCCGACGTCCTCAAACTGTCGGTCGGGGAGGCGCTCGGGCTGAAGCTGCATTACCACGTGCAGGTCAACCTCGCCGGGTTCGAGCGGTTGGTGGAGGCGCTGGGCGGGATCACCGTGAACATCAACTACCCGGTTCCGGTCGGCGGCAACGACGACAAGAAGATCCCGCCCAGCCGCTACCTGCAGCCGGGTCCGAACCGGAAGCTGAACGGCACCGACGCGCTCTGGTTCGCCCGCGGCCGCTACCGGGTGCCCGGCGGCGACCTGGCCCGGCAGGCACGCCAGCGCTGCGCGATCAAGGCGATCGTCGAACGTGCCACCCCGCAGAACGTCCTCGCCAACTACCAGTCCATCGCCAAGGCCGGCGAACAACTCATCCGCACCGACGTCCCGCAGAACCTCCTCCCCCACTTCGTCACCCTCGGCCAGCGGGTCAAGTCCGCCAGGATCACCACCATCGACCTGGACAAGAAACGCAACTACCCCAACGGCCGCAACCCCAACTACCCCGCCATGCGCACCATCGTCCACAACGCCCTCAACCCGCCACCCAAACCCCGCCCCACCGCAACCCCCACCCGCCGCCCCACCACCACGAAACCAACCACCACCCCCACCAAACCCCCCGACCTGACCTCCGAATGCGCCTACAACCCCACCCCACCCGGCTGACACCGGGCGGGGCCGTCGCAGTGGTCTACGCGTAGCGGATGCCGAGGCCGCCGTCTACGGACCAGTTGGCGCCGGTGACGAAGGCGGCGGCGGGGGAGGCGAGGAAGCAGACGACCTCGGCTACGTCTTCGGGGGTGCCGACGCGGCCGAGGGGGTGGACGGACAGGGCCTTCTCGCGTTCGCCGGGGATGGTGTCGAAGAACTCTTCCAGCAGGTCGGTGCCGATGTAGCCGGGGCTGACGGCGTTGACGCGGACCTGGTGCGGGGCGACGTCGAGGGCGAGGCTGCGGGTCATGCCGACCAGGCCGGACTTGGCCGCGGCGTACGGGAACATGCCGGCGGTGGTCAGGCTGGAGTGGATCGACGCGATGTTCACGATCGAGCCGTGCCGGTTCGCGATCATCGGCGGCAGCACCTCGCGCGCCATCAGCCAGGCGCCCTTCAGGTCCACGTCGAAGACGCTGTCCCACTCCTCGACGGTCATCTTGGTCGCGTCGGCGTACGCGTTCTTTCCGGCGTTGTTGACCAGCACGGTGATCGACGAACCGAGGTCGTCGGTGAGCTTCTCGACGGCCTGGCGGACGGAGGTCTCGTCGGTGATGTCGCCGACCGCGGCCGCGACCCGGGCGCCGGTCTCCTGGAGTTCCGCGGTGGTCGCGGTGAGCTGGTCGGCCAGTACGTCGACCAGCGCGACCGCGGCACCTTCCTCCGCGGCCTTCGCTGCCACCGCCCGCCCGATCCCCCGCGCGGCCCCGGTCACCAGCACGACCTCGTTCGTCAGACGTCCAGTCAAAGCAGTCTCCTCAACCTAGGCGTGACTGGAGCCTAATCCCGCGCGGGCGGATGCGGCGGCCGCTCTCGCGTAGCGGTCAGCGCTTTCCCGGGACAGCGGCTGCCGGAGCAGGACGAGTTGGTGGTAGAGCGGCGCGGTCGCGGTCATCACCACCTGATGCGGATCGGTCGACGGATCCACCTCGCCGCGTACGACGGCCCGCCGTACGACGACCGCACTCCGGCGATACCGATCGGCCCAGAACGCGGTCAGCGCCTCCGCGGCCTCCGGCGTACGGAACGACGCCGCGATCACCGCCTGCGTCACGGACGGACGGGCGGTGAGGGCCGCGTGCACCTCGCGGTTGAGCTCGACCAGGTCGCCCTCGAGCGACCCGGTGTCGGCCGGCTCCCACGAGTCGTCGAGGCCTGCCTGGAGCAGGTCGACGAGCAAGCCCGCGACCGTCTTCCACCGCCGGTACACGGTCGTCCGATGGACGCCGGACCGCGCCGCGACCGCATCGACCGTCAGGCCGTCGAACCCGTGCTCGGTTAGCTCGGCCTCGACCGCCGCCAGCACGTCCGACCGCACCCGCGCGGTCCGGCCACCCGGCCTGCTTGCGCGCTCGCCCGTTGCCATGGCATCATCTTAACGCAACATTCGTCGCATTAAGGAGCCAGCCGGTGATCTTCTGACCCGCCGTTGCGTCCATGAATCCGACGCGCGTCAGGAGGATCCCTGTGCCTACCCAGCTGTCCCTGCACGACATCACCAAGTCCTACGACCCGAGTCGGCGACCTCTCCACAGGGCAACGCCGCCGGCTCGCCCTGGCTCGCCTGCTGAGTACGCCGTACGACGTCCTGCTGCTCGACGAACCCACCAATCACCTGTCGCTCGTCCTGGTGGAGGAACTGGGGGCAGCACTCGACCGGTTCGCCGGAGTGCTGGTCGTGGTCAGTCACGACCGCCGGTTCGTCTCCCGCTGGCGCGGCGCGGTTCTCGACCTCGAGGAGGCCAGTCTTGTCTGTCACTGAGTACGCCGTCGCCGGATCGAACGAAGGTCCGTACGGCGTCGCCGTCGCCGAGGGCGAGGTGTGGACGACCCTGGTCCACGCCGGGGTGGTTGCCCGGCTGTCCGGCGAGCGCATCGACCTGGAGGCGGCCGATTCACGGCCGAGTGTGATCGTGCCCGGCCCGGACGGTGCGATGTGGTTCACCCGCAACGGTGACCGCCGGATCGGTTCCTCGGGCGGCGCGTCGTACGAGGTGCCGGGATCGCCGTACGGGATCTGCGCCGGACCTGGCCACGCCCTGTGGTTCACCTTGATGGACACGGATCGGCTCGGGCGCATCACGGTCGACGGCGACGTGACGACGTACCCGATCGGGACGACCGGGGCGTTCCCGGCGATGATCACCGCGGCCGACGACCTGTGGTTCACGCTCAACCAGGGGAACGCGATCGGGCGGATGACCACGTCCGGGACCGTGACGACGTACCCGTTGCCCACCGGCCAGGCCGGTCCGGTCGGGATCAGCGCCGGCGCGGACGCGGTGTGGTTCGTGGAGATCCTCGCCGACCAGGCCGGCCGGATCACGCCCGAGGGGAAGATCGAGGAGTTCGCGCTGCCGGCCGGTTCGAAGCCGCACGCGGTGGTGGCGACCGACGACGGCGGCTGCTGGATCACCTTGTGGGGAGCGGCCGCGCTCGGCCGGTTGGATGCCGCGGGCAACCTCATCGAGCAGATCGACCTGGGTGAGGGTTCGGAGCCGCACGGTCTTGCCCTGGACGCCGACGGCTCGGTGTGGGTCGCGCTCGAGAAGGGTTCCGTTGCTCACATTCAACCGTGAGAGTGAGGGGGTTCACTCGCTGGAAGGAGGACCGGCCCGGACCGGCAGGAGCACAGTGGTGCTGTGACCACGACGGTGCGGGTTCGGGCAGCGGCACCGCGAGTTCGTGACGTACTGGCGGTGGGGCGGCCGGCCTTCTGGGTCGTGTCGATCGTGCCGTACTACGTCGGCATCCTGCTCGCCACGCGGCGGCTGGTGCCGCCGCTCGAGGAGTGGCCGCGACTCATCGTCGGCGCTGTCGTGCTGGGCCCGCTGGTCTGGCTCGCGGTGCTCGCGATCAACGACGCGTACGACCTCCCGAGTGACCGGCTGAACCCGCGCAAGTCCTCCTCACCGCTGCTCGCCGGCCGCATCACCTTGCGAGCGGTCAAGCGGCTCGCCTTCGCCGCAGCGGTCGCCGCGGTCGGGATCAGCCTGCACGTCGGGCTCGTGTTCGCGCTCGGTGTGCTGCTCGCGGTGCTGCTCGGCTACGCGTACAGCGTGCCGCCGGTGCGGCTGAAGACGAGGGCCGGTTTCGATGTCGCCGTGAACGCGCTGGCGCTCGGTGCGTTCGGTCCGCTGGCCGGGTGGGCCGCCGTCAATCCCGACCTCAGCGACTTCCCCTGGCTGATGGGCCTGCAGGGCACGCTGGCCGCGGTCGGTCTGTATCTGCCGACCACCCTCGCGGATCTCGAGGCCGACCGGGCCGCCGGGTACCAGACCATCGCCGTCCGGTTCGGCGCCCGGACGACGTACCTGATCGGATTCGGCGCCTGGATCGCCGCGGCCGCGCTGTCGGTCGTGCTGGCCGCGACGGGAACGATCATCCCGCGCAGCATGCTGGCACTCGAAGTGGTCATGGTTCCCGTGCTGATCGTTGCGTACCGGCGGCTGATCGGTCCGGGCCAGACGTTCAAGGGCGTGATCCTGCTCGCGTCGCTGTTCCTCTTTCCCTGTGCGACGTTCGCGCTCACCTATACCGGGATGCTGTCGATCTAACAGTGCTGTTACATTAGATATAACAGCACTGTTAGATCAGAGGAGCGACCCGTGTACCCCGAGATCGACCCGTACGACCACGGCCTGCTCGACGTCGGTGACGGCCACCGCGTCTACTGGGAGGTCTGCGGCAACCCGGACGGCAAGCCGGCCGTGGTCGTCCACGGCGGCCCCGGCTCCGGCGCCGGCGCGTGGTGGCGGCGGTACTTCGATCCGTCGGCGTACAAGGTGGTGCTGTTCGACCAGCGGAACTGCGGCCGCAGTACGCCGGACGCCGCCGAGCCGGACGCGGACCTCAGCACGAACACCACCGCGCATCTGATCGCGGACATGGAACAACTGCGCACGATGCTCGGGATCGAGAAGTGGTTGCTGCTCGGTGCGTCCTGGGGCGCGACCCTCGGATTCGCGTACGCCGAGCAGCACCCGGAGTCGGTGTCGGAGATCGTCCTGTTCAGCGTGACCAACACGACCCGGCGCGAGGTCGACTGGATCACCCGGGACATGGGCCGCATCTTCCCCGAGGAGTGGGCACGTTTCCGCGACGGAGTCCCGGCCGACCAGCGGGACGGGAACCTCGCACTCGCGTACAGCCGGCTGCTGCACGACCCGGACCCGGCGGTTCGGGACAAGGCGGCGCGGGACTGGTGCGACTGGGAGGACACCCATGTGCGGACGCATCCGGACTGGAAGCCGGACCCGCGCTACGACGACCCGGTCTTCCGGCTACGGCTCGCCCGGCTCGTCACGCACTACTGGGGTCACGCCGCCTGGCTGGACGAGGGTGTCCTGGAGCGTGAGGCGGTGAAGCTGGCCGGGATTCCCGGCGTACTGATCCATGGCCGGCTGGACATCAGCAGCCCACCGGACATCGCCTGGCGGATGGCTCAGGCCTGGCCTGACGCGGAGTTGCACCTGGTCGAGCAGGAGGGTCATGGGGCCGGTGGCGGCGGCACGAGGGAGCTGATCCTGGCGGCGCTGGACCGGTTCGCGAGGACGGCAAAGATTTGATCACTGATCTTTACAGGTACTCAACCCGCCGGAACCCTAAGGTGGCATGTCAGCCCTGGACCCCTTCCCCGCCCCACCGCCCCGGTCGACCCGCCCGGAGCTGGAAACCGACTACGCCCTCAGCCGGTCCGCTGTCACACAGTTCGCCGAGCAAGGATTCGTAAAGCTGAAGAACGTGCTCAGCCCGGAGACCATCGCGGCGTACGAGCCGGAGATCACCGGCAAGGTGATCGAGCTCAACACCCAGCACCTGCCGCTGGAGGAGCGCGACACCTACGGGAAGGCGTTCCTGCAGGTGATGAACCTGTGGCAGGACAGTGAGCGGGTGCTGGAGTTCGTGTCGTCACCGCGACTGGCGCGGATCGCGGCGCAACTGCTCGGGGTGCAGTCGGTCCGGCTGTACCACGACCAGGCGCTCTACAAGGAGTCCGGCGGCGGAGTCACGCCGTGGCACGCGGACCAGTACTACTGGCCGTTCGCGACCGACCGATGCGTGACGGTGTGGGTGCCGTTGCAGGAGACGCCGATGGAGATGGGGCCGCTGTCGTTCGCGGCGGGCAGCCACGTCTTCGAGCACGGGCGGGACCTGCCGATCAGTGACGAGTCGGAGCGGGTCCTGCAGCAGGCGCTGGCCGGGCAGGACTTCCCCGAGGTCTCCGAGCCGTACGAACTCGGCGAGGTCAGCTACCACCTCGGCTGGACGTTCCACCACGCGCCGCCGAACAAGACCGACGTACCGCGCCGGGTGATGACGATCATCTACGTCGACGCCGACATGGCGATCGCACCGCCGGTCAACACCTTCCAGGAGACCGACCTCGCCACCTGGGTGCCCGGCAACAAACCCGGCGAGACGGTCTCCTCCCCGCTCAACCCCGTCCTCTACTGATCACAGCGTCCGCTTCTGCGGATAGATCGTCTCGCCGCGCGCCAGCTGTTCCACGAGCTGCGTGATGCGCCGCGCCCTGGTATCGGCCCGCTTCGGCGAGGTCACCTGGAACACGACCGCGAACCGGTTGGCGCTGGTCAGGACGTCGAACATCGCCTGCGCCCGCGGTACGGCGGCGAGCGCCTCGGCCAGGTCCGCCGGAACCTCGAGCTCACCGGCGCCGCCGTAGGCCCTGTCCCAGCGGCCGTCCGCCTTGGCCCGCTGCACCTGCTCGCGGCCGGCGGCGACCATCCGGCCCTCCCGCTCCAGCCGCGCGACGATCGTCACGTTCCGCTTCGACCAGAGACTGCGGGCACGCCGCGGGGTGAACCGCTGCACGAACGTGTGCTCGTCGCGGCTCTTCCGCTGACCGTCGATCCAGCCGTGGCACAGCGCTTCCTCGAGCGCCTGGTCGTAGCTGAGGCTCGTCGGCGTCGTCACGTTCTTCTTGGCGAGGACCAGCCAGACACCGTCGCTTTCCAGGTGATGCTCGGTCAGCCAGGTGTGCCAGGCCGCCGCGTCGGTCACGACGAGTTCGGTGCTCATGACGCGGCCGCCTGGTACCGGGCGGCCAAGTGGGCGGCGGCGTCCTTCAACTCCTGGGGGCCGACGAACTCCAGGTCGCACTCGAACATGCCGAAGCTGGCGGCCAGACCGGTCCACGACCAGGCGGACAGGATGAGCCGGCAACTGGTCGGGCTGATCTCTTCGACGACGGCGTGCCGGCCCGCCCACTGGGCGATGTCGGACGCCTTCGCCTGCAGGATCGCCTCGCCCCGGCACGGCCACTGGTCCTGCGTCTTGAACTTGCCCGAGATGTACGTCGCCACGTCCGGCGCGGGCAACTCCCGCGGCGTGAAGCGCGGACCGGTCGGTGTCTTCGGCGTCATCCGGTCCACCCGGAACGTCCGCCAGTCCTTCCGGTCCAGGTCCCAGCCGACCAGGTACCACCGGCCGCCCCAGGTCACCAGGTGATGCGGCTCCACCTTCCGCGGCGGCTGCCACTCCTCCTCCGACGTTCGCGGTGACGCGTAGTCGAACCGCAGTACCTCCTGGGCGCGGACCGCCATACCGATCGCGATCAGGTGGTCCGAGTCCACCTTGGTACGACGCGCGGCGTACCGGTCGACCGTGGTGACCTGGAGTGCGTCGACGCGTTGCCGAAGCCGTGCGGGCATCACCTGGCGAACCGTGGCGAGCGCTCGCAGCGCGCCCTCCTCGATCCCGGTGACCGTGGTGGTCGCGGTCTGCAGCGCGACCGCGACCGCGATCGCCTGGTCGTCGTCGAACAGCAGCGGGGGCAGGTCCGCGCCCGCGTCGAGGCGGTAGCCGCCGTCCGGCCCTTTCGTCGCACGCACCGGGTAGCCGAGTTCGCGCAGCCGGTCGACGTCGCGGCGGACCGTGCGCGGGCTGACCTCGAGACGTTCGGCCAGCAGTGCGCCCGGCCAGTCGCGGCGGGCCTGCAGCAGGGACAGCAGCGAGAGAAGTCGGGCCGAGGTTTCGGACATGCCTTCAGATTGCCACGAGTAACGGCCAGAACCTGTCCTCTACTGCTGGAAGTGTCGTTCCCGAAGACCCCAGACCGAATGGAGACATCGTGATCAGCACCCGAGAGCTCACCCGGAACTTCGTGGTGAGCCGCACCGAGACCGTGCAGGCGGTCCGTGGCATCAGCCTGGACGTCGAACCCGGCGAGCTGGTCGCCGTCCTCGGCCCGAACGGCGCCGGCAAGACCACCACCCTGCGGATGCTCACCACGCTCATCACCCCCACGTCGGGCACGGCGACGGTCGCCGGGTACGACGTGACCGCCCAGCCCAGCCAGGTCCGTCGCCGGATCGGGTACGTCGGCCAGGGCAACGGGGCCGGCCACAACCAGCGAGCCGGTGACGAACTGATCGGTCAGGGCGTCATCTACGGACTCGACCGGCGTGCGGCCAAGCGCCGTACCGGCGAACTGCTGGAAGCCCTCGAGCTGACCGAACTGGCGGGCCGGAAGGTGTCCGAGTTGTCCGGCGGTCAGCGCCGCCGGCTCGACGTCGCGATGGGGCTCGTGCACGCACCGAAACTGTTGTTCCTGGACGAGCCGTCGACCGGGCTCGACCCGCAGAACCGGGCGAACCTGTGGGACCACATCCTGCGGATGCGCGAGCAGTACGCGATGACGATCGTGCTGACCACGCACTACCTGGACGAGGCCGACTCGATGGCCGAGCGGGTCGTGGTGGTGGACCACGGTCAGGTGATCGCGGACGACACCGCCGACGCGCTGAAGGCCAAGCTGGCCGGTGACCGGCTCGCGCTGACCGTTGCCCCACACAACCTGGCGAAGATCGCCGAGCTTGCCGGGAAGTTGCCCGGAGCCCGCGAAGTGGTTGCCTCCGGCGACGAGCTGAGTGTGCGGGTGGCGGACGGTCCGGCGGCGCTCCCGGAGCTGATCGCGGCGGCTCAGCAGTACGGCGTACCGGTCGCGGCGGCGCAGGTGCACCGCCCGACCCTCGACGACGTGTTCCTCAACCTCACCGGCCGCAGCCTGCGCGAGGCCGACTCCAACGGAAAGGCAGCCTGATGACCACCCTCACCGTCTCCACCACCCCTGCGATCCCGACCGTGGACGAACCGCGGCGGAGCCTGGTGCGTGACACCCGGATCGTGATGGCGCGGGAGCTGAAGCCGGTGCTGCGGGATCCGTTCTCGCTGCTGTTCGGGATGATCCAGCCGCTGGTGTTCCTCGGCCTGTTCGGGCCGTTGCTGGCCGGGTCGATGGGCGGTTCGCTCGGCGGCGGGGTCTGGCAGTGGTTCGTGCCGGCGATCCTGGTGATGACGACGCTGTTCGGTACGTCGACCACTGGCGCGAACCTGCTGTTCGAGTTCCAGACCGGTGCGCACGAACGGATGCTGGTGACGCCGCTGTCGCGGTCGTCGCTGCTGGTCGGCCGCGCGCTGAAGGAAATGGTGCCGCTGTTCGGGCAGGCGGTCATCGTGATCGCGGTGATGACGCCGTTCGCGTTCGACCTGCACCTCGGCGGCGCGGTCGTCGGGCTGGCGCTGCTGGGGGTGTTCGGAATCGGCCTCGGTGCGTTCAGCTACGCGCTGGCGATCGCGGTCCGCAAGCAGGACTGGATGTTCTGGGTGGTGCAGCAGACGTTCCTGTTCCCGCTGATGATCCTGTCCGGGATGCTGCTGCCGCTGGAGGCCGGCCCGGACTGGATGAAGGTCGCGGCGAAGTTCAACCCGCTGTCGTACGTCGTCGACGCGGAGCGGGCGCTGTTCTCCGGCGAGGTGTTCTCCAGCGCGGCGCTGTGGGGTTGGGCCGCCGCGATCGTGACCGCGATCCTCGGTCTGACCGTCGGCATCCGGGCGATGCTGCGCTCGGCCAACTGACCCAATTGGGCCACTGGCTCTGCTGAGCCGCGCAAGGCGGGCCGAATCACCTACGGTGTCGGACAGATCACCCACCGCCCACAAGGAGATCTGATGAGGCCCCGCCCTGCCTTGCTCACCATGCTCAGTTCCCTGGCTGTCGCCGCGCTCGCCGCCACGAGCGCGGTGGCCGCCGTCCCTCCGTCCGTCGACGGGCCGGCCCCGGCCGCCGCGAAACCGCTGGCGACCGACACCGACGGCGACTCGCTGCCCGACAGCTGGGAGACCAACGGGTACGACGCCAACGGTGACGGAACCATCGACGTCAACCTGCCCGCGATGGGCGCGACCCCGGGGAAGAAGGACCTGTTCGTCGAGATGGACTACATGTCCGGCCGGCTCACCAGCATCGCCGCGCTGGACCGGATCGTGCAGGTGTTCGCGACCGCGCCGGTCAGCAACCCCGACGGCAGCACCGGGATCCGGCTGCACCTCGACGCCGGTGCGGCCGGCGGATCGGCGTACAACCTCGGCGGCGGCAACCAGGTTCCGTACGACGACAACCTGCAGCCGTCCGGCACGCAGACGAACGCGATCAAGAATGCGAACTTCGCCAGTGCGCGGAGGGCCGTGTTCCACTACATGCTCTGGGCCGACAGCTACGACGGCGGCTGCAGCAGCGGTCAAGCGTTCGCGATCCCGAACGACACGTTCATTGTCACGGTCGGCCCCAAGTGCGGCTGGGCCGGCACCGACGACCAGGAGGTCGGCACGTTCATCCATGAACTGGGCCACAACCTGGGCCTGCGGCACGGCGGCACCGACCACGGGAACTACAAGCCCAACTACCTGAGCGTGATGAACTACTTCTTCCAGCTCGGTGGTGTGCTCAGGGCCAACGGCACGACGTACTGGGGCTACTCGAACGTCGCGCCGCCGGCGCTGAACGAGAACAGTCTGAACGAGGCCGCCGGTCTCGGCAGCTCGGCCTCGGCGTTCAAGACCAAGTGGAAGTGCCCGAACGGCACCACCCGGACGACGGCCGGCGCGGCCAGCTCGCCGATCGACTGGAACTGCGACGGTGACGCCACCGACGTCACCGCGGCCGACATCAACGACGACAATGCCAACACGACGCTGACCGCGCAGAACAACTGGGCGAACATCGTCTTCGGCGGCGGCGCCGTCGGCCAGGGTGCGAACGTCCAGGCCAAGACCGGGGCTTCCGAGCTGCAGGAGATGACGCACTCCGAGTACGTCAGGTTGCAGCACAGCCATCGCTGACGCTTGGCGCGAGGCCCCCGCACCTTCAGGTGGGTGCGGGGGCCTTCGCGTCGTCAGAGCAGGTGAGCCGCGGTGACGCGGTGCAGGTGGATCAGGATGTCGTACGTCCGCCCCAGCTTCACCGGCAGGTCCGGGAACGGGTAAGCGGTGCCGATGTCGCGGGTCGGCCGGGCGACGTTCAGCCAGTCCCTGGTCTTGGCGGGCAGGGTCCGGAGATCCACCAGGTAGTCGCGGTACGGGACCCGGTCGAGGGTGTGCTCGTTGTTCCCGGGCGGCGCGGACGGGATGGTGAAGGTGCGGAGCCGACCCTGCGGGTCCTCGGTGTCGTTGGCGTTGAACGAACCGCTGTCGAAGCTGAGACCGACGTTGACGTAGTCCTTGCCGAGCTGCTCGCGGAGGAAGGCGCCTTGGATCTTCGGGTACTGCGACGGCATCGACGAGTCGTAGCCGATGTGGCCGTTGTGTGCGGACAGCACGGCTTTGTCGCCGGTGGTCCGGGTCCACCACGCCGTGTTGTCAGCCATCGCCTGGTCGCGGAACAACATTGCCTTGGGCAACTCGATCGGGTTCTCGACGTCGAAGGAGTACAGCTTGGCGGTCTGCCAGATCGCGCGAGCGTGCTGAATTGCCCAGGGATCATCGGTCTTTCGTACCAGCTCGAGGGCTTGGCGGGTCGCCGCCTCGATGGCTTGGCGTTCCGTCAGCGGTTTGGCGAAGTACGTCGTACTCCACTCCTTGTACTCCGCGTCCGATCGGATGCCGGCGTACAGGCGGGTGAGTCGTGGATTTGTTGTGGCGACCCGGTCGATCAGGGCAGGGCTCGCGTAGCCGACGTCGTCGCCGACGAAGCGGAGTTTGCGGGAGTGCGTGCGGTTGTAGTCACGCATCCACTCGATCAGGTCGAGGTACTCCTGGACCTTCCAGAACTTGTAGGCGTCCTGGAACTCCCGGCGCATGATCGCGCGCGGGTCGCCGACGCCGGTGACGACGTACCGGTCGAGCTCGAGACCGGTGCTCCAGCTCGCCTCCAGGACGAATGCGGTGAAGCCCTTCTGCTCCACGAGGGTGCGGAAGACGCGGTGCTTGAGGGTGAAGAACTCGTGCGAGTTGTGGGTGGCCTCCCCGACACCGACGACCTTCGCGGTACCGACCATTCTGGTCAACGGCCGCAGGTCCCAGGTGTTGCCTGCTGGTTCGGTGCTGACGAGTGGGTGGGCGGCGCGGGTCAGCGCAGTAATCGGGTTGGTTGACTGCTCGGTGGGCGGGGCCGCGGATGCGACGGATGCGGGCAGGGCGACTGCGGCGAGCAGAGCCACAGCGGCCGGGAATCTCTTCATCGAAGCCTCCTTGGTGGTTGCCTCAACCCTGTCCCGGCCGGCTGCCGCTCCCCATCCCGCAGACGCCCTACTCGAGGTGGAGCCAGCTCTACTCCCAGATGCCGGTCTTCGCGGTTTCGCGAGCCCAGTCGGCGAAGTCGCGCGGCTCCCGGCCGAGGACCTGCTGGACCCCGTCGGACACGTACTCGGACCGGTGGTTGCGGATCACCGCGAACAGGTCGCGGACCGCCTCCGCGTCCTCGCGGTCGAGCCCCTGGCCGACGAGTTCCGTCACGTGCTCGTCCGGCTCGAGGTCGACGTAGCCGATCGGCCGGCCGGTCGCGGCGGACAGCTCCGCGGCCACCTCGGTCATGGTGAGGTAGCGGGGTCCGGAGAGGGCGAGGGTCGCGCCGGTGTAGGCCTCGTCGAGCAGTACGGCGGTCATCACGTCGCCGACGTCGTCGGTGTCGATCCAGGCCTCTCCGCCGGTGCCTGCCGAGACGCGGATCTCGCCGGCGAGCACGTGGTAGCGCAGGAAGTCCTCACTGAACCCCTGGGCGAACCAGGCCGGCTGGATGATCGTCCAGTCGGCGCCGCTGGCCTTGACCGCGTCCTCGAGCGCGACAGAACCCTCGTACACGGCGAAGTCGCGACCGGGACTGCCCACGCCGCGACCGGACAGCAGGACGACCCGGCGAAGACCTTCGGATGCTGCCTGCTTGACGAACCGGCCGGCCTGAGCGAGGCCGGTCGGCCCGACCGGCGGGGCCAGGTACGCAGTGTCCGCGCCGGCGACGGTCGCGGACCAGGTGCTGTCGTCGTACCAGTCGAAGCGCTGCGCACTCGACCGCGAGGCCAGCCGGTACGGCACGCCACGCGCCTCGAGTTGCTCGGCGACGCGGCGGCCGGTCTTGCCCTTACCACCCAGGATCAGAATCGGTGTCGTTGTCATGACTCAAGTTCATCGCGGGCCGGTGAGACAAACCATATTTGTTCGGCGCAATTCGATGTCTCAAACGCTCACGTCGCGTACTGTGGTCGCATGGATGTGCTCGACGACCTGCTCTCCGGGACCCGTGCGCGCGACGGCGTGTTCAACCTGACGATCATGGATCCACCCTGGGCCCTCGACATCCGCGACCAGGCCGCGCTGTCGCTGGCCACCATGGTCCGCGGGTCGGCCTGGGTACGGCGGGACGGCGTCGAGCCGGTGCGGATGGAGCCGGGCGACGTCGCGGTGTTCACCGGCACGGCGCCGTACGTCGTGGGCGACGCACTCGAGACCGCGCCGCAGTTGCGGATCCACCCCGGCGGGCTCTGCGAACCGTTGCCTGGGGCCCCTGTCGACTACAGCGCGCGGCTCGGGGTCCGCACGTACGGCGGTCGCGCCGAGGGCGAGGCGATGGTTGCCAGCGGCTCCTATCAACTGGCCGGCGACGTGAGTCAGCGGCTGCTCGCGGCCCTTCCGTCGGTGCTCGTCGTACCGGCGGCCGACATCGCCGGCTCGGTGATGGACATGGTGATCGGCGAGATCCAGCGTGACGAACCAGGCCAGCAGAGTGTCCTCGACCGATGGCTGGATCTTGCGTTGATCACCACGCTGCGGGCGTGGTTCGCCCGGCCCGAGTCACAGGCGCCGGGTTGGTACCAGGCGCAGAGCGATCCGGTTGCCGGGCTCGCGTTGCGCCTGATCCACGAGGACCCGGCGCATCCGTGGAGCGTCCCCGAACTGGCCGATCGCGTCGGCGTCTCCCGCGCCAGCCTCGCCCGCCGCTTCACGGCCCTCGTCGGCGAAGCTCCGATGACCTACCTCACCAACTGGCGCATCACCCTCGCCGCCGACCTCCTCCGCTCGACCCGCGACACTGTGGACACCATCGCCCGCCGCGTCGGTTACGCCAACGCCTTCGCCCTCAGCGTCGCCTTCAAGCGCGTCAGAGGCACCACCCCCACGGCTCACCGTCGAGCTACTGCGGCCTAGTGGTTGTAGAGCGCATGAAGGCCAGCGCCTGCGGCCAGGCGAGGCGGAAGGCGTCGGCATTGACGGTCTTGTCGTGGCGGGACTTGTCGGAGAAGCCGTGGTCGGCACCCGGGAAGTACTGGGTGAAGGTCGCGCCGGTCGGGCGTGCCTGGAGCGCGGTCTGGAGGGCCTCGAAGTCGGCGTTGGGTACGGCGGTGTCCGCGCTCGGGTAACTGACCAGGACCGGTGCCGTGATCGCGCCGGCCTCGGCGATCGCGTCGTACGAATGATGAGGCGGAAGCTCCGACGGCACGGTCGGGTGGAACGCGACGACGTTCGCGACCCGGTGATCCCTTGCCGCCAGCAAGAAGGCGAACCGGCCGCCGAGACACCACCCGATCACGCCGACCTTGGCGCACCCGAGCTCTCCGAAAAGGTAGTCCAGCAGTTCGGTCTGCTCGGCCAGCGCCTTCTCGTCGTCCAACTCCCGCAACAGCGCGCCGAGCTCTTCTCGCGTCGAGTTGTCGGTACTCCGCCCCTTGAACGGGTCCCATACCAGTGCCGTGATCCCCTCACCGGCCAACTCGTCGGCCCACTCCCGGACCTGTTCCCCGATCCCGGTGATCATCGGCAACAACAACATCCCGGCCCGCCCCACCCGAGCCAGGTAAGCGTCCTGCTCCCCCACCCGCACAGTCACACCCATACGCGAATCCTAGGCAGCTGACCCGGCTGGGCTACTTCCGGTGGGCGCTGAGCATGCGGAGGACGGCGATGTTGACGAGCGCGAGGATGATCGCGGAGAAGATGAGGAGCGCGAGTTCGGCCGCGAGGAGGGCGATGCCGAGGCCGATGGCGAGGACCGGGACAGCCAGGCCGGCGTAGGCGATCAGGAAGAGGGCGGCGAGGACCTCGCCGCGGGAACCCGGGTCGGCCAGGGATGCGGCGGTGGCGACAGCACCCCGGAAGACCAGGCCTACCCCGGCGCCGGCCACGACTCCGCCGACGACGAACAGCGTCAGGCTCGGCAGCAGACCGCCGGAGGCGACGCCGATGAGGCCGAGGGACATCAGGACCAGGCCGAGGCGAAGCTGGTGCTGACGCGCCATCCGCACGAAGACGACCTGGCTCACGGCCCCCGCGACGAAGACGGCGAACGTGACCACACCGGCCAGCAGCCGCGACGTGTGATGCAACGTCCCGGCCAGGAACGTCGGCGCCAACGACGTGAACAGCCCGAAGATCGCGAACGCCGCAAACGCACCGACGGCGGACGCGAAGAACAACGGCTTCGCGGACGGCGGCAGCGCAACCCGCTGCGGACGGTACGCCGGACGCTCCTCGAGCCGCTCCACAGTCTCCGGCACCAACGCGATCCCCACAGCACTCAACAGCAAGAGGGCGAGGAAGATCTCGTACGGGCGCTCGAGCGGCGACGACACGTACTGAGCCAGCAGCCCACCCACCAGCGGACCGAACGCCAGCCCACCCAGGTTCACCATGCTGGAGATCAGCGCGGACCGCGACGGATCCTCCTCCGGACGAGCGACCTGCCGCAGCTCCGACAGATGCGCGGTCGCGGTAGCGGTCAGCACGCCGACGCCCACCCCGCAGATGAAGCGCGCAAGCAGCAGTCCAGGGACGTCCTGCCAGACCAGGAACAGGAGCGCAGACAGGGCTTCCGTGAGTACGGCGAGCAGCGCGACCCGGCGGCGTCCGAGCCAGTCGCTGACATGGCCGGCCAGGTACAGACTCGCCATCACACCCACCGCGTAGCTGGCGAAGATGACGGTGATGACGTACGTCGGGAAGCCGTCGCGGTGCTGGTAGATGGCATAGAGCGGTGTCGGGACGGTGGAGAACGCCATCGTGGTCAGGAAGGCCGCCGCGATCACCCAGAACCCCGGACCGTGGGCGAACCGCACGCGTGAGCCGGTGGACTCGAGCGCACGGGAACCAGTCAGAGTGGACATGTCCCCAGACTGACTCGAAGCATCTATCGAGTCCAACGAAACTTCTTGCACGCTCTTATCGGCAGAGTCGATAATTGCGTTCTGTGGACAGTCGCCAGCTGGAGTACTTCGTCGCGGTCGCCGAGGAGCTGAGCTTCACCCGCGCGGCCCAGCGCCTGTACACGGTCCAGTCCACGGTGTCGGCCGCCGTACGCGCCCTGGAGTCGGATCTGAAGACGACCCTGTTCGACCGGTCGACCCGGCGGGTGACGCTGTCCGCGGCCGGCCAGGCCTTGTTGCCGGAGGCAAAGGCTGCGCTGGAGGCGCTGGACCGGGCCAGGGCGGTGGTCGAGGAGGCGTCGACCGGGCTGCGCGGCAACATCCGGATCGGGACGCTGGCCCGGCTCGGCCTGGTGAACTTGGCCGAGCTGCTCGGCGCGTTCCACCGGAAGTACCCGTTGGTCGACGTCCAGGTGGCCACCTCGCCGACCGGGTCGAGCGGGCTGGCGGACGACGTACGCCACGGCCGGCTCGACATGGCACTGGTCGGGCTGTCGAGGTGGGAGCTGCACGGGCTGGAGGTTCGCGACCTCGCCACGGTGCCGTTCGTCGTCCTGCTGCCGTCGACGCACCCACTCGCGGACCAGCCCGAGGTCGGTCTCGAGGAGCTCATCGGCGAACGGTTCGTCGACATGCCGCGCGGGTTCGGCAACCGCAGCATGGTGGATCGCGCCTTCGACAACGCCGGCATCCCGCGCCGGGTCCGGGTCGAGGTGCCGGAGTTGACCACGATCCCGGATTACGTCCGGGTCGGTCTCGGCGTCGCCGTCGTACCGGCGCTGGAGCCGGCGAAGGCGTCCGGCGTGGCACAGTTGCCGATCGCGGGGACCGAGCTGAGCTGGACCTTGTCGGTCGTCACGGCGAGCGGCAGACGACCGAGCAGAGCGGTGACCGCCCTGCTCGACCTGATGTCCGACTCGATCCGCGCAGACGGACCGTACTTCTAGGCGACCCAGATCGGCCACCCACCGGATCCATTGGGCGGGAATGGAAATGGTCGCCCGGCGGTTGGAAGAGATGCTTTGGTGATGCATCACCAAAGCAAGACACCCACACTCCTGGGGGCCTTTGCTACGGACCGTCCGGCACGTTCCTGCCGGCGAAGGAAGGAAGCGCGACATGGCAACTGTCTCGTTCAAGGGAGCCGGCCGGATCTACCCGGGCACCGACACCCCGGCCGTGGACAAGCTCGACCTGGACATCCAGGACGGCGAGTTCATGGTGCTGGTCGGCCCGTCGGGGTCCGGCAAGTCGACCGCGTTGCGGATGCTGGCCGGCCTCGAAGAGGTCAACGAGGGTTCCATCTACATCGGCGACCGGGACGTGACCGACCGTCCGCCGAAGGAGCGGGACATCGCGATGGTGTTCCAGAACTACGCGCTCTACCCGCACATGACGGTCGCCGACAACATGGGCTTCGCGCTCAAGATGCAGGGGATCCACAAGGACGAGCGGGCCAAGCGGGTCGCCGAGGCGGCCAAGCTGCTCGGCCTGGAGGAGTACCTGGACCGCAAGCCGAAGGCGCTGTCCGGTGGTCAGCGTCAACGGGTCGCGATGGGCCGCGCGATCGTCCGTAACCCGCAGGTCTTCCTGATGGACGAGCCGCTGTCGAACCTCGACGCCAAGCTCCGGGTGCAGACCCGGACCCAGATCGCCGAACTCCAGCACCGCCTGGGCGTGACGACCGTCTACGTCACCCACGACCAGGTCGAGGCCATGACGATGGGCGACCGGGTCGCCGTACTGAAGGACGGCGTACTGCAGCAGGTCGACACCCCGCTGAACCTCTACGACCGGCCGAAGAACAAGTTCGTCGCGGGCTTCATCGGCTCTCCGGCGATGAACCTGATCGAGGCCGAGATCGTCGACGGCGGCGCGAAGATCGGCGACTTCGTGGTCCCGATCGAACGCAACCTGCTGGCCAAGGCCGGCGACGACAAGACACTGACGCTGGGCATCCGGCCGGAGGCGTTCCACCTCGCCGACGACGGCCTGCCGGTGAAGGTCGCGGTGATCGAGGAGCTCGGCTCGGATGCGTTCCTCTACGGCACCGCCGAGCACACCACGAACCAGCAGATCATCGCCCGCATCGGCACCGCCTGCACAACGACAAGGGGACAGTCGTCCACCTCGCCCCGGACCCGGAGAAGCTGCACCTCTTCTCCAGCTCCACCGAGGAGCGGCTGACCGCCTGACCACCTCACCTCGACGCACGGCCGCGGTCTTTCCGGGTAATCCCGTTGACCGCGGACCGCGCAATCACGTTTGCTCGGCTGCGTGACTATCCTGCGCACCAATCCCGACGGCCTGCACCCGACGCCTGGCTACCACCACGTGACGCGGGTCAAGGCCGACACTCTCATCTACCTCGCAGGGCAGTGCCCGCTCCGGCCCTCGGGCGATCTGGCCGACGGTGGCCTCGAAGGCCAGACCGAGCAGGTGATCCGGAACATCCTCCTCGCCCTCGGATCCGCGGGCGCCACGCCGCAGGACGTCGTACGCACGGTCATCTACGTCGCGAGCCCGGTCCGTGAGGACCTTGCCGCGGTGTGGACACAGCTCAACGAATCGCCACTCGCACCCGCGTTCACCTCAGCCAGCACCCTTCTCGGCGTGGCCCAGCTGGGCTTCCCCGGACAACTGGTCGAAATCGACGTCACCGCAGCCGTGTGAACATCCCCGCCGAGGTCGTCGACTACGACCCACGCTGGCCGCTCTGGTTCGCCGAGATCCGGGCCCGGCTGACGCCGTACCTCGCCGACGTGCCGCACATCGTCGAGCACGTCGGCAGCACCGCCGTCCCCGGGCTCGCGGCCAAGCCGATCATCGATCTCGATGTCGTCGTCCCCGACCGGCAGCAGGTCCCGGTGGCGATCGAGCGACTCGTCGCCGGCGGCTACACACATCAAGGCGACCTCGGCGTCGCCGGGCGGGAGGCGTTCACCGTGCCGCCGGACGCACCGTACTACCACCACCTGTATGTCGTTGTCGCTGGCAATAAAGCGCACCAGGACCACATCGTGTTGCGGGATCACCTACGGCGGGACGCCGCCGACCGAGAGCGGTACGGCGCTCTGAAGCGAGACCTCGCCCATCTGCTGACCACTGACCGCACGGCCTACGTCGAGGCGAAGGCCGGGCTGGTCGTGGAGCTCATAGCCCGTGGTTCGGCGCCAGGCGGCGGTGTGGGTCGCAGCGGTCCCTGAGGCCGGTGAGTCTCTCCACGGGTTCGTGCCGGGAGCATCGAGCCGGCCGGCGCGGAGGTGTGCGTCGCCCGGTTCACCGCGGAGACGGACTCGTTGCTGATGCAGTACGTCGCCGGAGTCGTTGCCCTGGGCGCCGACTTCACCGTGGACGAGGCGACTCCGGAGGCCGCCGGGTTGATCGCCGAGGTCGGCGAGCGGCTCAGGCGGTCCGTTTCCTGCGCGGCGGTGTCCGCGGGACCAGCGTCGGATTGACGTTGTTCTCGACGGCGTCGCGGTCGACGACGACGCGGAGGATGTCGTCGCGGCCAGGTACGTCGTACATCACCGGGAGCAACACTTCTTCGAGGATGGCGCGCAGGGCGCGGGCGCCGGTCCGGCGGAGCAGGGCCTGGTCCGCGATCGCCTCGACCGCATCCGGGGTGAACTCGAGGTCGACGCCGTCGAGATGGAAGAGCTTGCGGTACTGCTTGACCAGTGCGTCGCGCGGCTCGGTGAGGATCCGGACCAGCGCGTCGCGGTCGAGGGCGGGGACGGTGCTGACGACGGGCAGCCGTCCGACCAGTTCGGGTATGAGCCCGAACTTGATCAGATCCTGCGGCATCACACCCGCACTCTCCACGGCGGCCTGGCCTGGTGTCGCGCCGAAGCCGATGCGGGACGGGCGCGAGCGCTGCGCGATCAGCTCGTCGAGGCCGGCGAAGGCGCCGCTGACGATGAACAGCACGCGCGTCGTGTCGATCTGGATGAACTCCTGCTGCGGGTGCTTGCGACCACCCTGCGGCGGCACGTTCGCCGTCGTACCTTCGAGCATCTTCAGCAGCGCCTGCTGAACGCCCTCGCCGGAGACGTCCCGGGTGATCGACGGGTTCTCGCTCTTGCGGGCGATCTTGTCGATCTCGTCGATGTAGACGATCCCCGTCTCCGCCTTGCGGACGTCGAAGTCCGCGGCCTGGATCAGCTTGAGCAGGATGTTCTCGACGTCCTCACCGACGTACCCGGCCTCGGTCAACGCCGTCGCGTCCGCGATCGCGAAAGGTACGTCGAGCATCCGGGCCAGCGTCTGGGCGAGGTGCGTCTTGCCGGAGCCGGTCGGGCCGATGAGCAGGATGTTGGACTTGCCGATCTCCACGTCACCGGGCTTGGCGCGGTGCCGCTTGTAGTGGTTGTAGACGGCAACGGCGAGGGCCTTCTTCGCCTCGTCCTGGCCGATCACGTACCCGTCGAGGAACTCGTGGATCTCCCGGGGCTTCGGCAGCCGGGCCGGCAGGTCGTCACTGATGTCGCCGAGGTCCTCCTCGGCGATGAGCTCGTTGCACAGCTCGACGCAGCCGTCGCAGATGCACAGCGGGGTCGGGCCGGCGATCAGCTTGCCGACCTGGTGCTGGCTCTTGCCGCAGAACGTGCACTTCAGCACCTCGGCTGCCATTGTCGCCGCCTTTCGGATGATCTGATCATCCAGATGATGATAACATCGAGAATGCTATGGTGAGGCCGTGAGCCGGTTGACCAGGGCGGAGCTACAGCTCCGCACCCGGGCGAAGGTGCTCGAAGCCGCCCGGGCGGAGTTCACCGAGCACGGCTACCGCGATGCCAAGATCGACCGCATCGCGGACCGCGCCGACCTCACCCGCGGCGCCGTCTACTCGAACTTCCCGGGGAAGCGCGCGCTCTACTTCGCAGCCCTCGCCGAGCTGGCGGACACCTCCCGCGCGGCCGATCCCCGGGAACTCCGTGCGCGCAGGCGCGCCGGAGCCGCCGATGGACTCGCCGCTTTCGCCAACGTCTGTCTCGACCGGCCCGGTCCCGGTGTCGACGCACTGCCCGAGTTGAGTGGCACGCCGTACGCCGAACTCCTCGGGCTCAACGCGCTCCTGCTCGGACTGTCGCTCGATCAGATCAGCCCGGGACAGCTCGGCCGGATGGTTCGTGCTTCTCGGCTGGCCCTGACGATGCTGCACGGGGCCAGTCAGCTGACCGGGACCGCGCCGGGTTTCGTTCAGCCGCTCGCCGTCGCACGGGCCTGCGCCGAACTGCCCGGCCTGGAACTCTACGATCCCTGGATGTCACCGCAGTCGACGCCGCCAGTGCGGCCTGCGGACGAGCCGTGGACGCCTCCCCCGGTGGTCGACGAGGTCCGGCGTCGTACGGCGGACTTCCGCCCGGACGGCGTGGTCGTCGTACTCGGGCTGCGTCGGCTCGCCGCCGTGGAGGACGTCGTACGCACGACGTCCGATCCCGTCACGGTCGCCCTCGTCTCGTCGGATCCGGCCGAGCTCGGTCCGCTGGCGCGCTACACGGTCGGCGGACTGCTTGGTTGCTTGCGGCAATCACTGCCGCTGCCGTGGATCCAGGTGGTGCACGACGAGAACGGCGTACTCGCCTCGGCGGTGGGATGCGAGGTGATCGGGGACGAGCTGGAATACGCCGTACGCCTGGAGAACGGCCGCATCACCGCCCGTGCCGAGGGATTCGGCGCCGCGGCCGCGATCGCGGGCCAGCCCACCGGACGGACATCTCACCGCCCGGTGCCGTCGGCTTGATCACCCGGGGCCTTTGTCCCGGGGGCCTGCGCGCTGAACTGCGGCGCGCCGCGGGTGCCTGCGCGTGTCTTTGTGCCTTGTGCATCTCGTGTCTCGTGCGTTTCAGGCGGCGATCAGGCCGATGCCGAGCGTCAGGACGCCGAGGGCGAGGGACGCGGCGCCCAGCCAGAGGATCCAGAGGAACTGGTTCGGCTGGGTCCGGCCCTTGCCGGCGGACGAGGCGAAGAAGCCGCCGGACATCAGGATCGCCGCGACCGGGATCGCCAGCCGCGCCACCCAAAGCATGACCCCACTCAATGCGGTCTGGTCGACGTACAGGAGCCCGACCAGGCTCAGGATCACCAGTACGCCGGCATGCGCGTGGCCGGCTCGGGCGAACGACTTCTGGAAGTCCGTCATCGGGACCTGACCGCGGACGATCCTGGTCATGAAGTAGCCACCGAACTGTATCGTCACGATGGTGAGCAGGATCGCTCCGGCGATGATGCGCGAAGCCTCCGTCATGAGTACACCTTCTCCTTGCTGACGTGATCGGACGCCGTACGGCGGGAGGCACGGGCGACCCACAGCACGACCGCGATGTACAGGATCTGCTCGGGGATGCGCTGCCACAGCGGCGTCGCCGGCTCCCCGTTGGCGAACGTGAGGCCGGCTGTGGCCGCGTAGATGTTGGCCGGTAGCAACATCACGAACAGCGCGGCCAGGCCGAGCGCAGCCGCCCGACGGGTCGCGGTGACGACGAGTCCGGCCGCGGCGAGGAACTCCAGTACGCCGGTGCCGTACACCAGCGCGTCCGCGAACGGCAGGAACGGCGGCACCATCCGGACCAGGTCCGCGTGGTTCGGCATCACCGTCACGCTCGCGGGGACGAAGTGCGCGCTCGCGGTGAACAGCAGCATCACCGCCATCCCGTGCGCCGCGCTCACCGGCCACCGCGCGAACCGCCGGACACCGAGCGCACCGAGCGCCCGGAACACCAGCGTCGCCAGCACCAGAACGATGGGGATCATCTGCCTCACTCCTCGATGGATAGCTGCACTATCCGTTAATGGATACTGCTACTATCCATCAAGGACGCGAGGAAGGCAAGCGAGATGCGAATCGGGGAACTCAGCCGGGCCACCGGCGTACCGGTGCCGACGATCAAGTACTACCTGCGCGAGGGTCTGTTGCCCCAGGGTGAACTGAGCAGCCCGAACCAGGCGTCGTACGGCGACCGCCACCTTCGCCGGCTGCGGTTGATCCGGGCGCTGGTCGAACTGGCCCAGGTCCCGGTGGCGCAGGTCAAGGAGATCCTCGAGGCGCTCGACTCGGACGCCGTACCCCTGCACGAGCAGATCGGTCGCGCCCACCGCGCCCTCACCCCGACCCGCAAACCGGCCGCCTCCGACGAGGCCCGCGCCGCCGCGACCGCTCAGGTCACCGAACTCATCACCCGCCGCGGCTGGACCGTCGAATCCAGGGCTCCCGCCCTGTCCACCCTGATCGACACCGTCGCCGCGTTCCGCACCCTCGGCCAGGAGAACCTGGTCAGCTTCCTCGACGCCTACGCCGAGGCCGTCGAACGCTTCACCGAACTGGAGATCGCCGCCGTCTCCACCAACCCCACCCGAGACCAACTCGCCGAATCAGTCGTCATCGGCACCATCCTCGGCGAAACCCTCATCTCCTCCCTGCGCCTCCTGGCCCAGGAATCCCTCTCGGCCCAGCGCTGGAAGCAGCCCTGATCACCCGTCGTGCGCCATGTCCACAAACCGCGAGTAGTGCCCCTGGAACGCCACCACCACATCAGCCGTAGGCCCGTTCCGATGCTTGGCGACGATGAAGTCGGCCTCGCCGGGGCGAGTCGACTCCCGCTCATACGCATCCTCCCGATGCAGCAGGATCACAACGTCAGCATCTTGCTCCAGGCTCCCGGATTCGCGGAGGTCGGAGGCCATGGGGCGTTTGTCGGCGCGTTGTTCGGAGCCTCGGTTGAGCTGGCAGATGGCGACGACGGGGAGCTCGAGTTCCTTGGCGAGGAGTTTGATCGAGCGGGAGAACTCGGAGACCTCGAGCTGGCGGGACTCGACCTTCTTGCCCGACGTCATCAGCTGCAGGTAGTCGATCACGATCAGCCGCAAGTCGTGGCGCTGCTTGAGCCTGCGGGCCTTCGCGCGGATCTCCATCATGGTGAGGTTCGGCGAGTCGTCGATGAACAGCGGCGCCTCGGACACCTCGCCCATCTTGCGGGCCAGCCGGGCCCAGTCCTCGTCGGTCATCTTGCCGTTGCGCATGTGGTGCAGCGGCACCTTCGCCTCGGCCGACAGCAGTCGCATGGTGATCTCGTTGCGGCTCATCTCCAGCGAGAAGATGACCGAGGTCAGGCCGTGCCTGATCGACGCCGAGCGGGCGAAGTCCAGCCCCAGGGTGGAGTTGTGGGTCGGGATCATCGTCTTGCCGGCCAGGTACAGATGGTCGGGGTTGTCCACCTCGACGCACCGCACCGGCACGCTCTCGACCGGGTCGATCCACTCCAGCCGGCGGTCGCCCTCGTCGGCGAGCGCGGCCGGGAAACCGTGCCCGGTGATCCGCCGCGGCGTCGACCCGGGGATCGGCGGTGTCAGCCCGGGACTCGCCGACATCGCCGTGTACAGGTCGGCGGTCGTGCAGACCACCGGGCGGCCGCCGTCCTCGACCCGCCACTGGTGCTCGGCGTCGGCGACGATCGTGCTGCCGTCGGAGAACGACAGCCGGAAACACGGCCGGTCCAGCATCACCTCGGTGGCCGCGACCACCGTGGTCGGCAGTCCGTTGACGTCGAGGAGCTGGTCGCCGACCGCGACCTCGCCCATCGTGGTCCAGCCGGTCGGCGTCGGCAGCGGGGTGTCGAGGGCGAGTGCCTTCCCCATCGCGGGACGGGCGGCGACGATGATCATCTGGCCCGGGTGCAGGCCGTTGGTCAGCTCGTCCAGGTCGGTGAACCCGGTCGGTACGCCGACCATCGCGTCACCGCGGGAGTCGATCGCCTCGATCTCGTCGAGGGCGCCCTCCATGATGTCCTTCAGCGGCGCGTAGTCCTCCGTGGTCCGCCGCTCGGTGACCGAGTAGATCTCGGCCTGGGCCTCGTCGACGACGTCGTCGACGTCACCCTCACCGGCGTACCCGAGCTGGACGATCTTGGTGCCGGCCTCGACCAGCCGGCGCAGGATCGCCTTCTCCCGGACGATGTGCGCGTAGTATCCGGCGTTCGCGGCGAGCGGGACGGAGGCGACCAGGGTGTGCACGTACGGCGCGCCGCCGATCCGGGCCATCTCGCCGCGCCGGTTCAGCTCGGCGGCGACGGTGATCGCGTCGGCCGGCTCACCCCGCGCGTACAGATCGGTGATGACGTCGAAGACGATCTCGTGCGCCGGGCGGTAGAAGTCGGTGCCGCGCAGGGTCTCGATCACGTCGGCGATCGCGTCCTTGCTCAGCATCATCGCGCCCAGCACGCACTGCTCGGCGGCGAGGTCCTGCGGCGGCGTGCGGTCGAAGCCCATCTCCGGGCTGCGCTCTTCCTGGCCGCCGCCCTGCCCCCCGCGGAACTCCGCCACGCTCACTTCGCCCGACCTCCTCGTCCGCCACCGACCCGTGCCGGGCCGAACCATGTCGCCCGACGGGAATCGAACACCTGATCGAACCGTAACCGAACCCGCCGACAAATTCCCGCCCCACCCGGCCCTCGCGGCCGGACAGGTTCGCCGGCGCCATCCGCAGGCGGACTCGCCCCCGAGACTGCGGGCGGACGGCGTCAGTCACGCGACCGTACGCCGGTCACGGCGCCGGGTGGTAGCCGGTCGTCCACAGGGGGTGTGGATGAACTGTGGGAAACCCCGGGAGCAGGTGTGCACAGGTTGGGCACATCCCTGTGGACATCTGGGGACAGCAACCCACAACCTGCTTCTGACCTGCGGTTTCACCAATGCACAACTGTGGAGAAGAAAAAGTCCCGCACCGATTTCGGGACTCCCGGGTCCGGCAGCCTGTGCACAGCTTGAGTCAGGCACAATGGCCGTCATGCTCATGACGGGCCATCCGGAACGGTGAGGCCGGGGCAGCGACGACTTCTCGGCGCGCAGGACCGGGAGATCCTGCGACTCGCCGTCCCGGCGTTCTTCGCGCTGGTCTCCGAGCCGCTGATGTTGCTGGCGGACTCGGCGATCGTCGGTCACCTCGGTACGCCGCAACTCGCCGCGCTCGGTGTGGCCGGGACGATTCTCCAGACGCTGGTCGGCGTGTGCGTCTTCCTCGCCTACGGAACCACGTCGGCCGTGGCCCGGCGGATCGGAGCCGGAGACCACCGTGGCGCGCTGGCGCAGGGCATCGACGGACTGTGGCTGGCTCTGCTGCTGGGCGTCGTACTGGCCGTTGCCGGTCTCGTCCTGGCCCCGGCAGCGATTGCCGCTTTCGATCCGTCGCCGGACGTCGCCGACCACGCGGTCATTTACCTGCGGATCTCCTGCTTCGGCATTCCGTCGATGCTCCTCCTGCTGGCGGCGACCGGCGTACTGCGTGGCTTGCAGGACACCAAGACCCCCATGGTCGTCGCGATCAGCGCCAACCTCCTCAACATCGGCCTGAACTTCCTCCTCGTCTACGGCCTCGACCTGGACATTGCAGGGTCAGCCCTCGGTACGGCGCTCGCCCAGACAGCCGCCGGGGTTGCGCTGGTCGTGGTGGTCGTCCGAGGCGCCCGGCGGGACGGAGCGAAGCTGCGACCGGACCGACCGGGCATCATCGCGTCGGCGCAGATGGGTGTGCCGCTCATCGTCCGCACCCTGACGTTGCGGGTCGCAATCATTCTGCTGACCTTCGTCGCCACGGCCCTCGGTACGACGTCCGTCGCCGCTCACCAGGTCGCCTTCACCCTGTGGTCGTTCCTGGCGCTCGCACTCGACGCGATCGCCATCGCCGGACAGGCACTGACCGGTCGCTCCCTGGGTGCCGGCGACGTCGCCGGGACGCGGGCGATCACCCGCCGGATGATGTGGTGGGGCCTGTTCTCCGGAGTGCTCGGCGGCCTGGCGCTGTGGGGTCTACGCGACGTCTACGTGCCGTGGTTCACCACCGATCCAGAGGTACGACGGACGCTGGCCGCCGTACTGATCGTGGCAGCGCTCTGGCAGCCGGTGAACGGTGTGGTGTTCGTGCTGGACGGCGTACTGATCGGAGCGGGTGACGGGCCGTACCTGGCGGTGGCGGGTGTCATTGCCCTTGTGCTGTACGTGCCGCTGGCTCTGAGCGTGCTGTGGCTCGACGGTGGCATCGTCGCGCTGTGGTGGGCGTTCGGCGGGTTCATGCTGCTGCGGCTGCTCACGCTGGTCACCCGCGAGCGGCGCGACGCCTGGCTGGTGACGGGGGCTACCCGCTGACCCCGCCGGTGCGGCATCGTTTGGCGGGAAGGAAAGGAGCGGCATGGCCGACACCGACGACGAGCAGACCGTTGCGCTCGAGCCCGACCAGCGCGAGCAGGGCGACGACGACAGCCCTGAGGCGCTGAGCGAGCGACGCGGCGCCGGCAAGTGGGTGCGTGACGGCGAGCACCCGGCCGGGGTTCTGACGCCGGAGGAGGAGGCGGCGCTCCGCGACGAGGAGGAGCTCGAGGAACTCCACGAGGAGGAGATCGAGCTCGACGCTCAGGAAGAGCGCGAGTTGCAGGAGGTCCGCCACCGGCGGGAGGTCCTCGACGCCACCGCGGAGACCACCGAGGCGATGCGGCTGGCCGACGTTGCCGAGAGCCGGGCCAACCGTCTGCGCAGCGACGCCGCCGCCGAGCGCCGGCAGGGCCGCAGCGACCGCGCCCACGGGCATCACCTGCTGGACGAGGCCGCGGCGCGTCCCGACGAGCCCGGAGCGGACGCCACTGCTGCCGCCGGCCGCCGGTACCAGCGCGCCGCCGAGCGCGAGGACAGGGCCGCGAGGTACGACGAGGGCGCAGCGGACCGGTACGACGCGGAAGCGCGCGACCGGCGAAGCGAAGCGGCCCATCAGCCCGGGCAACCGCCCGCCGCCGAGGCCGTCCGCAACCCGCCGGCCGAGACGCCGACCGCCCGCAAGTACGTGAAGCGCCGCAAGCAGCTCAAGAAGCAACGCACCCGCAACCCCGGCGAACTCCGCGACATCGGCCTGGGCGACTAACCCGCTGGCAGGCCGATCGCGAGCAGCAGCGGACGGGGCGCCCTACAACCGGCCACCCCACCGCGCGAAGATGCCGAGGGCAACCAGCTCGGCGGCGAACGCCACCTGCAGGTTAGCCCCACGTCCACATCTAGATGCCGCGCAGGTTCGGCTGGCGCTGGTCGAAGAACAGGCCGGCCGGGGGCTCCTCCACCGGGAGCGGCGGAATCGGGTAGTCGGTGTGCGAACCGCGGCAGGCGGCGAACGGGCCGTCCGGGTCCAGCAGCGCCATCATGTGCGGGTCCGCGTGGTCCCGCCACCAGACCGACATGCCGGTGGCCGGGTCGAGCCGCAGGTGCTCCCAGGCTCGCCAGATCGAGTCCAGCCGGCTGAGCGCCTCGGCGTGGCGGTACCACTCCGGGCACCAGACGTACTGCTGCCCGATCCGCCGCGTGTAGAGGTAGATCAGCCGGTCCTCGACGAAGGCCGCGACATGCGGATAGAAGAGTTCCTGTTCACCATCCACGGCGCTGCTCCTCACTCTGCTCCCACACCGGCACGCCGACCGGCCGCGCGGGCGGCGCCGCCGGGGGCTGGCTGCCCGCCGAGACCCACGGGTTCGCGCCCTGCGGAGCGGCCGCTCCGGATGCACCAGGATCGTACTTCGCCAGCGACGCCTTCACCGCGCCCGCGTCCGGCCGGGTGAACCACGGCACGGTCTTGATCATCGTCGCCGGGATACCGGACGGGAAGACGACGGCCCGGCCGGGCGGCATCGACGCCAGGTCGGACACCTCCAGGATGTGGTGCCGCTGGGTCTGCCGGCTGGTGCCGCGCTCGCCCTTGTTGTACGACACCGAGCTGGAGGTGATGTCGTAGTCACCGATCAGCTTGCTCAGCTTCTCCAGGAATGTGGCGTCCGACGCACCACCGCCGTACACCCGGATGTTGGCGGCGGACCAGAGCTTGTCCATGCCGCGCTCGCCCCAGCACTCCATCCCCTGCGCCCAGGACTGCAGGATCGTCATCAGCACGATGCCGCGGGAGCCGAAGTGGCTGTACAGGTCGGGCAGGTTCTTCCAGCGGCACACGTTCGCGGCCTCGTCCAGTACGCCGACCAGCGGACTCGGCATCCGGCCCATCGGGCAGCCCTTGGCATACTCCTCGGCCGCCTCGACGACCGCCACCGTCAACGCGGTGACCAGCGGTCCCGCCGTACCGGCGCCTTCCTTGGACAGGCTGTACAGCGTGCCGCCCTTGCGGACGAACTCGTGCGGGTTGAACTGCGGACGGGTGTCGTTCGGCCCCTGCGGGACGACCCATCGGGTGACCTTGCGGTTGACCAGGAACTGCGCGCTCTGCTGGGCGGTGCCGTACACACCGGCGCGCTGCTTGTCGGGCGCGTTGATGACGCCGGCGAGCGCGTCGGCGGACAGGTGCAGACCCGGGGTGTTGCGCAGGATCCGCTCCGGCTCGTCGTTGCGCTGGTCGGCGAGCCAGCTGTAGACCTGCGTGATCGGGCGCTTGGCGACCGCGGCCGCGAGCAGCAGCCCGGCCAGCAGGTCGGTGCCGGCCGCGTCGAAGAACGCGTCGGTCTGGGCGTTCTCCTTGCGCTGCGAGGCGACGAAGTGCTCGGCCAGTTCGCGGGCCTTCACCTCGTCGGTGATGTAGGTCAGCGGGTTCCACCACCAGTTCGGCGGCTCCTCGCACACCTCCTGCGGGTCGAACACCCAGACCGGTCCCTTGTCCAGCCGCGGCCCGCGGGTGGCGTCGACGATGTCGCGCTTGTTCGAGGTCGCGACCACGGCGCCGGGCGCATCGAGGATCGCCGGTACGGCGCGGGACGTCGTCTTACCGGTGCGCGGACCCCAGATGTCGACGTGCATGTCCTCCCAGGACCCGAACACCTCGAGGTTGTCGCGGACGGTCCGGCCGATCAGGATGCCGGGACCGGCGTGGCCGGCGCCGAGCCGGTCGGCGATGCCCTGCGCGCCCTCGCGGGTGAGCTTGTAGATCTCCGACCGCTTCGACATCAGGAACGCCTGCCGGTCCACCCGGCCGATGCTTTCCTGGCGCCTGCGGACCAGGAACCAGGCGCCGCCGGCGATCGCGGCCAGTACGACGACCTCGAGGATGAGGACGCCCGTCGCCGCGGCGGACCACTCGAGCTTGCCGTTGATCAGGTCGGCCAGCGCGCCGACCGGGTTCGACACCGAGCGGGTGTCGTTGATCGCGGCGGCGACCGAGAGCGCGCCCCAGATGCCGCCGACGACGATCGCGAACAGTCCGACGCCGATGAAGACCAGGACCGACTCGACCGACAGCCCGCCGGGACCGGTGCTCTTCTTGCCCTGTGCCATTACTCGTCAACTCCCGTTCGGGCGACCACCCGGGTGCTCGGGTCCGGCGGCGGCAGCATGGTCGGGTCGTCGAAGCTGTACTCCTCGACGACCTCCTCCGAACCGTCGGCGGCCACCTCGACCTTCAGCGGCGTACCGTCGGCGCCGGTCTTCCACAGCTTGTTCGTGTCGTTGATCTCCCGCTCGACCGAGGTGAGCCCGACATGCACCGGGATCCCCGGCCGGCCACCGACCTTGACCAGGAAATTTCCCCGGCCGGGCGGCGCCGCCTCCTCGCCGGTGGCCGGGTCCCAGGCCGGCGGGTCCTGCCAGCCGATGAGCATGTTCTGCTCCTCCTCGGACATCGGCACGACCTCGGTCAGGTTCTCCATCTCGGCGCGCGGCAGGCCACCGCAGATGACCATGCCGGAGCGCTCGACGAATCCCTTCGCCTTCATCCGGTCCTCGGGGTGCTCGAGCGCCAGCAGGTCGGACATGGTGTGCGAGATCATCGCCATCCCGACACCGCGCTGGCGGTTCAGGCGGGTCAGCGCGTCGACCCGGTCGACCAGGCCGCGCCCGGCCCGCAGTACCCGCCACAGCTCGTCGAGGATGACGAAGTAGTGCCGCCGCGGTTCCAGGCCGGCGTCCGCGAGAGCCTGTGAGACCGCGACCGCTCCGAACCCGTAGGACCAGCAGGCCAGCAGTACGGCGGCCTGCAGGTTCGTCTCGGAGTCGTCGATGTTGGACACGTCGAACACCACCGGACGGTCCATCTGCATCGGGTTGTCGGTCTGCTCGGAGAAGATCTCACCGAGCCGGCCGCCACCGACCAGACCGATCAGCGACGCCTCGAGCCCCTCGGTGATCTGCCGGTAGCGGTCCAGGCTGCCGCGGTCCAGGGCCACGTTGCGGACCCGGTCCGGAGCGTCCTGGATGACCTTGAGCAGGTCGCGGAGCAACGGCGTACCCTGATGCCGCTCGTCGAGGACCTTGAGGGCCTCGTCGATGATCGTCTCCTCGCGGTCCGACGGCGGCGCCGAGCGCATGATCGAGATCAGCGCCGACACCATCGTCTGGCGGCGGCCGTGCGCGTCCGCCTGGATCGCCTCGCGGGCCTTGCCGGTCAGCCGGAGCGCAGCCTCCCGGGACTCACCCGGGTCGAGCACGTTCAGGTGCCCGCGGCCGCGGCCGAGCTGGATGACCTGGCCGCCGAGTGCCTCGATCAGGTCCTTGTAGTCGGGTTTGAGGTCGCCGAGCACCAGCGGCTGGATGCCGTACCCGGCCAGGCCGAGCGCCATCCGCCGGGTGATCGTCGACTTGCCCAGACCGGGTTTGCCGAGCACGAACATCGACGGGTTCGAGATCAGCTTCGCGCGCATGAACCAGCTGATCGGGTCGCAGCACATGGTCGCGCCGGACAGGATGTTGCGGCCGATCGGCACGCCGACCATCGGGCTGCCGGTGCCGGCCGCGAACGGCCACAGTCCGCAGACCTGGACCGTCGTACCACGCCACTCCGCCGGAGCCTGGATGTACGTCGAGTAGCCGCCCCCGGGACCCGGCCAGCCCCGCGGCATCGGCCGCTTGCCACCGCGCGTCGGGTCGGTCGGCTTCTTCGTCTTCTTGCTCACCGTGACTCCCCAGCGGTCATAGTGCCTCCCGCAGCCCAGCCGGGACGGCTAGGTGGCTCTGCAGTACGACGCCCAGCGGCAGCGCGGCCACGAACGCGGAGTCCTGCGAGCCGTACGCCGGCCGGAGCAGGATGCGCGCGGTTGCGCCCAGGTTGTCGATGGCAGCGATCATGTCCGGGATCTGCTCGGCCGTCATCACCGTTCCGGTCACGACCATGCCGAAGTTGACCAGACCGGCACCGCGGGCCTCCTCCTGGGCGGTCCGCTCGGCGGCCCGGGCCTCGGCTATCGTCCGGGCCGTCGGACGGCTGGATGTGGTCGCCCGGAAGGACGCGTTGCGCTTGTCCGACTCGACCATCCGGGCCGCGGTAGCCGCGTCCAGCGGACGGTAGAGCAGGGTGACCCGCTTGCGATCGATGTCCGGGTGCGGTGCGACCAGCTGGGACAGCACGGACGAGAACACCTCACCGCGCGGCGCCTGGGTCATCTGCCACGTCACCGACCAGGCGGAGTCGTGCCGGTACTTGTCCCAGAACGCCTGGGCGGCGGCCGGACCGACATCGGTCCACTGCAGCTCCGGCGCCATACCCTGCCCACGCGCCTCGTCGATGAGCACGGCGGCGGCCGGGTCGTACGCGATGCGCACGGTCTCGCAGAGCTCCTGGGCGGTGACCGGCCGGGCGGCACCCGCACCGGTCGCGTTCAGGCTCTGGGTCAGCGCAGGCAGGCGGGACGCGAGCTCGCGGCCCATGTCCTCTTCCTTACGCCGCTTGCCGTTGCGGTCGGTGCCCTTGAACGTCAGCGCGACCCGGGCCGAGACCAGCGCCGAGCCCTCCGGGTAGGTCTGCACGACCTCGGTCAGCATCGCCCGCGCGATGGCCGGCGTACCGTCCAGCATGTTGTTGCTGACCTCACGACGCAGCCGGATGCCGGTGTCGGGCGCGCTCTCCACCGTCACCGAGGCGGCGACGATGCCCGGCTCGTGGCCGAGCGACGCGAGCCACTGGCCCCAGTGCGCGACCCAGACGTCGACCTGCTCCTCGTCGACCAGCGAGGCGCCGTCGGGTTCGGCGTTGATGACGACGGTGAAGTGCCGGGTGCTCGGGTAGAACAGCAGCGCGAACGGCCGGCCGTACGAGTCCCTGAACTCGCTCAGCTGGGAGGCGGCGGCCAGGCCGGGAAGCTGGAACTTGCCCCAGGGGGTCCGGCCGAGCGGACCGGAACGGTAGATGTTCTGCTTCGTCATCTTTGCTCGTTGCCATCCAATGCGGGTCGAAAGCCGTTGCAGCGCGGACAGGCCGTGCTTGTCCTTGGTCATCAGCATCAGCAGCATCACGGCGACGATCAGCAAGGTGACGACAGCGGCGATGATGCCGCCCGCCATCATCATGATGATCGTCATGAGCAGGCCGCCCATCATGATGCCGGTGCCGAGCGTGCCCAGGCCGGCGATACCCGCCGAGGCGGGCTGTCGCCAGTTGCCGTAGGTGCGCGGAGCGCTCCGCACGTTGTCAGCTGCTGCCACGTGGTCCGTCCATGTCTCGTTGCGCGTCGCGCCGGTGCTGGTCGTCGTGCCAGCGCGTGTTCTGCTCGTGCTGTGCTCGTGCTCGTTCGTTGTCGCGGCTCATGTCGCGGGTCGGTCCGCCGCTCCCCGACGGGCCACCGCCCCCGCCGCCACCGCCCCCGCCTCCGCCGCCGGAGCCCTCGTCCATGGCGTCGTTGTCGAACGCCTCGGAGGCCGCCATCTGACCGGCTTCCTTGGTCTTGTCGACACCCATCTTGACCGCGACGACCGCGGCCGCGGCCGGACCGGCGGCTGCCGCGGCGCCACCACCAGCGGCTGCCGCACCGCCTCCCGCGGCCGCACCGCCGCCACCACCGGCCGCGGCAGCGCCACCACCACCGCCCGCGGCCGCAGCGCCGCGACCACCGGCCGCGGCCCCACCGCCGCCACCGGCACCGCCCCCAGCACCGCCGCCGGCGCCACCGCCACCGCCGCCTCCGGCACCGCTCGGGCTCTGCGCCTGGCTGGGACGGCCGACGTTGCGGGCACCCGTCGGGCCCTGACCTTGGCCACCGCCGTCGGCGCCACTCTGGTCGGCCTGCTGCTGGGCCTTGTCCGCGAGCTTGTCCAGGCCGGTCATCTTGGCCGCGATCATTCCGGCGCCGGCCGAGCCCGCGGTCGCGGCGACCATCGGGACGATGAACCGCATCAGCGCGGGCAGGGCGAACAGGGCGAGCACCAGCATGGTGATGCCGGTGACCATGTTCATCACCTGGGTCGCCACCGGCTCGTCCCCGTTGGCGAAGTTCAGCCCCTGACCGTTGTTCGAGGTGAGTCTGATCGCGGTCGCGTACACGATCGCGGCGACCGGTTTGTAGAGGATGAAGGCGAGGATCCAGGCGATGATCCGCTTGAACCAGGTCCGGCCCATCTCGGTGTTCGTCGCCGCGGCCGCGATCGGCAGCACGCCGAGCAGCAGGATCAGCATCGCGCTGCGGACCACCATCAGCACGATCTGGATCACCCCGGCGACGATGGTGAGTACGCCGATGGTGATCGCCAGGCCGATCCCGATCGGCCCCACGGTGGCGGACAGGCCCAGCATCGCGGCCATCGTCTGGCCGAAGCTCTTGCCTCCGCCGGTGTTGCCCATGCCGCAGCGCCAGCCCTCACCGGAGTCGCTCAGTGCGGTGGTGACGAGGCAGTCGGAGAACTTGTCGCCGACCTCGATCAGCGCCTGCGCGATCGCAACCCCGAGCACCGACGCGATGGCCAGGGTGATCAGCGACCGGAGGATGTCCCGGGCCGCCTCGCCGCGATGGCTCCAGGCCATCTGCATGGCGCCGACCATCAGGCCGATCATCGCGACGGCGACGGCGATGAACTGGGTGTGGTCCCAGATCCAGCCGACCGTGTCGTTGGCCGGCTGTCCGGTCGTCGTACTGCCGACGGCCGGTGTGTCGACGTACACCCAGAAGGTGCCGATGGTGCCCATCACCACCGTGACGGCCTTGGCGATGGCGTCGAGAATCGGCTGGAAGATCAACTCGATCAGTCCCTTGACAACTGGCGCCAGGAATTCACTGACGATCGCCTTGAGGCACTCGAACCAGCCATCACCACACCCGAGCGCGATCATGTCAGGACGTCCTCGGTGAGACGAAGCGGAGGATGGCGGGGAGCGCGACGACCGCGATGATCATCATCGTCACGCCCATCACGATCTTGAGCGTCTGCGGCGTACCCTCCGGCGCCCCGTCGGGCGTGGCCGGCGCACCCATCAGCTTGATCGCGGTGGCGTAGATCAGCGCCGCCACCGGTTTGTAGATGATGAACCCGGCCAACCACCCGACCGCGCGTTTGAACCACATCATCCCCATCTCGGAGTTCGTGGCCGCCGCGGTCAACGGGAGTACGCCGACGAGCAGCACGAGCATCCCGTACCGGACGATCATCAGCGCCAGCTGGATGATCGCGGTGATCACCATCAGGATGCCGACGAAGATGATCAGCGCGAACCCGAGCGCCTCGCCGGGATCCTTGAGCGGATCGATCATCCGCTCGGTCAGCTTGGTCGCGAACGCGTGGTCGTCCGCGCCGAGCGCCCGGCTGATGATCCAGGAGGAGAACTGGTCCGCGGCCTGGATCAGCGTGGCCGCGAACACCGCGCCGGCGCTGGAGACGACCACCATGGTGAGCAGCGACCGGAGGATGTCGCGCAGCGGCTCACCGCGGTGCGACACGGCCATCTGGATCCCGCCGATGGTGACCGCGATGGTCGCGACCGCGGCGAAGATGTAGTTGGTGTGCACCTGGATGAAGCCGACCGTCCCGCTGTTGGAGACGTCCGGGGTGTCGATCCAGATCCACAGGAAGCCGACCGCCTTCAGCACCGCCTCGACCGCGGCCACCACGACCGCGGTAATGGCCTCGAAGATCAGCTTGAAGAACCCCCCGAAGGCCGCGTTGACGGCCCGGCCCAGGTACTCCTCGACGCAGTCGTCCCAGTCCCAGGGCGCCCACGAACAGCCCAGGGCGATCATCACGCCCCCCTGAACCCGACGTAGCCGTCGAGCGAACCGAGCAGGTCCGGCTCCACGCTGCCGTTGAAGCTCCCGTCCTCCTTCAGCTCCGCCTTCCAGTCGCCGCGGTGCCAGACCATCGTGACCGGCAGCGACGCGACGCTCTTGTCGTCGATCTGGACGGCGATGGAGATGATCGCCCGGTCCGGCAGGTAGTCCAGCACCTTGAAGCCGGCGAACTGCGCAACGTCGCCCTCGTTGCGCGGCGTCCGGGTGACCCGGGCCTCGCTGATCGCCCGGTTCCGGCCGGGGCCGGGCGCGATCCGGGTGGCCAGCACCTCGTCGGTCAGGTCCGGGTTGCGGATCTGGCCCAGGGTGACCATCGCCGCGAGCACGGCACCGGTCGGCGAGTGGGCGAAGCAGGAGCGCACACCGGTCCGGTCGGTGACGGCCGGACCACCCTCCTGCTGGAGCGGAATGAGCATGTCGGCCTCGAACTGCCAGGTGACCGCCGGCGGTGCCACCCGCGGGATCGTCTGGTCGGGGTTCCTCAGCTTGCAGCCACCGGTGCCGGGCGTGGGCGGCCCGGACGGTGTCGTGGTCTGGGTGGCGGTGGGTTCTCCAGTGGGCGTGGCGGGCGGCACGGACGGTTCCTCGGTGGGCTGTTCGGTCGGTACGACGGTGCTCGGTGAGGTCGCCGGCTGCGTGGCCGGCGTACCCGGATCCCGGGCGAAGAACCAGACCAGCAAGCAGACGACCACCGCACCGACGACGATCGCCGAGGCGACGAAACCGCGCTCCTGCCAGAAACCCGTCCCCTCACCTCCGGCGTCGTCGCCTCCGGAACCGGAGTCGGGATCTCTGCTGAACAGTCCCATCGCCGATCAGCCTCCGGCGACCCAGTCGGGCTGGGTAGCCGTCACTGCAGCAGGCCGATGAGGGCCGACGCCGAGCCGATCACGATGCAGGCCGCGAGGACCCAGCCGAGCCGGGCCGCGTGCTCGCCGCCCTCGCCCCGCCGCTGGCCGACGGCCATCATGGCGCCGGCGATGATGATGCCCAGAACACAGATGCTGAATGCGATCCAGGTCACCCAGCGGATCACCAGGTTGAGCTTCTCCGAACCGGGAGGCGCTTCACCGGCACCCGGGTCGTCGATGAGCGGAAGCACGGTGACGGCCTCCGAGATCAGATGTGCCAACATCATCGCGGTAAGAGCCTTTCAGTACGGGGCGGGGTAGTCCGCTGGGTTTGACGCGCGAAGAGCGTAGATGGATTCAAGGACTTCGAAAACCTCGTCAGGGGTGTTGTCAGGGGTGGGTGCCTCCCCTCGGCGCCACTCCTCGATCCACGGGATGTCCCACACCCTCGGCACCCCTCCGCCGACGATGTCGGCGAAGTCGTCGAGGACCCGGGGCAGCCGGCCGGGCGCGTCCGCGATCAGCACCAGGCCGAGGACGGCGACACCCTGGACCACTCCGGACGCCCACTCGGTCGCGGCCCGCTGAGCGGCCCGCAGGCCCGAACCGTTGGTCCGGGCGACCAGGATCACCGGCGTCGGCACCGGCGGCGGCGGGATCGGCCAGCGATGGTTGGCCGCCCTGGTGCCCGGTAGCAGCAAGGACATGGTCGTCTCGCCGGAACCGCCGTGCGCCCCCACCCACCAGAGCGTGTCGGCCGCCGGAATGGCGAACTTCGGCAGTCGCTGGTCCTCGGCCGGGGCGGGCACACCGAGCTGTGGCGCGGACGGACCCCGCGGGGTCAGGTCCACCTGCGGTGGGGGGCCTGGGTGCGGCTGTTGCGGACCCGGAGTCGGCGATTGCTGCCGAGTCCACGGGTTCTGCGTCATGGCCCCTCCTCTCGCGCTGCGTCACAGGCTGTCGCCCACAGTATTCTCTCGCTTTCCGGGTGTGCTTCTGTGACCCATCCACAGGCGAGGATGTTTCTACCCCCTTGTCGGGGTCAGTCGAGCCAGGGCTCGCGTCGTCGGGCCTGCCCGGGTTCCCCGGCATGCCGTTGGTGCGCAGCACATGCTAATGGTCTACTTTGCCGGTGGCTCGGGTGGTGGCTCGCTGACGCAGCGGTCTGGACCGGTGTGGTCGATGTCGTCCGTGACGTCGGAGTCGAGTCGGAGTCGGAGGAGTGGAGTCGGTGGCGGGAATGAGAGGTCGGCGTGGCTGAGAAGATCCCGTCCTGGCCCAAGGTGACGATCCGGCTGTACGACGACCACAACGCCGAGGTGAAGATCGCCGGGCGCAGTCACCCGGTGAACCACCACGACCCGCGCCAGGCCGCGATCGCGCTGGTCAGCGAACGGGCCGGGCAGCTCGGCCGGCCGGTGAAGGCGACCGCGGTCGAGTCCGACGGCGCCTCCTGGCCGCTGATCATCCACCCGGACGGCCGGGTCGAGGCGGTCGAGGTGGAGGGCAAGGGCCGCCGCGGCAGCAAGCCGATCTGGCCGATCGTCGTCGCCGCGGCGATCGCCTTCGTGCTGGTCGTCGGGACGGTGCTGTACGTCGGCGTGTTCAGCAAGCTCGACGACAAGGTCCCCACGACGAAGGAGTCGCCGAAGCTGCCGCCGTTGCCGGAGCCGAGTGTCGGGCCGGACCAGTTCGCGTCCCGCCCGGTACCGCTCGGCTGGTCCGCCCAGGCCGGCTGGACGGTCGACATCGCCGAGGGCAGCAAGCCCGCGGTGTCCCCGGACGGCACCGAGGTCGCGGTGATGACGCCGGACCGGAAGGTCGCCGTGTTCGATGCCAACGGCAAGGTGCTCTGGCAGGACACCGTGCCGAAGGACTCCGTCGGCCCGGTCTACACCACCATCGACTCCAAGCGGGTGCTCGCGATCACCACGCCGGACACCTTGTACTACTGGCCTGGCGACGGCGCCCTGCCGGAAGACGTCGAACTGCCGAACTCGGCCGACGTCCAGTTCTTCGGTACGTCGCCGCTGATCCAGATGGGCGCCGAGGCCGGAGCGGCCGTGGTGTCCGGCGGCGAGCTGAAGACGGTGCCGAACCAGCCGCGCGAGTCCACCACCCTGCTGGCCGAGGGCGACCGGGCCCTGATGGCGCGGTACCGCGGCCCGCTCTACTGGAGCCAGCCGGGCAAGGACCTGGAGACCCTCGAACTCAAGGGACCGGCCGGAAACACGGGCATCGACCACGTGGTGGCCGCGAGCCCGGGACGCGCGCTTGTGCTGTGGAAGACCAAGACCGAGAACATCGTCATCCCTGCGGTGCACTCCACCGCGAACGGTGGTGTCGTGGCGACGTGCCCGGCCACCAAGGCGAGCATCGCGGAGGGTTGGCAGTGGGTGCCGGACCAGGCTCGCAAGGTCGCGGCGTGGGGTGAGTGCCTGATCGACTTCACCGCCCGCAAGACGTCGATCCGGCCGGACTTCAAGCCGCTGTCGATCACGGCCGGGACGATCTACGGGACGGTTCGCGGCGACCTCCTCGCCATCCGCCCCGGCCGCACCACGACCACCCTCGCCAAAAACACCGCCCGCCCGTGGGGCCTCGCCGGCAGCCACGCCATCGTCGTCCACAACTCCGTCCTCTACGCCCTGGACAAACAATGACCCCCACCCGGCGCGAAAGCGCTGGAGCCAGCCGACGCGTCTGCCAACCGCCGCCGGCAACCACCGACTGGCTTGCCCACGGCCGATCCGCCGGCACCGGACAGACCCTGTGGGAACCCCCGACGGCAACCACCCACAGCCCAGCAGGCACCACCCCACGCGCGACCCGTAGAGCCGGACAACCCCTGCGGGAGCCGGCGGCGGCGATGACCGGCGGGTTGCGGGGTGCTCGGCGCGGGGTCGGTGCGGTTGGGCGGATCGTGTGGGAGCCGGTGGCGGCGACGGCCGGTGGGTTGCGGGGTGCTCGGCGCGGGGTCGGTGCGGTTGGGCGGATCGTGTGGGAGCCGGTGGCGACGATGACCGGTGGGTTGCGGGGTGCTCGGCGCGGGGTCGGTG